>JAYUSZ010000268.1:0-9556 GCA_043755435.1 Bryobacterales bacterium | reverse complement strand
CCGCCACCAGCCCATTTACCTCAATCAGAGCGCCTGTTTTAAAAAATCGAACGGAGCCCTGAAGTGCATCACATGCCACAAGCCTCATGAGCCACTGGCCCGAGCAAGTTACGACGCCTTTTGCAGCAATTGCCACGCAAAGCCAACTCACAAAACCACAATTGCGACAGGCAAGACTTGCACCGGATGCCACATGCCACAAGTACGTCCACAGGCCAAACTTGCATTCACCAATCATTGGATTGGGATTTATCGGAAGGGCAATTTACGGCCATGAGCCCAGTTTTCAGGACCACGAAAACTGGCCATCACCAACGCTAGTCCAACTCAATCTTCCCTCTTTTCATCCGCTTGCAAAAATGCAGAGTCCGGCGCCTTCAAGACCTATGAGACGCTTTATTCAGGAAGACAAATTGCTGGCCAGCAACTTCCCAAAATATTGAGTCCTCGAGGCAATTAAATCCTCTGGCGTTCTAAATGGAATCTGAATCGCAAACATGGCTGAGAACCATGAATGTGAGCCCTAAAAAGCAGGCTGTTCGTGGTTGGCAGCCCAGACGATAAAACGAAGAACGCCAGTTGAAAAATATGTTTGTCTGTTCGCGATGCCGTGTTGCGCTTACCTTCCAAACTATTGAGCAAGCGCCAGCCGCACATCCCTCGTCCATGGATGCGTCGGCCCCAATTCTTTTTCAAAAATAGCCAAAGCGCGTTGATACAGCTTGACAGCCTGCACCGTTGCTCCGCGAGCCATCAACACATCGGCAAGATTACTTACCGCAATCCCCGTCCGAACATGTGTGCGTCCAAGCGTACCATCGAAAATGTCGAGAGCCCTCCGAGCCAATGGCTCAGCTTCAGCCGCTCTCCTAGCATCGAATAGCAGCCCGGAAAGATTGTTCAGCGTCGCACCCAACTCCGGACTAGTGGGGCCCAGCAATTTCTGTTGAAGTGTTACCGCTTGGCGTAACAGTGGTTCGGCGTCCTTCAAATTCCCTTCTCCCTTATAAAGAAGTGCGAGTTCATTCAGCCGAATTGCCCGCTTTTCTTCGTTAGCGGAAGCGTCGATGGCAGCACGATAGGCCTTCGCCGCTTGTGGCAAACCACCACGCCCCTGCAGTAATGCACCCAGCCGTGACCAACTGACAGCAGCCAATTCATCCTTCGCCTTTCTACCAACCTCTTCATGAAAAGCTTCGGCTCGATGTTGATCGGTTCGCTCCAAAGTTAGCGCCAGCGCTTGCTTATCTTCCAGACGACCAGCAACTTTAACAGCCTGTTCTAACCAATCAGTGGCGCCCGATGTGTCGGCTATTCGAGTCAGAAATCGACCATAATCTCCCATCGCTGCGGCGAACTCCACAGACGTCGCCCCAAATTTCAATTTGCGTTGCGCGATTGCCTGTTCATAAAGCGGCCGCAACTGGGCAGGGTCAGTTGGCGAGAACATCTGAAACGCCAACAGCACCCCGCCGATCACATCCCCTCCCGAAGTACTCCAGTCAGCGCTTTGAGAAATTCCAATAACCCATGCTTTTCTTCAGACGTCAGATGCAGTTCCTGGACTTCTGCGTCCAAGTCCTTTACTCTATTGCCGCCTTTATCGTAATAGTCGATCACGTCCTCCAATGTCGATAAGCTCCCGTCGTGCATGTAAGGACCTTGCCGGGCTACATCGCGCAGTGTGGGCGTTTTGAACGAACCACGGCCCACTCCAGTGTTGTGCAACGCTTCATCTGTGAGGTTCGGTCCAATGTGGCAGGAAAGACAACCACCCTTTCCGCGAAAGACTTTCAACCCCAGCTTAGCCGTTTCGCTTAGTGCTGTTTTGTCGCCAGCAACGAAGCGGTCATAAGGAGCATTCCCAGAAAGAATGGTGCGCACATAGCTTGCCAGTGCCATTCGCAGAATATTTAAGGTGATCCCATTGTAATCACCGCTGCCGGAAAGCCGGGCAACCGCATCGTCAACTGGAAGGTCCATCTCCAAAGGATTGCTGATTGGTTGCGCCACTTGGTCTTCCAATGACTTCGCTCTGCCATCCCAAAAAAAACTCTTCCCGTAGACACGATTAATAATGCGCGGACTGCGAAACTCTCCACGTCGACTATTCACGCCGATCGATTTTGGCCAAACATCCGTATAACTTCGAGATGGTTCATGACAGGTCGCACAGGAAATTGTTCCGTCCCGCGACAGTCGTTTTTCAAAGAAGAGTCGCCTTCCCAACGCTACTTTTTCAGAAGTGAGCGGATTACTATCTGGCACCGGCAGATAGGCGTCCAAGCCCAAGGGTGCCTCAATGCGTCCAGCGGCCAACATCAATGCAAGATACAGCTTCATAGAATACACCTATGGTTTGATTGGCTGTTCCTTGGTTTGTGATTCAGGCAGCGCATCGGGCACGTCAAATTTGATTGTAGTATCGGCACTGAATCTCCGGTACATACGAAATTCAATTTCGTTCTTCGTTAAAAGCTTTCCAGATCTGCTCTTCAATTCGGCACGAAGCGGCAGCAAGAACGTTTGGTCGCTGAGAGTCTGAAAATCGTAGTCCAACATTACATTGGTCCCTTGAATTGGAAACGAAGGTGGCATATCGACAGCATCGAAGGCAAGTCGTAACACCATTTGGGTGTCCTTATCGACGAACACTGTGCCGCGCAAAGCAGGCTTGTATTCGGTGGTCTTTTCATAAACCAGCATATAACCGGAATTGGGTTGTGCAATATAGAACGAATATACATGAGTCAATCGCCCACGCAATTTTCCCCAGCGTTCCCATTGAAACTTGGCATAGGACTTATCATCGAATATCATCTTCATCAAGGATCCAAATTCGCCACTTGAAGTACTCCCGCCTAGTTGATCCATAGATGTATCAAGTTTAGGAACCTGCCCATTTACACTCATCAATTGGTAGGTTTCTTTTTGTTCAAAAAAGCTAAGCTTAGCATTCAGCACATCGGCACGTTGCCAGAACTCCAAGCCCGATGGGTCATAGAACCGACGAGTCACCTGGACGCACAGAAAATTCGGCAATTGTTTGGTATAGCTCGTAGCAAACTCTGTTGCCTGCCGTAAAACCTTGCGTTGCTCTTCAGTTGATGGCGGTGGAATGCCTGGCCCTTCTTGGACCACAGCAAAAGGAACGATTTTCGCAGCGGGAAGGGCCTTACTTGAATCACGCATCTCGCGCAGTATCTCAGCCGTCTTCGGCCCTGCGCCAGTTGCCAGCAATTCGGTAATCGTGCCGTCATCCAGTTTCTCAGCCATCTTGAATTTCTTCAAGTATTCGGCAACTTTCTTATCATCGTGCCTCAATTGCCTCGAAGAAGAAATGAAGCTCTTGAGTTGAGCAACCGTCATCTTCATTTGCCCGAACGCACTAACCGAGAGAACTGCGAGTAATATGAAAAATCGAAACACAAGAATCCTTAGTAGGATGGACGTTTCTTCGTCCCTTTTTGTTGCACTGGATTTACAATTGCCAAAGCACGGTCAATCGCTGCCTGAGCCGCTGGAGCCATTATTTTGTAGCCATCCTCGTTGGGATGTAATCCATCCGCAGCCAACTCAGCCTTCAGCTGACCACTTGATTCCACCATCTCATCATAATAGTTGCAGTAAACAAACCCTTTTTGCTTAGCAAAGGCCGCCATCCAGGCGTTGATTTCCCGGATCTTCTCTGGGGGGCGAATCTTCGTCATCTCATACCGTGGATTCACATCTTTGTGGTGATCACTGACTGGCAGAATACTCGACAAAATTACTTTGATTTTGTGCGCCTCCGCTAGTTCAGAGATCATCTTCAAGTTGTTCTTTACAGTATCCACCGATACCTTCCTGGCAAGGTCATTGGTGCCAGCTAAAATGATCATGGCCGCTGGTTTGTTCGCGATTACATCGGCCTGCATCCGCCCAAGCATTTCACCAGTGATCTGCCCACTGATGCCGCGATTTACATAATCCTTGTCCGGAAAATAAGAACTCAACTTCCAGCCATCGGTAATCGAGTCGCCATAAAAAAGCACCCTTGGCTTATCATTTGAAGGAGCTGCCAACTTTGCATTCGCGTCAGCATAACGCCGTAAATTGTCACGGTCTGCTGGCCTTAGTTGACCTTCGGTACGAACCATCAAAGCCCGAAAATGTCCATCAAGCAAATCCACGTTCGCTCGCAATTCTGAAAACTGCCCTCGGTGTTGTTCCGAAAACAAGGTGGGTTTAGGAAGTGCGTCGGACAACGTCAAGTAGGCGCGCAATTGTACTAAGAAGGCATAAACCTCCGATGGCATGGGGCGGCCATTGTCCTTTAACTTCGCATTCGCGTGCTTAGCTTCAGACGCCAATAGTGCCGTCGCCTGTGCTAAACCAGGAATTGTCGCTTGCGAGGAATCCATCAATTGCCAACTGCGTTCAATAACTTGAGAACTCTGCTGCGGTGTTAGGAATCCATCAACACTTTGAGCCCAAACGACTACCGAACAAATCGGAATCACAAAATACATGGACAAATTTTTCACGATTGTTATCCCCCTTTTAGGCTGATTGATCGAGTAGCAAAGTTACCGTTCCAATGTGCAACCGCATGAGAATTTGGATTTTCACAGGAATGCGCTTCTCATCGTCGGTAACCCAAACCAAACACCTGGCTGCCCTATCATAGAGAACGCCGTTGAATAGAAATGCTTCCATTCGAACGGTTTTGTAGGTTCCAGTTGCAGTTTTCACATTCTCTTTTTCTTGAACGTCGACCTTTACTTCTACAAATTTCTTGCCATCAGAGATGGGGATCTGCGAGGAAGTTCCCGGTGTCAACTTAAGTGCCCTTAGTTTTTGCAGGCCACCCAGAACATCCGCAACGCAGGCAGGCACTGCAATGCTATTCGATATCGTCGTGTTTTTTACTAGGTCTTTTTCAACAAACTGTGTCTTGTTCCCAGGGCCGTTGTAAAGAATCGTGGTTTCTCTGTGCCGCTTGTTTTCTTCAGAGAAAAGATGTGTCGACTGAGCGCAAAAATCTGGACGCCAAACCGCTTCATAGTTTTCATTGACCTTGAACAGCATAGAGACTATTCCCAAGGACTGCACCTCAAGTTTTCCATTTGCGGCAGAGGCTGATTTGGTAACGGCTACTTTTACCCTGCCGGCAGTCATGAATCGCCATTCCACTTGATAATTAAGCACTTCCGTCTGGGCACTGACGCGTACAGACGCTCCAATAAACGAAACACCCCAAAGGGAGCTCAATACAAGAATCCGTTCAAACCGTTGGCGGGGAAGAATCATTTAACTCTCTGAGTTTGTCAAATATATGCTGCGGAAGCAACCTAAGGAAATTCGCTACTCTAGAGTCATCAGGTTTTTCAAAAACTACGGTGATGGCTGACTTTTGAGGTAGATGAATGGTCAATGATTTGGCTAGGCTCTTTGCGCGTGATTTGAATAAAGTGGCAAAGCAAATACAGTCGTTTGAAGAGGAGCGCCAACTTTGGATGGTGCTTCCGGGAATCGCGAACTCGGCGGGAAACCTTGTACTTCACCTAGTTGGCAATCTACGAGAATACATTGGTCGGCAACTGGGTGGGATTGACTATACTCGCAATCGCCCAAGCGAGTTTGAAAATATACCGGTTGCGGCTTCAGAGTTGTTGCAGCGCATTGAATTTGTAGGGGCAATGGTGCCACAAGTGGTTGAATCATTGAAGGAGCCCCAATTACTCGCACTATATCCAGAAAAGGTTTTGGGCGAGGAAATGACTACTCATTTTTTCCTGATTCATTTGCATGGCCATTTGAATTATCATTTGGGCCAAATCGACTACTTGCGCAGAATCCTTACCAAGGGCAAGGCTCTTTGATCGGGCTAAATTCCTAATCGGTTAATTCCGTCGAAGGCCGCTGTTTTGTAGCACTCAGCCAAAGTAGGATAGTTGAAAACAGTATTGATGAAGTAGTCGATCTTACCCTTGAAGGCCAAGACCGCTTGCCCAATGTGAACCAATTCGCTGGCACCCTCCCCGATGATATGGACACCTAGGAGATCCCTGGTTTCTTGGTGAAAGATCAGCTTCAACAAACCCGTTGAATCGCCGATAATTTGGCCACGGGCAATCTCTCTGTATCTGGCTTTCCCTACTTCGTAGGGAACATTCTCTTTGGTTAGTTCCTCTTCCGTCTTCCCAACCATGGAGATTTCTGGAATCGTATAGATGCCATATGGGAACAACGCAGGAACGCTAGTAGCAGCAATCCCGAATGCATGGCAAGCGGCCAGCCTTCCTTGCTCCATTGATGTTGAAGCCAGACTTGGGAAGCCGATAATGTCCCCAACGGCGTAGATATGCTGGTTCGAGGTTTGATAGTGCTTGTTCACCGTGATCCTTCCGCGTTCATCCGGGACAATACCTGCGCAGCCAAGATTTAAGGCTGATGTGTTCCCAGTTCGGCCGATGGAATAAAGAGCTTTGTCAGCGATTACTTGTTTTCCAGATGCAAGATGAATATTTACACGCTCTCCATGCTCATCGGATAGCTGTTCAATACCACTCACCTCTTCTCCCAATCTCATTTGGACACGGTTCTCCCGCATATGGTAAGTCAACGCGTCGGCCACTTCCTCATCGATGAAACTCATTAGTCGCGGTCTTTTGTCGACCAAAGTAACGCGAACTCCAAGCGCGGCGAACATTGTCGCATATTCGCAGCCAATAACCCCTGCTCCAATAACAGCCATTGTGCGGGGAAGGTTTTTCAAGTAGAGAATATCGTCGCTAATGAATATCGATTTCCCGTCAAAGGGAATATGCTCGTCCCTTGTTGCGATTGTACCGGCACCAATGATAATCTTCTCGGCAGATACAAGTTGGTGGCTATGACCATCCGGTGAATCCACTCGAATTGTATTTTGATCCTGAAATGATCCCGATCCGACAAGGAGCTCGATACGGTTTCTCAGTAATTGATGACGAACAACATCAATTTCATGCCGGATGACCTTCTCTGTTCGAAAGAGAAGGTCTTCCATAGTGATGTTCTGCTTGACAGAGTAGGAGGAGCCATAGAATTCGCGGGAACGGTATCCTGTCAATTCAATAACAGCCTCCCGAAGCGTCTTTGATGGAATCGTACCGGTGTTGATACACATTCCCCCAAGTACGGTTTTTTTCTCTATCAAGGCCACAGCTTTTTCAAGCTTTGCGGCCTGAATAGCGGCCCGTTGGCCTGCTGGTCCGGAGCCAATCACAACAAGATCGTAGTCAAATTTAGGGCTAGACATTATTAATCTCTTTCTTGACGGTTTTAGTCGGCGAAACGGGCCGGGAGGGCTTCTCGAGTAGAACCGAAGCAATCCTGTTAAGCGGCAAGCTTTGCTCCGATGCTCCTATTCTAACAGCCTCTCGAGGCATGCCATAGACTACACAACTTGCCTCATCTTGGGTTATTGTTCGTGCGCCGGTTTGCCGCAATTTAAGCAGTCCTTGCGCTCCATCGGAGCCCATTCCTGTAAGCAGTACAGCTACGCATTGGTCCCCTAAACATTCCGCAATCGATTTAAAGAGTACATCTACAGAAGGGCGTTGATAACGTACCATTGGGCCAGACTGGATACAAACACTTAGTCCAGATAGTGAATTCTGCAGAAGCATATGGAAATTGCCCGGAGCGACGAGTGCACACCCTGGGAGAACAGCGTCACCATCTTCCGCCTCTTTAACGCTAATACTCGCTAAACTGTCCAGGCGATTTGCAAAAGCTGCAGAAAACCCTGCAGGAATGTGTTGCGCCACCAAAATGGGTGGACAATCCGCTGGCATCGCAATCAATATTTTTTCAATTGCCTCTGTACCTCCTGTGGACGCACCAATAGCAATTAATAGTTGACGCCGAACTGGTTGTTCCATCAATTGAACACCGTTCCTCCTTTCCGCCGTCACCTTCTTCGATTGTGCTGCGGCTCTTATCCGGTCTGGCAGTGTGGAAACCAGTTCTCCGACGGAGAACGAACCATTCGGTTTTGCGACTACTTCTACCGCCCCTAATCTTAAGGCCTCGATAGTGTGAGCTGCGGATGCCTGCCCAACAGAGCTTATGACAATAACAGGCAGTGGATGGTACTTCATTATCTTCCTTAAGAAAGTCAGTCCATCCATTCTCGGCATCTCTAAGTCCAAGGTAACGACATCGGGGCGAAGCTCGAGTATCTTGTCACGGGCGATAAATGGATCCGAAGCCGTGCCTACAACCAGCATGTCTTCATCTTGCGAAATCGCCTGACACAAGATACGTCGAACCAGCGCAGAATCATCGACTATGAGAACCCGGATCTGCTTCGTGCACCTACGGACGTTTCTTTCAGGCAAACCCATTTTCTTGAATTGTCCTCGTTGTGTTTTACTCTGCAGAATTATTTGCAGCTATCCGATCCAGACCGATAAAAGCAGCAAACAATCCGTTGTCAAGCTTCAAAACAATACCTGATGTTGCATCAAGGGGTAGAGCGGAAGTTGACCTTACAATTTCTGGGTGGGTTAGCCTAAACGTCTCGCAGAATGCGGCTTTGCTCAAGGTGAGTCCGCAGATGACATTCGCAAGTTCTCCAACCACCTGATCCATTTGGTTATCAGAAACCACACCCACCTCAATCCCCAAAAAAGTTGCGGACATTTCGCGTGCCGCACTGGTTGATAATTGAACAGTAACTATTCCTGACGGACTTCCTACGAAACGAAGATTCGCGGATATGGATTCTCCCAAGAGTTGATCTGGAGAAGACTGCGAGATACTGCAAAAAAACATTGTTTCCAGCACTTCTTCTGACGAAGCGCCCAAAAGAGCTGCCCAATCATGAGCTATCAAACTAGACATTGGACACCTCTAACACTCGCTCCAATTCAAAACGTAATTGTTCAGGGTGGAATGGCTTGGTTACGTATCCCTTCGCCCCCAGGCTAATCATTGTTTCTATGCGAATCTTGGTAGAATCAGTTGAAACCACGACTATAGGAATTTCCTTCATCATTTCATCGTCGTGCATCTTGCGGACTAATTCCTCTCCGCTCATTCGTGGCATATTGATATCCGTAAGCACAATATCCACCCAACTTCGAGTGAGAATTTCCAACGCCTCTTCACCATCACCAGCTTCTATACAGGTGCCCACATCAAATCCAGACATATCGATTACACGCTTTATGAAGGCTCTCATTGCCGGCGAATCGTCGACGATCAAAACACTGAATGCCATATAGCTCCTTTAGGCCTGCTGAAAAGTACTCGGTTGCCGGAACAATTCCGACTCAGGGCCCGCCGCTTCCCGTACAAATACACGACCGCTCGCCATTTCGAGCCGCACTGTTCGTGAGGCACTACCACCCACGGCTTCTCCCCGTAAAATCACACCTGCCTTCCACAATAGTTTTCGCAGTGCCAACTGGTTACGCTTGCCGATATTGAACATCTCCTGATCAGCCATTACTTGGGCACCTCCAATAGCACACACCATCAAACGGCTTTTGGCTGCGCCAAGTTCATATGCTTTGCGAAAAAGAAT
>JAYUSZ010000267.1:0-3850 GCA_043755435.1 Bryobacterales bacterium | reverse complement strand
TTCGGACAACTGATCGAGAAGCATGCCTTTGGGTGGAGGCACGGCGTAATCTTTGCGGTTCGATGTTCGCACAAAATGGCCAGCCTCGCCTTCAAAGGGACGCGCGATTACGCGACCGACTTCGCGATCGCCGCGAAGCATCTCTCGAGCTGTTTCACAAATCTTGTACTGTTCCCAAAGCGGAATCACTTCTTCATGCGCAGCGATTTGGAAAACGCTATCGGCGGAGGTATAGACAATGGGCGAACCGGTGCGGACGTGCTCCTCACCTAGTTCCTTGATAATCTCCGTGCCTGATGCAGCTTTGTTGCCTAGGCTTCGACGGCCGATTTTATCCTCAAACTCAGTGATCCATGCTTGCGGAAAGCCATTGGGATGCACTGGAAAGGGCTTTTCCAAATGGATGCCGACCATTTCCCAATGCCCTGTGGTTGTGTCCTTGCCAGGGGAGGCCAGAGTACAGCGGCCAAAATTAGCGGTTGGGGCCGCTGATGGCGGAATACCAACGAGAGGCTTGATATTGCCTAACCCTAGTTGTGAAAAATTCGGGAGGTACATCAACCGTTGACGGGCAATGTTTCCAAGGGTGTCGCTGCCGGCATCGCCGTAAGCTGCGGCGTCGGGCATTTCGCCGATGCCCACGCTGTCTAACACAATCCAAATCACACGGTTAAAGGCCATTATTTACTCTGCCAGAATTTGCTGAATGCGATCGGTGAGAGAATCCACAAATCGTTCCGGCACAAAGCCATTCATGCGGCTAGCAACCTCGCCCTGCTTATTGAAGATAACGGTTGTTGGAATGGAACTGACGGTTAGCAGCCGGGAAAGCCCGCTCTCAAAGTACACTTGTTTAGACCATTTTTGCGCCGTTAGAAACGGTTCTACCAGTGCGGGTTCTTCGTCAGTGGCGATGGCTAGAAAAACTACATCATCCCGGCCGCTGAATTTCTTTTTGACTACTTCATAGAGCGGATGCTGCGTGCGGCAAGGTCCACACCAAGTGGCCCAAAAGTCCATGATGACCACTTTTCCTTTGAGAGACCCCAAGGGAAGTTTGATTCCAGCAACGCCAGGGAGCGTGTAGCGCATTGCATCGGTTTCCAAAGCATTGGGGTCAATTGCTTGCAGTTTCGCTTTTCGAGAAGCCCGTACTTGTGCTGCCTTGTCAAAGCCGATAATCAAGTTATCGCCAGCGCCAGTTTCATCGGGGTGACCCTTTTTCCAGGTTTCACGGAGCAACTTCAAATCACGTTCACGCTCCACATCATTGGCAGCTAAAGCATAGCCCAGCGCAAAGTTCTCCGCAGCTTCGTCGAACTTGTTCAGCTTTCCTAGCCAGCGAGCTTGTTCGCGCGCAGCCTCTGCTGATCCATTTACTTCGAAGCTGGTTTTGGCAAGCTTCAACGCTTCTTCAACTTGACCGAGATTTCCGACTGCTCTTGATTGGAACACCAGGGCGCGACCCATGCTTTGGTCCAATTCGGCGCGTTGCTGCCAACGGAGAGGTTCGGCTCCGGGTTTAGGTTCAAGGTTACGCAACACCTTTTCAAACTGTTTGGCAAATACCAGAGCTTTGGTTGCAGCTTCTTTGGAATCGGAAACCAAGAGGGCTCTGGCGGTGAACTCAAGGGCTTGCATGTCTTCGGGGTCTGTTGAAAGGATTGCAGCACCATACTTCACAACTCGATCGTTATCTTTCAACTCAATGGCTGCGCGGAAGAGAGTTCGTTCCACTTCTGCTTTTTGAGTGGAAGCAGGAAACTTCTTAAGATGGGCTTCAAGGGCGCGTGAAAATTCGGGAGTTGAGTTGCCTGCTTCGGAAAGCCGAGTACGTAAATCGTCCTGGTCTGCCTGTTGAGATTGCTGAGCCCAAACCACGCCACACCACAGCAATGCGATTGCGACTCTCATTTACCCTCCGCGGTAGCTGCTGCTGGTGCTCTGAAATTGGCGGCCATCTGTGCTGCCCGATCCCGAGCCATATTTAAGTACACATCATTCTTAGCAACTCGATCCAGCATTTTTAGAAACTGATTTGGCGCAACCACTCGCTTGCGCTCAACCAGCATCTGCAACTGCAGCAGTGCTTGATTTACACCTAGCCTATCGAAGCGCGCCGTTCGTTCCAGATTGATTAAAGCCTGCTCGCTTTCTACAATTCGTTCCATGAAATCCTGCAAAGTTTGGGCGTCGGCGTCCTGGGAATAGTTGAACTTCACTTCGCTCTTCACTGGGCCATCTTCATAGCGGTAGGACTTTTCGCCCATTTTCGCTACAGGAAGACCGCTTTCAAGGGGACGTGAAAAATGGCCAAGTTTGTCAGCTAGGTTGAAGATCAGGTCCACGTCTGTTTTATCCAGCTTAAAGCGCAGAGGTTCCTCGTCCTTCGTTTCGCGATATTCCACGGAGCCATCGCGCATTACTTGAACGCCCACCCATTCGGGTTTCGAACCGGGAAATAGTTTTGAGTAATAGATACTCGGTTCGGAAAAAGCCAGGGTGGCTGTCAGCAACGCATGGGAGAGCCTCATGACAATGCTCCCATGGAAACGCCGGTCATGCGGAGTTCGGTGCTGCGGTGGGTGGCATGGCAAACAGCCACAGCTACTGCGTCGGAGGCGTCCTCAGTTTCGAATACCAAATCTTCCCCCAGCATGGAACGCAGCATCATTTGAACCTGTTGTTTTTCGGCACGGCCATATCCAACCACGTTGCTTTTCACGGTTAAAGCGGAATACTCTCCCACCAAGATATCTGATTCCCCAAGAACGAAAAATACGGCACCACGAACGTGGGCCAGCTTTAGAGCTGTCTTCGTATTGGCGGAGTGAAACACTTCTTCAACCGCCGCTTCGTCTGGTTGATGCTTCTTAAGAATGGCCCTGATGCCGCCGCCGATGATTCCTATGCGGTGGGAAAAAGCATCTTTGGGACTAGTTCGAATCACGCCGCATTCCACCAACCGATGTCTCCGGCCATCCGTATCAATCACCCCGAACCCGGTGCGCTCACTGCCGCAATCAATGCCCAGAACGCGCATCAGACTTCCTTTGGCTAGCTATTTTCCAAAGCTTCCAGTTCACTATCGTCAATTTCAAAATTAGCGAAAACGTTTTGCACGTCATCGTTTTCTTCCAAAGCTTCGTGCAAACGCAACATGCCGGATGCCGCCTTACCTTCCAGTTTCACAAGGTTTTTAGCAACCATTGCTATGTCAGCGGAAACGGTGGGTATCTTGGCCGCAGCCAAGGCGTTTATGACTGCATAGTGCGATTCCGGAGCGGAATGCATTTCCCAGTGGCCGTTTTCAATGCGAATGTCGTCGCCGCCAGCTTCCAGGGCAATGTCCATCAGTTTTTCTTCGGTTGCCTTATCTTCTTCAATCACAATTAAGGAGCGTCTTTCAAACATCCAACCCACGCTGCCCACTTCGCCCATGTTCCCGCCGTTCTTGGTGAACACGTGCCGAATTTCACTCACGGTGCGATTGCGATTGTCGGTAGCAACGGCAACCATCACCGCTGCGCCGCCAGGGCCGTAGCCTTCGTACATAATTTCGTCGATCTGGCCGCCTTCCAATTCACCAGTACCGCGTTTGATTGCGCGCTGGATATTTTCATTGGGCATGGATACGCCTTTGGCCGCCAATATTGCGGTGCGCAATCTGGGGTTGCCATCGGGATCGCCCCCATTGCGAGCCGCAATCATAATTTCCTTGATGATGCGCGTAAAAATCTTGCCGCGCTTGGAATCAGTTGCAGCCTTCTTATGCTTGATTGTTGCCCATTTACTGTGACCGGACATTTAGTTAGAAACCTCTGACTTGGAAAGGAGATCTACAGGCCTT
>JAYUSZ010000266.1:0-3851 GCA_043755435.1 Bryobacterales bacterium | reverse complement strand
TCCCCAGGTTGAGGATTGTCGACAAGCTCGCGATACAAGAACCGGCACGACGCCAATTTATCAGCCAACACAAAGGACCTAGGCATGGCGACAATGGGCCGAAATCGGGGACGCGGAAGGTTCAGCAATGGATCAATTCCCATACCCGTGCAAAGTCCCTGCGTGCTGCGCACTCCGGTATAAAGCAGTTCATTCACAATTAGCCGAACCCCGCGATTCTCCTCGCCTGGGATCACCGCGTATTCCAGAATTTGCGGATAGCCGCGCTGCGCTTCTTCAAGCGAATAGGATGATGCAAAGCGCATGGCCTGTGGATCCCCTTGAAAAAATGCAATCTGTTGCGGTTGCGAAACCGGGTCTGGGCGGCACTCTCCGACGATCGGCATCAGGTTGGCAATCTGCTGTTCCAGAATCCGTTCAGCGCCGCTTACACGTCGATTGGACATCATCTTTGCGTTGGCGCGTTCCTGGCTGCTTAGCCCAAGGCGCATGGAATAAAGGACTGCTACTGACAGCAAGCTCATCAGAGAGATGCCAATCAGCAGTTCAATCAAGGTTGTGCCGGCTTGTGTGTTGCGGCGTGTCATGGAAGATCACTCGGCAGCAGCACGCCGCGGCGGACGCCTTCAAGGGCGAAAGTCCGCGTCTTCTCATTGTTCTTCCACCACACAGTAAGATCCACGCGATCGATCACTACTGCACCGGCGGCTGCGCCCGGAGGCATGTCAAGCAGAGTTGTTGTGGCGCGCCAACCGGCGTCGAGGCCTCCTGTAACTGCGGGATCGAAGCGGCCTTCCATCACGCGATTCCTGGGCAGGCGCGCCGCAGTGATGAGTTCATCCATTTTTTGGCGGGCCAGCATCACGCCGCGATCATGGTCCGTGATGCGTGCAACGTTGCCCAGCGATTGCGTTAAATTGCTCATCAAGCCCGCAACGGCGATTCCTAAAATCATGGTAGCCACCAACACTTCGAGTAGCGTGAATCCTGCTTGACTGCGTGATGTCATGGCTGTTGCGCCTCCACCTTTTCAATGATGGGAACGCCTGTAATTGGGTCGACGCGTACGAAGCGGCGCACTCCACGACGGTTCACTAATTCAACTCCAATGCGCGGAGCGGCACCGCCCGGATAGACGAAGAATGCTCGTGGATTGGCAGGGTCAAGCCCGGGTACTTCCGGCGCGATACGGGCAATGGTTACGCCTTCGGGCAGTTCCATTTCGTGGAAGTATGTGGGATCTGGTGAACGCACCAGGAGTTTCGATTCACGCGGGAGAAGAACCACTTCGGTCATCATCTGCTTGCGATCGGCACGAGTAAGAGCACCGTCAAGGAATGCAACGATGGAGTCGGCGGCAGAGTTCAGGCGGATAGTGTCAAGGCCTGAAGCGATGGCTGGATAGGAGATGCTGACCATTATGGAAATCATGGTGACGACTACTAGCATTTCGAGAAGCGTCACGCCGCGCTGCCCGGCATTGTGAGGAATCGGGCGCGTTGTGCGCAATGCTGTTACTTCGCCTTCCAACTGACAATATCCTCGTTCAATCCCGTGCCGCCCGGTTGCCCATCGCCGCCATAGCTGACCACGTCAGGCTCGTCACCATGCTCGCCGGGGAATTTGTATACATAGGGGTTCCCCCAAGGATCCATAGGCAATTCCATCCGCAAATACGGTCCATTCCACTGATTAATATTACTCGGCTTTTCGCGCAATGCTCGAATCCCCTGCTCTGTTGTGGGGAACGTTCCGGTATCCAGTTTGTACATCCCTAACGTTTGGGAAATCTGGTTGATTTGTTGGCGTGCGGCAACTTTCTTTGCATCATCCGCCTTGCTAAACAGAGTGGGCCCAACAATAGCCGCAAACAGAGCGATGATGGTTACCACCACCAACATTTCAATCAACGTCACACCGGCTTGGGCGCGACTTCTTTTTTGCAATCTCATAATGCCACCTCGTTGATACTTGTAATTGCCAGCAACATACTCAACACCAGCGCGCCAACCATGATACCCATGATCAGGATGATCAGCGGCTCAAACAACGTGGTCAACCTTTTAATGGCTGACCGGGTTTCGTTTTCGTAAATATCGGCCATGCGGTTGAACATTTCATCAATGCGCCCCGTCTCTTCGCCAACGCTTAAAAGGTGCGCCGCCAAAGGCGGGAATTGTCCGCACTTGCGAAGCGGTCCGGCAATACCTTCGCCGCGCTTCACGCCTTGTTCCACGCTGATCAATGCTCCAGCAATTTGCTTGTTCAATAGCGTTGCCCCGGCAATCTGAATGGATTGAACTAAGGGTACGGAGTTGGCAACCAGCGTCCCCATGGCCCGCGCGAAACGCGCTGTTTCCGCCTTGCGCAATGCTTCCCCTAACAACGGGATGGTTAAGCGAAACCGGTCCCACCACAAGCGCCCTTCTGGTGTACGAATGTAGCTGACAAAAATTGCGATGCCCACAATCAGCAAGCCGAGCGTCAGCGGACCATAGGTGGTGGTGATGCGGCTGGCCTCCAGCATGATTTTTGTAGGCGCTGGAATGGGCATGCGCGATTGGGCGAAAACTTGCGCAAAACGCGGGACTACGAAGGTCAGCATTAACCCAATGGAACCCACACCCACCAGCGCCAGCAGTGCTGGATAAACGCTGGAGGAAATAATATAGCCGCGAAGTTCATCGCGTGTTTTTTCAAATTCGCTTAAGCGTGTGAACACGGTGGATAGTGAGCCGGAAGCCTCACCTGCGCGCACCATGTTGATGTACAGGTTGCTGAAATAATCGGGATGCGTGGCAAGACTGTCAGCCAAAGTACGGCCACCTTTCAGCACTCGCAGCACATCAAGGATCACCATGCGGAATGTGGCGCGCTCCGTAAGTTCAGTGGCAATGCCGATGGCCCGGTCAATGGGCACACCCGCATTCAGCAGGGTTGCCATCTCTTCGGTGAAGTAAAGAACGTCCTTCTTCTTGCCACCGCCAAACGAAGGGAGTTCAAAATCGAAACCCTTCTTCTGTTCCAGACCCACATAAACCGGGGTCAAGCCCTGGCGGCGCAATTCGCGTGCAATGTCCTTGTCACTCTCGCCACTCAGCGAGCCCTGCCGGACTTTTCCATCGGACGCAACGGCTTTGAAAAAGAATGTGGTCACTTAAAATTCCTGTGTCACGCGCATCACTTCTTCGGCGGTAGTGGTGCCGTTTTCCACTTTCATCCAGCCGTCTTCGCGCAACGTTCGCATGCCGTTGGCCTTGGCTGCAATGGTAATGTCCATGGCGTCGGAGTTGCGCATGATCAGTTTGCGAATGTCGTCGTTCAGCTCCATCATTTCAAAAATACCGACGCGGCCTTTGAAGCCAGCGTCGAAACACTTACCGCAGCCGGCACCCTTGAAACTTGGCACCGTGCGGCCATCAGGAGCAATACGATCACCAGCACTGACGCGGCATTCCGGACAAATTACGCGCACCAGACGTTGAGCCAGCACGCCCACAACAGAGGACGAAATCAAGTAGTTTTCCACGCCCATGTCAGTGAGCCGTGTAATGGCACTGGGTGCGTCGTTGGTGTGCAGCGTGGAATATACAAAGTGGCCGGTGAGTGCGGAGCGAATGGCAACATCGGCCGTTTCGCGATCACGGATTTCACCCACCATGATCACGTCTGGATCCTGACGGACAATGTGCCGCAAGCCGGCTGCAAAGGTCAGCCCAATTTGCGGATTGACGTGGATTTGATTAATGCCATCCATCTGATATTCCACTGGATCTTCAATGGTGATGATCTTCTTGTCAGGCAGATTGATGCGCTTCAACGCCGAATAGAGTGTGGTGGATTTGCCGCTG
>JAYUSZ010000265.1:0-9703 GCA_043755435.1 Bryobacterales bacterium | reverse complement strand
AGTTGGAAGTGGGGGAGTTCTTCGCCAGGGAGGATGAATTCCTGGACATAGGCAGCATGGGTGACGGAATTGAAGGCAGAGCGGCGTTTGCCTTCGGGAGTCTTGGGGCCCGTGGATTTCAGCGCGTTGAGGCGCGAGGTTTGTTTGCGTTTGTCATCTGGTCTCATTGTGGTTACAGGATAGCAGACAGGTTGGAAGGTGATATGGTTAAGTGCTTTAGAAGCCTAGCGAAACGGGTCGTGACTGGCAGCTTGGCGCTCTTAGATTCGGGGGGTTTAAGTGATTCAATCTGCTCTTGTGAGACTGAAAAAATGGATTTCTAATTTAATTCTGGTTCTTTTCATACAATGAAATGGTAAATGCCGTGCAAATGGAAAGACAAGGAGCCAAAGAAGTTCGGTGCAACAATCCTGAAGAGTCCGGCATTTTTGCTCGTGACTGGGACAAGCAAGCAACTGAGAATTGTGATGGAAGGGTACACCACATAGTAGAAGCGATGTCAACCGTACACATGAGTGAGGCAAAGGTGGCTCGGGATCTTCACGCCGCGATTGCGCAGGTGCAGCAAGGCGTCGAGATTGTTATCAAAGCAGTATCACTGGTCCATCGCCGTGTTAATGCGATTCGCGCCTATGAGTCCCGGTCGCAAGCTGAGCGAGTGCATCGCCCTGGCCAAGGCTTACGAAGCCAAACTGGGAGACGCACCCACCGCCGATGAAGACTTCGCTCACGATGTGCAAGCGGGCATTGATGCACGGCGCGACTCATTTGAGGCGCTTGCATGGGATTAGTACTCGACACGAGCCTGCTGATTGCAGCGGAACGGGAGAAGCGGGCTACGGTTGGCAGTGTAAGCCGACTTCTTTCGTCACTTTCCGACGAGTACTCTGAAACCACTTCCTGCTGTCTTCCATAACAGTGATGGAGCTTGAGCATGGTTGGCACCGCGCTAACACGCCCGAAGCCGCCGTCAAACGACGCAGCTTTCTTGATGAGGTGCTGACTGACCATCCTTTCTCTTTAGTCCACCTGGCTTTAAGCAAAGGGGACGCGTTGTTTCCATCTATTTAGATTTAAAGCGCTTTTCTCATCTTGATTTTCGAACGGTAACACACTGACTATAATGAAAGGCGTAGGAGATGTCCGATGAATGCCGACAAGCAACACGCTCACGCCTTGATTGACCGCGTTCCGGCGGATCAATTGGACACTGCTGTACGTTTCCTTGAGTTCCTATCACTGGACCCAGCGGACCGGGCTTCGACCGCCATGCCAGTTGAGGACGAGGAAATCAGTGAAGAAGAAGAGGCTGCGACCGCCCGTTCCAAAGAATGGTTCAAGCACAACCAGGGCACTCCATTTGAGCAAGTGGTGGCCGATTGCGGATTCACTATGGATCAGATTCGGAACAACAAGGTCCTGGCTGATTGAAGCGGATCGAGTTTTCAGACGAAGCGAAAGCCGACATCCGCCCCATCCCCTAGCACATCGCGATGAATATTCTGACGGCGATTCACCGGTTAGCGAAGACGGGAGCGGGACGGGTGAAAGCGCTTAAAGGGAAAGGGGCGGATTTGCGACTGCGTGTTGGGAACTTTCGGGTCCGGTACACAATTGGTCATCCAGATACTTTGCAGATTCATTCTGTTAAGCAGCGCAAGGATGCTTATCGGAATTAGTGAACACTGAAAACGCTATTGTGCCGTATCGCTGTCCCTAAAGCAAGGCATTGCTTCTCCCTTCTCCCTATTAAGATAGTCGATATTAACCGCGCTTTATAAATAGGAGCTCATTTTCGCGCCAGTATTTCTCCTAATGCGAGAACTCTCGTTGCTTTCTCAGAATAATCCTTAGAAATGAGGAGTGAAGAAGGTGTAGACTCTATCTCATAGAATATCGAGGAGTTCTGAGTCAGTTGAAACACTACGCCCACAGCATCCAAGGTCGGCCACATGAAGAATGGCAAGGTCTGGAGGACCATCTGAACCAAACAGCCGAACTAGCCGAATGCTTCGCAAATAAATTTGCACCGGGTTGGGGTAGGCTTGCCGGCATGTGGCACGATGCTGGGAAATATCAGGCTGCGTTTCAAAAGCGAATATCGGATCCTGAAGCTCACATCAAGGTAGACCACTCCTCTGTTGGAGCATTGATCGCGTCTCACAGCGAAGCTCTTCCATTGGCGTTCGTGATTGCTGGCCACCATGGAGGAATGCCAGATAGGACAGAATTGGGAGCTCGGTTAAAAGATAAAGCAAAACTCCTTGTTGAAGCGCGAGAGGGCGGTTTGCCTAAGAAATTGGAAGAGGAAATTGTTCCTCCGCCAGTTAATTTTGCTCTCCAATGTCCCCAAGTATCTCTTTGGACACGATTGGTGTTTTCTTCACTCGTCGACGCCGATTTTCTGGATACCGAAAAGTTCTACGCCGGTGGTGTTGATAGGAACCAAGAGAATCAATTGTGTCTGGCCGAGTTGAAAGTGAAGTTGGATGCCTACATGGCTGAAAAATCTGCGACGGCGGGAGACACTGCGATGAACCAAATGCGCGCTCGTGTTTTGGCAGCCTGTCGAAGTGGATCTTCAGAGGAACCAGGGCAATTCACACTTACCGTTCCGACGGGCGGAGGGAAGACTCTGGCCTCACTTACATTTGCTATTGATCACGCATTGCGCCATGGCTTGCAACGTGTGATCGTCGTTATCCCGTTTACCAGCATTATTGAACAGACGGTCAAAGTCTTTCGTGAAGCAATGGGCGAAGAAGCTGTGATAGAGCACCACACGAACGTTGATCCCGACAAAGAGACTCGGTTCAACCGGCTGGCTTCGGAAAATTGGGATGCTCCAATTGTTGTAACCACGAACGTTCAATTTTTCGAGAGTCTGTTCTCTAATCGACCGTCCCGCTGCCGAAAGCTGCACAGAATTGTTGGCAGCGCAGTAGTATTCGACGAGGTACAAACATTTCCAGTACATCTGCTTGAGCCGATCAAATATTTGCTTAGCCAATTGGCGAAGAACTACAAAACAACCACTGTTTTTTGCACAGGAACGCAACCCGCACTTTTCGAGGGAGTGAGGGAAATAGTTCCCGAGGCAGCAAAGAATTTTGAACTAATTCGAGATCGTTGCGAAGTGATCATGCCGAATGGCTCCATCCCCTTGGAATGGAGTGATCTTGCGACGGAGCTTGAAACAAACCGTCAAGCATTGGCGATTGTGCATCGACGTGATGATGCACAGAAACTGGCCGAACTGATCGGAGCGGATTGTCTTCATCTTTCAGCGCGGATGTGCCCCAGGCATCGATCAAAGATCCTTGCGAAAGTGAAGGAGTTGCTCAAGGACAGCGCCCCATGCAAGTTGGTTGCTACGCAATTGGTCGAAGCAGGAGTGGATATTGATTTCCCAGAAGTGTACCGGGCTTTCGCTGGCGCGGATTCACTGGCTCAGGCTGCAGGGCGGTGTAATCGCGAAGGATTAGGTAACGGCCGGTTACACATCTTCAATGCACCAACAAAACCTCCAAAGGGGATACTGCGCACAGCAGAGCAAGTTGCCCGAACTATGTTGGACCTTGGCAAATTGGACTTGAAGGACCCTGCGACGTTCCGAGATTTCTTTTCGCGGCTTTACAGGTTGGCGGACCAAGACGGTCCAGCCGTCATGACTGCTGAAAAGCAAATGAAGTTTCAAGAGGTGGCGAAGCTGTTTCGAATGATTGAAAATCACGGGGAGCCAGTTGTTGCCCCATACGGTGATTGGCAGGACAAAGTGGAAGATGTCCGGCAATGGGGAGTGTCGAGGCAGCGAATGAGGTGGCTCCAGCCCTTTATGGTAAGCCTCTATCGCCAAGAAATCGATACGCTTAGCAACGCTGGGGCGATCGAACGTATTGCTGAAACTTTTTGGGCCGTAGTCCCAGGATTTTCAAGGATCTACAGTGATCGATGGGGCTTCGGCTGGCAGGGGATACTAGCGGCGGAGCCAGAAGATCTGATAGCTTGAGAGCCGTAGTGCTCTCACTCAAATTGCTAGAGTGAGTGGGTTGAAATATGCTTTGCAAAGCATGAATTGACAATCTCACTGTAGCCATTCATAATAGGCTGCAGTGAGGTCAATATGTTTACTTATGCAATTCGCATTCGCGGAGAACACGCTGTTTTTACCCGGCCTGAGTTTAAGACTGAAAGGCTAACCTATGATTGTCTAACGCCTTCCGCCGCACGCGGCATTTTAGAGGCGATACTATGGAA
Source organism: Bryobacterales bacterium (assembly GCA_043755435.1). Lineage (GTDB taxonomy): Bacteria > Acidobacteriota > Terriglobia > Bryobacterales > Bryobacteraceae > JANXSF01. Next base: position 5,446 of record JAYUSZ010000265.1, on the reverse strand, counting down.
ACCTGCCATCCGGTGGGAAATTCGCAAGATTTTTCTTCTGGCTCCAATCAAGTACATTCAATTCAAACGAAACGAAGTTACCAAGAAACCGACGGTTGCGAATGCTTTGCGGGCGTCGGGTGGTGGCGCTATCGATGATTACTTCGCGGATGAGGACCGAGCCCAACGAAATACAATCGCCCTTCGCGATGTTGATTATGCGGTCGAGGCCACATTCCACATGACACCACGCAGAGGGCCGGAGGATAATCCAAAAAAGTTCGACGAGATGTTTCGACGGCGGTTGGAAAAGGGACAGTCCCATATGCAACCTTACCTTGGATGCAGGGAGTTTCCAGCAATCGTTGAACTCTATGAGGGGAATCCGCCTCCCTTGCAAACGGAAACCAGGGACCTTGGCTATATGCTTCATGACTTGCGGTTTCAACCCAGCGGAAATGTGCCGGTGTTCTTCCGTGCTCGCATTGAGAATGGTGTTATCGAAATTCCGCGTTGGGAGGTTGCCGCATGATACTTCAAAGTTTGCGCGACCTCGCCCTTGGCGAGGGTCTACTTGACAATCCTGACTTTGAACCAAAACCAGTTGCATGGATCATAGTGTTGGATGATAGAGGGCGGTTTATCAACCTTCAGTCCACCTTAGGAGAGGGAGCAGGAAAGAAGGCCCGGCCCAAAGCTCTTTCAATTCCCAGGAGGTTAGGCCGCAGCCGAGGGGCTGTTGCAGACTTCTTAGTGGATAAATCCGAGTATGTGTTGGGTGTTGAACCTGATGGAAAGCGTTCTGAAAAGGACTTGAACCATCGACGGGGACTATTCAAAGCATCAATCCAAAATGCTTACGAGGATACAAAGGAGGATTCGCTAGCCACGATCCTGGATTTTCTGAGTAGTGACGACCAACGCAATCTGGCAATCGAGAAACTGAAGGGGGAAGGTTACAAATCAAACGATCTCTTTGCTTTTGAACACAACAACCGATTTGCACACGAACTACCCAATGTAGGTGAATATTTTTCGCGATCCAGGCGCAAGGCCAAAAAAGATGGCGCTCAATGCCTGGTATGCGGAAACGTAAGCGAGCCTGTACAGAAACATCCGGTTGTGAAGATTCCAGGCGGTTCAACAAGTGGTGTGGCCCTGGTTAGTTTCAATAAAGACGCGTTTGAGTCTTACGGCTTGTTGCGAAACCAAAATGCCCCGGTTTGTAGGGACTGTGCTGATGCCTATACAACAGCCCTGAATCGCCTATTGAGCGATAGTTATCCTGATCCTAGAAATCCCGGCATGAAACTTCCGAAGCAATACTTCAGCTTAGCGCCAGATACTACTGCCGTTTATTGGACTGACCAACCGGATCCTCTAATTGGTTCATTTCGGGAGCTTTTTGAAGCCCCAGACCCTGAAACTATCGGGGCTATGCTGTCTTCCCCCTATAAAGGAAGAGCATCTGGCAATGCCGACAACCGTTTTTTCTGTTTGATCCTTTCTGGTGGTGAAGGTAGGGCAACAATCAGGAGTTCACACATCGGGACCGTAAGTGAAGTGGGAGAGAACATCGCAAGTTACTTTCGATCTCTTCAAATCGAGGACGATGCCATTTCACCGTTGCGTTTACTAATGAGGTCACTGGTATTCGCTCCGAAAAAGAATCCAGATATGAACTTGGTGCCGGGCTTTGTCGCGGATATCTTTCTCGCAATCTTGTTCGGTAGACTCTTCCCTAGAAACTTATTGGCCAATGGTGTTGAGCGGTGCCGAGCCGAGCGTAGAGTGTCAAGAGAACGGGCTGCCATATTGAAAGCATTTTTAATTAGAAATTCAAAACAGGAGGTTAGCGTGGGATTAAATAAAGACAATCGAAACGTGGGATACCGCCTAGGGCGGTTGATGGCGATCTTGGAGGGAGCGCAGACAAGCGGGAGAAAACCCAACAAGACCATAATTGATCGATATTATGGGGCAGCAAGTACAAGACCGGGAATAGTATTCCCGCGATTGCTTGCAATGGCCCAGCATCACATTTCAAAACTTAGCGGCGGATTGCCATGGTATTTCCAAAATGAGGTGTCCGAGATCTTAGATGGAATTAGGTCGTTTCCAACAGTCATGTCTCTTGAAGAACAAGGACAGTTCGCACTGGGCTATTACCATCAACGTTTCCACAAATCCGAAAAGTCCGCAACTGGATCAATCAATGACGCAACAGAGGAGGCCGCATGAAATTCGAACACCGTACAGAGCTAGTTTTGCTTTTTGATGTGACACAAGGAAATCCAAATGGCGACCCGGATGCGGGAAACTCTCCTCGGATTGATCCCGAGACGGGGTTTGGAATCATTACAGATGTGTGCATAAAGAGAAAGGTTCGTAACTTTGTAGCAATGACTAAAGAGTACAAGCCTCCATACGACATATACGTCAAGGAGCGCGGAATCCTCGCGCGTGAACAAAAGAAGGCTTACGAAGCAGTCAAAGCCGAACCGGTGGTCGGTCGCACAAACGAAGACGCAAGGAAATGGATGTGTGACAACTACTTCGATATCCGCACTTTCGGTGCAGTCATGACGACGGGCAAGACGGGCGCTGACGATGGGAAAGAGAGCAAAAAAAAAGAAGTTTCAACCAATGCTGAAACGGAAGCTTCCTTGTTGAAGAAAGAGGATAGCAAGAAGAAGGGCACAAAGAATGATCCGCTATGGAACTGCGGCCAAGTTCGTGGGCCAGTTCAATTGGCCTTTGCTAAATCTGAATCGCGCATAACTACGCTTGAACATACGATCACGCGCGTAGCACTTACTAACCCTGGCGATACGGATCGTGCGGCGGAAACGGACACGGGTGAAGAAAAGGCCGGAAGCGGGCAGATGGGTAGAAAGCACACTATTCCCTATGCGCTGTATCGGGCACACGTCTATATTTCACCGTTCCTGGCAAACGACACCGGCTTTCAGATGGAGGACTACAAAGTGCTATTGGAAGCCTTTACAAACATGTTTGAACACGACCGATCCGCAGCGCGTGGTGAAATGTCGATGCGTGGACTCGGTGTCTTTGAGCATGATTGCGCACTTGGAAACGCGCCTTCTCACAAGTTGCTGGAATCGGTTCGAGTCGAAGCGCTAGTGGAGATTCCACGCGTCTTCGCCGATTACAAAGTAACTGCGCCGACAAGCACCCCCGACGGAGTTAAATTCCATTGGGAAGTAGCGCCATGAAGTAGTCATGTACACCGAAGACGATCTGCTCCCCATCAGCGGCCTGCAGCACCTGCACTTCTGCGAGCGGCAATGGGGACTCATCCATATCGAACAGGTATGGGACGAAAACCGGCTCACGGCCGAAGGGCGCGTGCTCCACGAACGCGCCCATGCTCCCGGCGGTGAGTCGCGGCCCGGGCTGCGCATCGCCCGTGGTCTGCGGCTGCACTCCTTCCAACTCGGCCTGACAGGTCAGGCGGACATTGTCGAATTTCGCAAGGGGATTCCGTTCCCCGTCGAATATAAGCGCGGCAAGCCGAAGCGCGATTCCTGCGACGAGGTCCAACTCTGCGCACAGGCTATGTGCCTGGAAGAAATGTTCCATTCCACCATCGAATTCGGTGCGCTGTTCTATGGCGAACCACGCCGACGGACAGAAGTCCTGTTCACCCCATCCCTTCGCGAGCGAACGACGGCGCTGTCGGCTCGGATGCATGCGCTGCACCAGTCGGGGGTGACGCCTCCTCCGGTCTATACAAAAAAGTGTGAAAACTGTTCGCTGATCGTGCGCTGTATGCCGAAGCTGTTGGCCAAACCTCCGGGGGTGGCGAAGTATTTGGCGGGTGCCCTGGCTGCCGGAGATGAATCGATATGAAACAACTTTTGAACACGCTGTTCATCACCACGCAGGGAGCCTATCTTGGGCGCGAGGGGGAAACCATCGCCGTGCGCGTGGAGGAAGAAACCAAGCTCCGCGTGCCGGTTCATACCCTGTCAGGTGTGGTTTGTTTCGGGCGCGTTTCGGCCAGTCCGGCACTGATGGGCCTATGCGTTGAACGGGGTGTGACGTTTTCCTACCTAACGGAGAACGGGCGATTCCTGGCACGAGTACAGGGGCCCGTCAGCGGCAATGTTCTGTTGCGCCGGGAACAGTATCGTCGATCTGAAGATGAGGACAAGGCGGCGGAGATTGCGCGGTCTGTGGTGATCGCCAAAGTGGCTAATTGCCGGACGGTGCTGCTGCGGGCGGCGCGGGAAAAGCCGGCGGGGGATCAGGCATCGGAGTTGGATGCCGCTTCGCTGAGGCTGGCGCGGTTGGTGGACGAACTACAGAAGCCGAAACCACTGGACACAGTGCGCGGCCATGAAGGTGACGCTGCGCGCGTCTACTTCACTGTCTTTGACCATCTGGTTACCGAGGCCAAGGAAGACTTCTTCTTCCGTGGCCGCTCGCGGCGTCCTCCACTGGACAACTTGAATGCGCTGTTGTCATTCCTATACACACTGCTTACGCACGACGTTGCAGGGGCGTTGGAGGGCGTGGGACTGGACCCTGCGGTGGGATTTCTGCATCGGGACCGGCCTGGGAGGCCGAGTCTGGCGCTGGATCTGGTGGAAGAATTGCGGCCAGTGATTGCGGACCGGATGGCGGTTTCGTTGATCAACCGAAAACAAGTGCGGGCGGATGGGTTTCGGAAGACGGAAAGCGGCGCGGTGGAGATGGATGATGCAACACGGAAGGAAGTGTTGGTGGCGTATCAGAAGCGCAAGCAGGAGGAGATTATACATCCGTTTCTGAAGGAAAAAGTGGCATTTGGGATTGTGCCACACGTGCAAGCGCTACTGCTGGCGCGTTACTTGCGCGGGGAATTGGACGGGTATCCGAGTTTCCTTTGGAGGTGAACTGATGATGCTTGTGGTAGTGGCGTACGATGTGAGTACGGAATCGAGTGCAGGCCGGCGGAGGCTGCGGCGGGTTGCCAAGGCGTGCGAAAACTCGGGCCAGCGGGTTCAGAATTCGGTGTTTGAGTGTCTGGTGGATGCGGCGCAGTGGGTGAAGTTACGGGCCCGGTTGATTGGGGAGGCTGAATTGAGCGAGGATAGTTTGCGGTTCTATTTTTTAGGGGATAATTGGCGCGGCAGGGTGGAACACGTGGGAACGAAGGAGGCTTACGACCCTCAAGGCCCGCTGGTGATTTGAGGCCGCGCGGAGGGGAAGCGGACATGGAAATGCGGTAATGTACGCGTCTCGGTGTAAGTAGTTGGGAATTATAAGTTATTGAGGCAGGCGTAAGGAATTATGTGAGGATGGATTGGTGAATACTGCTGGCTTTCGCGCGAAGGAATGTTTTGTAGCAGTGGAATCTGCGGTTTATCCGCAGGCAGTCGCGGCCCGCGCGGGCCGCGTGGATTGAAACACGTTTGGCTCAAGATCTCCGTCGCCATACTCGGTCGCGGCCCGCGCGGGC
>JAYUSZ010000264.1:0-9739 GCA_043755435.1 Bryobacterales bacterium | reverse complement strand
CCGAAGGCAAACGCCGCTCTGCCTTCAATTCCGTCACCCATGCTGCCTATGTCCAGGAATTCATCCTCCCTGGCGAAGAACTCCCCCACTTCCAACTTCTCATGGACACCCACCTCGACACCTGGAAACCCACCAACCCAATTGAGGAAACCTTCGTCCTCGAAATGGCCACCACTCTTTGGCGTCTCCGCCGTCAAGCCCCAGCCGAATCCAATTTGATCAATATTCAAATCCAACGCATGCTCCCCGGGATATCTCAACAGTATGAATCCGTCAGTCCCAGCGCCCTCTATGCCCTCGCCGTAGTTGCCCTCCAAGAAAATGGCGACGCCCTAAACCAAATCACCCGTCAAGGCCGCCGCTTACTGTCTCAATATGAAAAGTTGACGCAGCAGCTTCTCACCATGCGCCAACTGTTTCCACCAGCCAACCTCAATCCGCAGTCCGACTTAGACCCGCAAAGTGTACCTGGTGAAACGAACCTAACTGATGACCAGCCCACCGATAACCAACCTGGGGAAAAGGAAACGGTTGAAACACAGCTCATTGAAACACCCGTTGAAACGAACCTAACTAGTCGACAAAGGCCTGGGTCCGTTTTGTCGGCGAATACTAGAAGCTCGATCACACACCACCTTCCTGTACCTCGCGAAACCCGCGCTCACAACCCGCACAGCATCTTATATGCAGCACTGCCCCCCATCGCACAGCTCACTCAACCCGAAGCTCCCGCGAAAACGCACACAGCAATGGGGAGCACATCAATTTGACTGAACTAATTAGTAAGTCGCCCCATCGGCCGGCAGTTCACCGAACCTGTGCTCTATACTCGAAAAAGATGTCCATTTCCGCAGCACGATGAAATCATCTGAAGAGGCTCATGGAACGACGCGATTTTCTCAAAACCGGTGGCTTACTATCCAGCCTTGCTCTTTCCGCGAGCCCAGCGTCCCTTCAAGCAGTGCCGCCCTTAAAAACCTTACCGAATATCGTGATCATCCTGGGTGACGACGTGGGGCAGGGAGACTTGAGCTGCTACAACAAGGACTCAAGAATTCCCACTCCCCACATGGACCGCGTGGCCGCCGGTGGAGTGAAATTCACCGACGCTCATTCGCCGTCGGCACTCTGCTCTCCCACTCGATACGGTCTGCTGACTGGCCGCTATTGCTGGCGCACCCGGCTTCAAAAATTCGTTTTGCTTTCCTATGATCGGCCGCTCATTGAGCCCACCCGGATGACCGTTGCTTCCATGCTCAAGAAGTCCGGCTACCAGACCGCCTGGATCGGCAAATGGCACGTCGGCCTTGAATGGTCCACCAAAGATGGAACCCCCGCCGAAAACACCATCAGCCGCAATGCTCCCGGCAAGACGGACGAGAAGCTCCAAAAGAACATCGATTTCACCAAGCCGATTGGCGGCGGCCCGGCCACTCTTGGCTTTGATTATTTCTTCGGCACTTCGGCTTGCTGTACCTCCGATCCACCCTACTGTTTCATCGAAAATGACCGCACCGTTGTTGTCCCGACGCAAATGAGCCGTGAAGAATGGCGCGGCCTCCCAGGCTTCGTTCCAGGTCCGATGGCCGACGATTGGTCCCAGACCGACTGCGATTTCACCCTCACCAGGAAAGCCCTTGATTTCATCGACGGACACCTCGACAAGAATCCAAAGAAGCCATTCTTCCTGGTTCTTTCCACGTCCTCTCCTCATAACCCGTTTCTGGTTCCCGATGCGATGAAGGGAAAAAGTCAGGCAGGCCCTCGCGGCGATCTCGTCACTGTCGTCGATTGGGCAGTCGGTCAGATCGACGACCAACTCGCTAAGCACGGGCTGGTGAACCAGACGCTGCTCATCGTCACAAGCGACAACGGGGCCGTACGAGGGGAGAACGGTCATAAATCGGAGAACGATTTCCGCGGATACAAAGCCTCAGTCTACGAAGGTGGAACCCGCATTCCTTTCATCGCACGCTGGCCGGGCAAGATTCGGCCGAAGACGACATCGTCCGAGACCATCTCCTTGATCGATCTTTGCGCGACCTGCGCGGCTCTAACGGGCACAGCCCTTCCAGACGACGCAGCCGAAGATAGCCGCGATATTCTTCCCGCTATCCTCGGCAGTTCAAAAGGACGGCCCCTCCACGAGGCAATGATTTTCGATTCTGGAAACGGCCAATTCTCAGTGCGTCAAGGACACTGGAAAACTATCGTCGGCACCCCAGATGACCTGGAGGCGATCCGTGCGAACCAGAAAGCGGGACAACTCTACAACCTCACCGCTGACCCCGCAGAGCAGAACGACCTTTGGGCCAACCATCCGGATCGCGCCAAGTCGATGATCGAGCTTCTGCACAAATATCGCAGTGAAGGGCGGAGCCGCCGCAGGCTGCACTGGTAGCCGTGAATTGACTTTGGCTGTCCTCAGCCTGTAAGTTACCTGCGGTCTCGTAAAGGTTCGATAGTAAAAGGCACACCGTTACTTACACTCGTACCTGTAACAGTTGCGTTTACCACTCCCGGCGTGGCTCCAACAGAAATGTCGAATGTCGCCGCAATTGCTGTGGCACTGGACACTACATTGGTGATCGTTATTCCCGGAATCGGTGTCACAGTTGCCCCCGCGAGACCAGTTCCGCTGAATAGGACAACCAGGGATGTGCCCGCCCTCGCAGTGTTGGGACTGATTGAGGATAACAAAGGACCCGCGCCGGCAACCGTAAACTCCACGGAATTACTTGTGTTACCTCCTGCAGTCACGGTAACTGAACGTGCCCCACTAGCCGCCCCAGGTGAGATGTTGAAGGTCGCAATGATTTGTGTGGCACTTACAACCGGTCCAGTAATTGTCACGCCGGCGATTGCATTGATGGTTGCTCCGGTTAGGTTATTCCCGAATAGAGTGACCGTAACGTTTGCTCCAGGTGGTCCACTTGGCGGACTGATGGAGGTGAGGGTTATCCCGGCTAAAGTCACTTGGAAGGTTACTGCATTGCTAGGGCCATTTGCGTTGGTTACGTTGACGCTCTTAGTCCCTAATGGTGTGGCAGCGCCTATCGTAAACAAGGCAGTCATCTGAGTGGCGGTTGCACTCACAGCACTGATAGTTACGCCTGGAATTGGATTAATCGACGCACCACTTAGATTAAAACCGGATAGCGTAACCATTGCGCTTTGGCCTTGACCGATTGTGGGCGGAGAGATGGACGTAAGTGTTGGTACCGGGTTTGGTACACCCGGAAGCACATCGAAGTTCAAGCTATTGCTGAGTCCCAACGCAGTTCGCACGGTGAAGGAATTTCTTCTGCCAGCAAAATTGGAAACCGTAAAAGTAGCATTCATCAGACTACTATTGACCACCGTGATTCCCGAAACCGAAACGCCGGAGCTGTCCAACATAAGGATTTCGGCGGGACTTGAAAAATTGTTTCCTGTGATAACCACGCTGAACGTTGTGCCTTGTTGGCCGCTAGGAGGATTAACTGAAAATAGAACAGGCGGTCCAGATACGCTTTCAATTGTGAAGGAGATTGAATTGCTTGTCCCGCCCGGACCCGTTACATTAATCGAGGTGGGTCCCGGAGGTGCATTGGCTGGAATGTTGAGAATGGCCGTGATCTGAGTGGCAGTTGGAACAGCTCCACTTACGCTAATCCCACCTCCAGCATTTATGGTTGCTCCGCCCAAATTGCTACCGAATAGAGTTACCGGAACACTAAGTCCGCGCGTACCGCTGGGTGGAGTAATGCTCGTTAGAACAGGCGCCGGGGGGCCAACAGTGAATGACAAGTCGTTGCTAATTCCGCTGCCTGTTGTAACAGAAAGAATGCGAAGGCCCGGTAATGCGCCGGCAGCAACCGTAAAGGTTGCTGTCATGAGTTGGCTGCTGGTAACCAGATTACTGATCGTAATGCCTGCTAACGGGTTAATGGTGGCTCCACTCAAATTGAAGCCTGTGATAGTAACTTGTAGAACTGAGCCAATTGGCATGATTCCTGGATCAACAGATGTTAGAGCCGGAACTGTTAAATTCAAGGCACAGTAGCCGCCGAAAGAATTCACCCAGTTTTGTTGAATCATGTAATTGCGCGCGCCAAGCACCATGTTTGCCTTGGAACCGTTCGGTGCTGTGTAAGTGTGGCCGAATGTCCATTCGCATTTGTCGCCATTTTCGTTATTGTAGCTATCAAACCATGCATTTAAATTTGGGTCGGTAACCACCTCGCCTAACTCATGAGCAATCACATTCACCATGGCATCAATCGGAGGATTGGAGTTGGGGCTGCTCAAAGTTTGGGGGGCGCAACTGCTTAGATTTTGCGTTGCCTTGTTACCTACAACAGCGTACTTAATGTCATTGGGCCCAACAGTAATGGAGTTGTGATAACCGCAAAAGCCCGACGATTCCACCACATCAGGAGAAGTTAGCACGAAATAAATACCATTCGGATCATTCGGAAGCCCCCCGCCTGTTATGGCAAGGGAAACGATGTTTTGAGCTCTTACCTCGCCGATGACTGCGGTTAGACCTTGTGAATAATTGTCAGTGGTGAATCCACCAAATACGACTCCGTCGCTAACATTGCGCGCTGCAAAGTCATAGTATCCGGTGTTGATGGCATAGTAGGGCGAACCTCCAATGGAAGACGCAAAGTCCTGCAATATTGTCCGGCCCAATAGTTCAGCTGCCCAATTGCCGTAATAGATGTAATAGATTTTGGTTGTTCCCAGCATGATCGGCCCGCCATGGTAAGTAATGCCAGGAACACGAGGCAATACTGTTGGAGGGGCGGTATCCGCCGGTCTAAATCTCATATGAGAACTTTGAATAGTATTAAGTAGTTGTTGCGAGTAACAAGGTATCGCAGATAAGAAGCCCGCAATAAGCGACGAACGGAGTAGGGGAGACATAGATACACTCCAATGTAAGTAACGTACGGGCCGATAGTACCATGACTTTTTGGGAAATATCAACAGATAAGATTAGTTCTGGGTTAGTAACTAACATCGGCCTATCATTGTTGCAGCAAATATGTATACATAATGCTGCACTAGTGCAGCATTATTGCTGCAATTTCTTATCGATTAGACCGTACTCACTTTAACCTTGCAGCCCTAAGTAATGTATCGAAGAGTGTTTTTTCTGCGGAAGTGCCCGGCATCAGAAATTCAAAATGAACGGCATCGGGAATGTTGATCACATCTACGCGATCGCCTTTGGCTTTCGCCTGCGAAACATAAGCGGAAAACAAGCGACCCGGAACAGCTCGATCCGCATCACCAAATAGTAGTGTTTGGGGGACACCGGTAGGCAGAAGATACAGCAGAGGTTGCTGCGATGGGCAAAGGCTTGGCCGTGTAGAGCGGACTGCCTCTAAGAATGTGCTTTCGACCAGCCGCCCACAAGCGACAACGGGGCCGTGCGAGGGGAGAACGGTCATAGATCGGAGAACGATTTCCGAGGGTACAAAGCCTCAGTCCCTTCATTGCTCGCTGGCGGGGGAAGATTCGACCGAAGACGACATCTTCCGAGACCATCTCCTTGATCGATCTTTGCGCGACCTGCGCGGCTCTAACGGGCACAGCCCTTGCAGACGACGCAGCCGAAAAAAGGACGGCACCTCCATGAGGCAATGATTTTCGATTCTGGAAACGGCCAATTCTCAGTGCGTCAAGGAACCGCAGAGCAGAACGACCTTTGGGCTAACCATCCGGATCGCGCCAAATCGATGATCGAGCTTCTGCACAAATATCGCAGTGAAGGGCGGAGCCGCCGCAGGAAGACGTGGTGATGTTTCTGATAAACTCGGGTGAAAAATGAAGATCTGCCCCATATCCGCTGCACTGGTAGCAGTGACCTTCACTGCACCTCTCAGTGCGGCAGACCCGCAACGCCTGCCTTCAGGCCTCGAATTTCACTTGCCCGCCGGTTGGCAAATAAACGTATCCGGCCAGGGTGCGGTCCTCATCCCTCCCGGACACGATCGCGAGTCGGAGCTCTATTTCACCGGCCTCTCCGCCGACCTCGTTTCGATCGACGACTCAAAAGCGCTCACCGCTGAGGTGGTGCAATTCTTTCCGAATTTGAAACCAACTCCAACCGGAGCCCCTGTCGCTTTCACCGCCGCCGGTGGCAAGGGCATGGCGCATACCTTCGACGGCTCCTTCAGTGGCATCACCGCAAAGGTCAAACTTTATCTGGTTGCGTTGCCCGGCCATGGTGCCGCCGCTCTGGCCGCCGTCGCGAAAAGCGAGCTGCTGCAAAGCCGCACACCGGCGCTCAATGCGCTCGCCGCCAGTTTTCGGTTCCCAGCCTCGCCTACTCCCGCCGCTCCCCGCGCCAACAACCTCTGGACTCAACGGCTGAACGACAAGAAGCTAGTCCAGTTCAGCGGTTACTCAAGTGGCGGTAACTCCGGCGGCATGAATAGCCAGAAGACTCTCTACCTTTCCGCCGACGGCACTTACTCCTTCCGCTCTTCCAGCTCTATCTCGATCGACGTTTCAGGCGCGAGCGCCAGTTCCGGCGGCCGCCAAGCCAACCAAGGCCGCTGGCGGGTGGTCGAACAGGCGGGCGAAGCCACCCTGGAATTGACTTCGCCCCAAAACGGCATCGAGAAGATAAAGCTCACCCTGCAGGGCACTCAGACCTTTCTCAATGGCCGGCGATGGTTCGTAACAGGTATCAACGAGTAAGTAAAATATTGGGACAATTTACAGTATTGGGCTCCTATACAACACGATTGCCACTCACCAATGACAAACAACTTGAACCGCTGGTTCTATTGGCTGTGCAAATGCTGGAGCTTATCGTGTGAGCCGCTTTTCAAAGGAAAGCTCCATTGCTTGTCTAGCTGCACTGGGGCTTTTCACCCACATGTCCCTTCGCTACTTTGCGCACGTGGAACCGCATGCTGCCAATTGGCCCTTGTTGGTGGTCTTGATTGCCGGTGGCACTCCGCTGGTGTTTGATATTATTCGCCACCTATTTACTGCCGATCTTGGTGCGGATCTGCTAGCAGGCCTTTCGATCCTGGTCTCCGCCATTCTTGGTGAGTACCTGGCTGGGGTGATCATCATCCTGATGCTTTCCAGTGGAACAGTGCTGGAGCAGTATGCCGCGCGTCGCGCTTCCGACGTTCTGGCTGCATTGGCAAAACGAATGCCGCGCACTGCTTATCGATCCACAAATCAGCACATCCAAGAAATCAGTCTTGAACTGGTGCAGGTCGGCGATCACCTGGTTGTGCTCCCGCACGAAATCTGCCCAGTGGATGGAGTTGTTGGCGAAGGGCAGGGGACCATGGACGAATCGTACCTGACTGGCGAGCCGTTCCAGATCCGCAAAGGTCCTGGCGCAGAAGTGCTCTCAGGTGCTGTAAACGGAGAGACGGCGCTGAACATTATCGTCAAAAGCCTACCGATTGACTCACGCTATTCGAAGATCATGCGTGTAATGCTTGAAGCGGAGAATAACAAACCGCACATCCGCCGCTTGGCTGATCGTTTAGGAGCTTGGTACACTCTGCTCGCGCTGGCCGTCGCCGCTGCAGGATATTGGCATTCGGGTGAGGCTTCACGCTTCTTGGCAGTGCTAGTGATCGCCACTCCTTGCCCACTGTTGCTCGCCATTCCTATCACCATCATGGGGGCCATTTCCGCTGCCGCTAAACGTTCCATCATCATCAAGAACCCCGGCATGCTTGAGATCATCGATTCCTGCCGGACTGTGATCTTCGACAAAACCGGCACACTTACTTTCGGCAAGCCATCGCTCACTGAAATTCTTTGCGCACCTGGAACTATGGAGGATGAAGCCATTCAATGGGCCGCCAGTCTGGAGCAGTATTCAAAGCATCCGCTTTCTGCAAGTATTCTGACAGCGGCAACGGATCGGAACTTAACGCTGCTGCCTGCTTTGGATATTAGCGAGCGGCCCGGCGCAGGTTTAACTGGAATTGTGAATGGCGCACGAATACAAATCACAAGCCGCAAGCAGGTTCCCGTTGACGAATCGGCGCGTCTTCCAGAATCTGAAGCAGGTATGGAATGTGTGTTGCTACGGGCCGGTGCCTACGCAGCTACTTTTCGTTTCCACGATGCGCCGCGACCGGAAAGTAGCTCGTTTGTCAGGCATCTGGGTCCACGTCATCAAATCACCCGGGTTCTGCTGCTTTCCGGCGATCGTGATTCCGAAGTGCGGTATCTGGCTGGGCAGGTTGGCATTGAACATCTTCATTCGGGCAAGACCCCGGAAGAAAAGGTTGCCATTGTTCGCGAAGAATCTGCGCGGGCACCGGCCATGTTTCTTGGTGATGGTATCAATGACGCACCAGCCATGCAGGCCGCAACCGTTGGAATCGCATTCGGTCCTAATTGCGACATCACCGCGGAAGCGGCTGATGCGGTGGTGCTGGTTGCATCCTTAGGAAAAGTGGATGAGCTGATTCACATTGGCCGGCGGATGCGGAGCATCGCTCTTCAAAGTGCCGGGGGAGGGATGTTACTCAGTGCGATCGGCATGGGGCTGGCTGCAACAGGCTACCTGACTCCAGTGGCAGGAGCGCTCGCTCAAGAAGCCATTGATGCCCTTGCTGTCCTGAATGCTTTGCGAATGGCAGTCCCTCCGCAAGATCTTCAAGATTTTTAAACTCAATTCCCAGGTTGCAGTACGAAACCAATTTGCCCATTTCTTGCAGTCTTAAGAAATGACGATAACAACCCATCTGCAACTCAATTCCCCCTTTTTTCAACAGCTTGTTGAAATCAACCGGCGGCTCTGCAAATTCTAATGAGACGATTTAGACAGGAAGACGGAACTGCCCGCCATGCCGTGGTGCGCTTGGTAGTTTTAGGTTTAAGACTATCGTTGAGCGCGGCGCTCTGGCTCAACTGCAGCCGCAATCGCCATCGTGGCGTAGGCTGCACCTGCCGCGGAGATCCATTGATCGTGACCGTAAGGATAGCCGCTTTCAAAGTAAGGCTGAACGGGTAGTGCCCGAGTTTTTACATGCCAGGTGCCGTCAGCTGCTTGTGTGTCCAAAAGATAGCGGAGACCCTTTTGATAAGCAGGATTGGAAGCGGGGACTCCGCCTTCATGCATTGCAAACAAGGCCATGCCGGTTGCGTATGCATCGGGCGGCATAGCTGGCAATTGAGACCAGCCACCGTTTTTCTGCTGCATTGCTACTAAGCCGCGAACCGCTTTATCCATTGCATCCTGTCCTGACTTCGCCCATGCCAGCCCGAGCAGATGGAAGGCACGTTCCTGTGTGATCACAGGCTTGGCTTCCTGAAGCCAGGATCGGGCTCGGGAAATTCTTACGTCCTTGTCTTCCATTTGCGCTTTGGGTGTATAAGCGTTCAATGCATAGATGGCATAAGCGGTGGTTGTAAAATCGTCGAACGTCAAAGGAGGACGGTTGCCCACAGTTCGCCAGTAGCCATCGGGCTGTTGCATGGACTTTATGAAATAGACCTGCGCTTCAATGCGCGCATCCCTTGTCCGGCCCGCACTGGCATAGGCGAACAGTTCGTATCCACTGGAACCCACGGGATTGGTGGAGTATTCAATTAGTCGCTCAGTTGTGATTTCGGAAACCTCTGGTGGAAGTTGTTCAATGGGAGCGCCGGTTGCAATACCCTGTTTTCCCGCGTAAGCCTGAGCAGCGGCAGGTAGCATTTGGTTGTGGCAGGAATTGCAGCCGCCCTTCTTCACAAAAGTAGGGCTGGTTTTGAT
>JAYUSZ010000263.1:0-26245 GCA_043755435.1 Bryobacterales bacterium | reverse complement strand
GAGTATGGTTCGACTCGAAACGGTACTAGACTCTTGGAAATCCGTTCGCGCCGATACGGTGCAGGCTCTTGAAGATTTCCCACCAGGGGATCTCGATTTCCGGCCCACGGCGGACTTGATGACCTTCCGGGAACTGGCAGTTCATATCCTGCAAAGCGGAGAAGCCCTGGCTGGTATGCTGGCTGCTGGCGACAGCAGTTTTCAGGGTCCTGATGCCCGGGCACGGATGAATTCCTTTGCAAGACCGCTGGGCGAAAATCCGGGCAGCATTGAACTTGCACGGAATCTGGCTGAAAGCGTAACCGCGCGTTCTGCTGAGTTGGCCTCCAAAAGTCCGCAGTTTTATGCGGAAACAATCACTCGTTTCGATGGTGCGGAAGTAACAAGATTGGAGATGCTGCAGTTCGTAAAAGAGCACGAATTAACGCATCGCGCGCAAATGTTCTTGTGCTTACGATTGAAGGGAATTGTTCCTCCAACGACGCGCCGGAAAATGGCCGCGAAAAAATAATTAGAATAGAGACTTGCAAAAGCTTTTGGGTTTTGTAGAATAGCCCGTAGCTGGGGAGAAAATTGTCATGGTGAAATGCCCACTTTGCGATGCTAATATCGATGTTGAAGAAGACGAATTGGATGAAGGCGACGAGTTGAATTGCGACGAGTGCGCAGCGCTGCTCCGCGTCAGTGATACCAAACCATTTGAGCTGGTTGCAGCCGATGATGAAGATGACGAAGATGACGAGGACGATGACGATGACGACCTCGACGATGACGACGAAGACGATGCCGAGGAAGAAGAAGAGGATTGGCAGTAGCGCCAGTCCGCTGCTTAGAGCCCTGGCCTTAGGTGCCTTGCTCGTTCTGCTGTTGCTTGAAGTGTTGATGGCAAAGGACAAAGAAAAGGCGAAAAAAACTGAATCCTACAGTCTGGTTGCTGGCACAGTTTTCCGGCCCCCTGGCTTTGCCTTACCCGGGGCCGAAGTCACTTTAAAACCCGAAAAGGGCAAGGGACAGCAGAAGATGACGGCCAATATGCGAGGCGAATTCGCGTTTCGAGTACCTTCGGTGTTCGCGCGTTATACTGTAATCGTCAAGGCCAGTGGTTTCGAGCACGAGGAAAAGAGTACCGAGGTTGGCATCGACCAGCGAGTGGATCTTCCTTTTGAGTTGAAACCTGTTGCCAAGCGTTGACATCTTAAGAGTGAGGATCATGAGTTTCCGTTCTATTTGCGTATTTTTGATTACCGCCATCATGGCTGTCTCCCAAGTGCAATTTCCCAGCGGCGGCAAGAAGGAAAAGGAAGATCCTACAATTCGTACTGCTCAGGGCACTGTGCGCGACGCCAATGAAGAGATCATCGCCGGTGCTGTGGTTCAGATCAAGAACTTGAAAACACTACAAATCCGTTCGTTCATCACCAAAGATGACGGCAAATACGTATTCAACAATTTGGCCAGGGACGTGGATTATGAATTGCGCGCCGAAAGTAAGGGCTTTGCCTCGGCAACCAAACCGCTTTCAACCTTCGATAACCGGAAAGTGGCCATTCTGAATTTGAAATTGGAAAACAAGGTTGAAAAGAAGTGATCCGGCGGCTGGCTATTGTTTTTGCATTGGTGAACGCGCTAAGTGGCGCGGCACCAGTGCTTAGACTCAGCAACAACGCAAATCAGCCGGTGGAAATTTCCACTTCTAATACGGTGGCCACTGTAGTGGTATTTATTTCCACTCTGTGCCCGGTATCCAATGCTTATCACGACCGCTACAAGCAACTGACTACCGATTTCAAAGACAAGCCAGTCCAATTTGTTTTCGTCAATGCCAATGACAATGAAACGCTGGGCCAAGTGAACGACCATATTCGCGCCGCCGAACTACCCTTCCCTGTCTATAAGGATTGGAAAAATAACGTGGCCGATAAACTGGGTGCCAGCATGACCCCGGAAGCTTTCGTGCTGAACGCCAAAGGTGAAATTTTGTATCACGGGGCGGTTGACGATTCCAAGAACGAAGCGCGTGTAAAAGTTACTGCATTGCGCGATGCCATTGGTTCTACGCTTGAAGGCAAGACTGTTGTTCGAAAAGAATTGAAAGCGTTTGGCTGTACCATTCACCGCTACCGGAAGATTTCCTGATATGCGTCTGCTTACCACTTTGATCCTGGCCGCCTGCGCACTGACGGCCCAACCACTCCCTGCCATCAACGAATCCAATTATGCATCCACTGTGGCCGGCGCCAAAGGCAAAGTAGTGCTGGTGAATTTTTGGGCCACTTGGTGTGTGCCGTGCCGCAAGGAAATGCCTGAATTGGTGAAACTGGCGGCAAAGCTGGAAGCCAAGGGATTCGTGTTCGTCACCATATCCGGCGACGAAGCCGAGGCCGAAGCAGCAGCCCGTAAATTTCTGACGGCGAATTCTGTAAAAGCCCCAACTTACATCCGCAAGGCCAAGGACGATGATAAGTTCATCACCCTGGTGGATCCGAAGTGGAATGGATCGCTGCCGGCGTTGTTCCTTTATGACCGCAAAGGTGTAAAGGTGAAAGCCTGGTACGGCGAGACAGCCCTTGAAGCAGTGGAAGCAGAAATTAGTAAACGGCTGTAGGCCTACTTACTAAGACCCAAAGCAGTACACGCGTCCATCCTGCGATGCGATCACAACTTTTCCATTACCAATCGCAGGTGAAGACGACAAAGCTGCGCCAGCCGTAAACTCCCAAAGCTTTTGCCCGTTGTTCAAATCCAACACATAGAACCGTCCATCGTTGGACCCAATGTAGACATGACCATTTGCAATAGCCGGTGAAGATTCCACACGGCTCTTGGTCGCGAAGGTCCACAATCCCTTACCCGTCGCAGCATCGATCGCATGCACATTTTTGTCGCGCCCACCAAGCACCACTTTTCCATTGGCAATCGCAGCAGAGGATTGATAGGGGAACTTGCGCACTGGATGCTCATACCGCCAAACAATTTTCTTCGCCTTCATATCAACCGAAAACACTTCATTACCATAAGTACCAAAGTAAGCCCGTGTACCACTGATAGCAGGGGAAGAACCCGTGTAAGACCCAGAGGGCACGTGGTACACCTCCTGCCCATCAGATAGGCGCACAGCGCGGAAGTTTTCATCGCAGCCCGCAATGTAGGCTACTCCGTCAAGAATGGCTGGCGTAGCGTGCACCGGTCCATTGGTTTCGTACTTCCAAACTTGTTTCCCTGTTTTGGCATTCACCGCATAGAGAGTTTGGTCATACGAACCGATAAGCACTTTATCCTGGAAAACTACAGGCGAGGATTTGACTTCTGTGCCAGTCTTAAAGGTCCACAAACCTTTCCCAGACTGGGCGTCGACGGCGTGGAGTATACCGCCCAAGTCGCCAACATAAACAATCCCCGCAAAAACGGCTGGCGTTGATTCGCCAACTTCCTTCCCCGTCTTATACTTCCATCGAAGCTTGCCCGTGCTTAAGTCAATGGCGATCAGTTCACTGGATCCAGAGCCAATGTAGACGGTCCCGTTGTCTATTACCGGCGATGATTCAAAGACTTCCCCGCCCTCCCAGGTCCAGAGTAATTTCAACTGCCCAGGAATTTTCTCAGTCGAAACTCCGGTCAGCTGCTGGTTCCCACGGAATTGCGGCCACTGTGCGGGTAGCAAGGAAACGGTGAAGCAGAGCAACGTCAAAAAGCGCATTGATATAACTCCAAGGCTGCGTCAGTGTTGAAAGTTCGCGGATTGAATCGGCCGGTCCATTGTTGCGCGGCGGCTTCAGCTAATAGCGGTAGATCGTCCGAAGGGACGCTGAGTTCGCGCAACGAACCGGCAAGTCCGGCAAGCATTCCAAATTCTGACAGTTTTGCGGAAAGATGTGGAGCCAGTTCTTCGTACTCACGTAGCTGATTCCAGGCGACTACGTGGGGTAGCATCACAGCAATCGCAGTGCCATGGCTGGTGCCATACCGAGCCGTCAGAGGGTTCGCCGTAGCGTGCGCCGCCCCCAACATGGAGGCTTCAATGGCGCAGCCCGCAAACCACGATCCAAGCTGCATTTGCGCAACCGCATCAATATTATTCGGTTCCAGAATCAACTTCGGAAATGCACGCGAAAGCATCCGCCATGCCTGCCGGGCAAAGGCATCGCTTGCGGCGTTGCGTTTGGTTGTGACAAACGATTCCACAGCATGGGAGATTGCATCGTAGCCCGCTGTGGCACGCACATGCGCAGGTTGAGATAGCGCAAGTTCAGGGTCCAGCAAAGCAATTCGAAACGCTGCCTTATCATCCCCACATGCCATTTTGATGTGAGTTTCTGCGTCGGATATCAGCGCGTAAGTTTGCGCTTCGCTCCCTGTGCCGGTCGTGCACGGTACTCCAAGCATTGGCAACAATGGATGTGTGGTCTTGTTATGACCCCAATAGTCGCGCATGTTACCACCGCAGCTATGAACAAAATTAATGGCCTTAGCGCAGTCAAGTGAACTGCCACCGCCTAAGCCGATGATGGAATCAATGTTGGCCCTAGCGGCAACTTGCCGCCCCCTCTCCACCATGGCAGTATCAGGATTCTCATCGAACTCATAGTAGGGCGTGACTGTAATACCAGAGGATTCCAGCAAAGTAGTTGCCTTCTTAACATGCCCTGCCTTAATTAACCCGCTATCGGCTACCAGCAATGTTCTTTGAAAGCCCAGACCTCTGGACAATGCACCTAACTGTGCAATTGATCCCGCTCCGAAGACCAGACGCGGCTGCAATGTGAAATCAAAAGGAGCCAGCGTCACTTCTTTTGAGCCACCTTGGCTTTATCCACAATCTGCTTCACTTCGCTTATCAAAGTGGGCACATGGTAGGGAATGCCTTGTTTAATGGTCCATTCAATTCCGCCGTTGCCATACACTGGATAAAGCGTGCGGAAATCCTCCAACGGATTGCCATTTACGATAAGCAGATCGGCAGACCAACCGGCACGCACACGTCCGAATTTTGCTTCCTGCCCTAAGATCCGAGCGCCGTTAAGGGTTGCCTGTTCAATGATCTTGATAGGCGGAAAACCCGCTTCCTGGTGTAGCTCAAGATTTCTTAAATAACCAAACCCGTACATCTGGTAAATGTAGCCGGCATCTTCGCCAATACCCACAAGTCCACCGCGCCGCGCAAACTCACGGACAGCACGCATCCAAATGCGGTAATTTTCCTTCCAATATGTTTCTTCCGTTGAAGTCCAGTTGATGAAATAGGAACCGTGATTTTCCAGGTTCGGCCTGAAAAACGCTTCCAGTGCCGGATGAAGATAACCCTTGAACCATGGCTGATTCTGGGCTCGCTGAAGATCGCGAGAAGCTTCGTAAATCGTCAGAGTGGGGTCCCAGGCGACTCCGGCAGCAACCATCCCATCAAACACTTTGCCCAATTTTTCCCAATTCGCCTCGCGCCACAAATGACCCGCATAGCGGAATCGATCGGCTTCATTCTGATAGTTGTAGCTTGGCGGAAAACTTTGCACACCCTCTTCCAAAGCAGCGTCTGGGATTCCGTACCAATGCTCAATCGATCGTGTCTTGAATTTGATATCGTCCCAGGCGTTGGTCTCTTCCACGCCAGTGTGATGAGCCACAGGCAGGCCTTGGGCATGCGCTTCTTCAAGTGCCGCTTGCATTATGTCGCGATGAAGACCCAAGAACTTCACCCCGTCAGCTCCTTGCGCCTTAAGCTGCTTCACGCGAGCCCGCGCAGCCTCTGGAGTCGCAGGGCGGCCCAGCATTGGATAAACAAAGAGCCGGGGAGCGACGCGCTTCGGATCGTCGCGAATAGCCAACGTCGCCGGAGTGTCGCTATCGCCCACGTTGCGCACTGTAGTAATGCCACACGCCAGCCAAAGCTTCAAAACGTAATCGCGATCCATCGGCATGCCACCACGATCGGCGTGCAGATGGCCGTGAAGATTCACAAATCCAGGAACCACGTAACGTTTCTTTGCATCAATAACCGTGTCCGTAGCTACCGGTTGAATATTCCCGATACGGGTAATCAAACCGTTTTCGATAAGAATATCCACCGGACCTGATGCAGGAGTTCCGTTGCCCTCCACCAACAGAGCGTGTTGAATAACAAACCGCTCCGGCCTGACTGCGTGGCGAGGAGCGGTTTGTGCCAATGCGCTCTGATTCAGCGCAAGCAGCAGGGATACTACTATTTCTTGTTTTCTAGGGCCCAAAGTTGATTCCGGTTGGCAAAGAAAATAGCGCCATTTGCAGGCACAGCAGACGAGTACACTGAACTTCCCAAACTCGATTCTGCAATCAGCTTCTTGGTTTTTGTAGCTTCCAAAACAACCACGTCTCCATCTTCGTCGCCTAGGTACACCTTGCCGTCAATCACAACGGGTGATCCCCAAACAGCCGCCAGCATGTCGTACGTCCAGTAAGCCGTTCCGGTCTTGGCGTCCAGGCAATGCAGGAAGCCGGAAAAGTCCGCATAGAAAAGCAGGCCGTTGTAATAGGCACCTGTGGAGATGGAACGGCGAATCTTATCGTAGTGCCACAACCGTCCCGTCTGCGTTATATCGCCGCGTTTGGTGGCATCCATGGCATAAAGATGACCCACGCCTTCACCATGCTCCGGATCCTGTCCGTTAGCTTGATACACCACATTGCCAACGATGATGGGAGTAGCAATCACTTCGTTACGCGTTTTGGGCCAGACGGATTCTTTAGGATTAAGATCAAACTCCCAAAGCAGCTTACCGGTTTCCGCTTCGTAGCTACGCGTCTTGCCGTCGCCCTGGCCGATAATCACCTGCACGCTATCACCAATTTTGGCAACTGCAGGAGAAGACCACTGGCCATGCAAAATCTTGTCGCCAACTTGATTGGCTTCCCAAACCAGCTTCGCTGTCTTCTTGTTGATCGCGATGATGGAAGGCGCTTTGGGGGAAGGAACGTTTACATGCGATTCGTCCTGTCCATTGGAAGTGGAAACAAAGAGCAGGTCCCCATAGATGGCTGGAGAGCTATTCGACATGTTGTGGGGAAACGCTCCCACTTCTTCCATCATGTCGAACTTCCAAAGAATCTTGCCATCCTTCAAACCAGCTGCAACAACTTCACCACGGTTGGAAACATAATAAACAATGCCGTTTTCAACACTAGGAGATGAGCACACACCTTGAAACGGCCAATCATTCACACGGCCACTGGCAACTTTTTCGTGTGTGATTTGCCACAAAAATGCCCCTGTCTTTTCATCGAAGGCCATAACCACACCGCGGTCTCCGCCTTCTTTCGGGTTTCTCAATCCTTCATTGTTCGTACCCACCAAAACAACACCATCGGCCACCACAGGGTTGCCATAGGTCTGTGAGCCCAAGGCTGAAACCCATTTGGTATTGATCTTCTTGGTAACATCCCAAGATACCGGGGCCCCCTTCATGGCTGAGACCATATTGCGGTCGTTGGTGCCACCCCACATGGGCCAATCTTTTTTCGGATCGGATGCGGAAAGCAAACCGGCAGTACCGGCAATAGATAAGAGCAGGCTAATTTTCTGATTCATTAGTTCTTCGTCACCTTCAGGTTATCGAAAAATACTTCATAAGGCGCATCTGCATAGATGCCTGGAGCGCCGATCAGGTTTCCGTCGTCGTCAATTCGTTCCACCGTCCACGCGGTTGGTTCGGGTTCACTGGCTGCCCAAACTTTCCCCATAGCGCGAACTTTCGTTCCACCCAAGGATTCCACGCGCAGCTTCATTTTGTACCAGACATCCCATTGAGCCTTGAAAGGAGCTGTGATGGTTCGCTGCGTTTCCGGCTGCCAGGATTGCAGTTCAATCTTGTCCTGATTACCAAACATCACCAAATTGTAGCGTTGAGCAACCAAGCCGGCATCGCCCATCTGACGGCGCTTTTGTGAGAACCGCGTCTGGGCTTCCACGGTGTAATCGTGCATATCGACCGGCCCAAAGAACGCACGGGCACGCTTAGTAGCAGGGTTATCGGCAAGCTTCACCAGAACATTCCCCCCTTCTTCAGGGCGCGTTTCAAATTTCGTATTGCAGTTGATCCACTCTGCCGGAACAGCCTTGTTCTTCAAATCGTCAAAGTTCCAACTCCAGGGAAGCGAAGCAATCACCCTTGCACGGGCCTGTCCTGTAAGATTTCCCACCTTGGCAGTAATAATGCCGGCCGTGCTGGGCGAAGCAGGATCAATGGTCAACTTACCATTGGCCGCTGTTGCCTTCAATGTTCCCGCATTCCATTCCACCTGCTTTTCCTCGCGGAGAAAGTTACCTTGCGCATCGAACAAGCGAACTCGCAAATTCACGCTTTGACCAGGGGCAGTCATAATTTCTGCAGGCACAACCTGCAAATATGCCGCAGCGCCTTCACCCTTCTTCGGACCTGGAGGATAGGCAGTCGGTGTAACCGTTTTCTTGCCGATTGCGTACAGACTTTCATTGGTAACAATAAACACGCGTCCATCGCTGATTGCCGCTGAGCCAATCACCTTTTCACCTGTCTCCTGCCCAGGAGCAGGTTGGCGGAAAGTTACTTCGCTGAGCTTTTCACAACGGTCATTGTGCGGCTTAAGAATAAAAAACTTGCCATTTTCTGTACCAACATAAATCTTGCCATCAGCAAAAACAGCAGTGGATTTCTGAATTGTACCCATGTTGAACTTCCAGATTTGGCGTCCGGTTATCAAGTCGAAGGCAAACACGTTTGCACCATTGTCCACTTGAATAATGCGGTCGCCATCAATGAACGGGGAACTCACACCGCCTTGGAAGCCAACGTTTTGCCACTTGATCTGCGCCCTGCCAATATCGCCTTTGTGCGTTCCGTCAAGAGCCGCCAGCAATCCCATCTCACTTGTGTCCAGATTCTCTTCTGAATGGCTTACGTAAACCGTGGACCCATTCACCACAACGCCAGTATTAAGACCCCGCTTGGACATTACGAACTTCCAAACCGGTTCGCCTGTCTGAGCCTTAACCGCATGAACTGCCCCATCACCGCCACCTACAATGAACAATCGCTGTCCACCCAGTTCGACAATCATCGGCGGAGAGTAGGTGGTGTCATAAGGCCGGCCACCCGGGGTCGTCACAAAAATATTTTCACCAGTGCGTTTATCGAATGCGAAGAAGCGATGAGCAGCGCGCGATTGTGCGCCCCAACCCGTGGTGACTCCACTAATCATCACTTGATCCCCATCAATCACCGGAGCCGGTGTGCGGCCGCCATGAGTTGTTACCCATGCAAACTCTTCGCCCAACGAACGGTTCCAAAGTTCCTTCCCTTCACGAGTGAAGCACCAAAGTTGACCATGCCCACCGAAGGCAAATACATTGCCAGTGTCAGGATCAACTGACGGGGAACTCCAGGCCATACGATGCTGAGGAACATCGGAAAGGAAAATCGCCCATTTCTTTTCCCAAAGCAGTTTGCCAGTCGAACCATCAAACGCCATCAGACGCTCTTTCATTTTTGCGCCGGTACCATCGGTATTCATTAGGTAGACTCGGTCGTTGTGCACAACCGGTGCCGAAATGCCACCAAAAGGTGCCTTCCACAGCAGGTTTTGCCCTTGCGGAGACCAAGTTGTAGGTAGATTTTTTTCGTTTGAAGTCCCGTCGCGCTTAGGACCTCGCCAATCGGGCCAATCTCCAGCAAACAAGGGCAGAGCAAGAGCCAGGAGAAGAGTAAGGCAGAATGACTTTTTCATAGTTTTCGGATAAAAGAGATGACGCTAATTTCAGCACTAGCGTTACAAAATCGCTAGCCACTAAAGTTAATTATAGAGGGACATGCTTTCGCTTGTCCCTCTCTGACTCTTCTAGAAAAGCAGCTTCAATCCGAATTGCACTCGGCGGGGCTCCCCGGCACTGGTAATTTGGCCGGTCCCAGCTCCATTGATATTGGTCCCAGGAAGGCCGAAAAATGGAGTATTGGTAGCGTTAAAGGCCTCGGCTCGAAACTGCAACCGGACGCGTTCAACGATTGCCACCGATTTGGCGAGGGAGAAATCCACGTTGTTCAGCGTTGGGCCCGTAAGAATATTTCTTCCGGAATTCCCGTAAGTAAAATTGGGCTGCACTTGGAATGCGGTCGTATCAAACCAACGATCAATGGACCGCTGATCAGCAGGCAAAGAACCATCCCGCAAACGATTTGGCCTGTCCGCACCGCCGGCGTTGGTAATGCCGCCGCTTGTGACAACCGTGTATGGAAGTCCGCTGGTGCGTCCGACAATGGCGCTGATCTGCCACCCACCCAGAATCGTATCCGTCAACCGGTTGGCTTGCGCCAGGAACTGCTTTCCTTTTCCAACAGGCAATTCATATGTGGCGCTCAACACAAAATTATGCCGGACGTCCGTCAATGAATTGGCGCGGTTCAAGCTACGGTCCCAAGGCTTCAGCACCCCGGTCCCATCGTTATTACCCACTTCGTCAACATTGTCGATGGTATGCGACCAGGTGTAGGCGGCAAGAAATGTCATACCTTTCGAGAAGCGTTTTTCAAGCCGGGCCAACAATGCGTTATAGCTCAAATTTCCCAATGGTTCCTGACGGTTCACCGCAGTATAGAAAGGCCACAGGCGTCTGTTTGCCACAGGGACAGGGGACGGATCAATATTGAATGGCACGTTGTAATTTACGTTGGAGAGCAGCTTGTGCGTACTGTTGCCGCTATAGCCAACGGTCAGCAGTGTGTCTAGCTTCATTTCCCGCTGCACGTCGAAAAACCATTGGCCGGAATACTGAGTGGGAAGGAACTTGTTCGGGGAATCAATGCCTACCGAGTTCGGTCCGGGCACAGTTGTTGCCGGTAATTGTACTGCGGGAAAACCGCCGCTCAAAGTCAATCGTGGATTGATGCGGTCAAGCGTACCAAAGCCAATTTCCACAAAATCGGGTGCCTGATTTTGCGCACGGGCCCATTGCGTCTGTATTGAATCGGCCTGGGCAAAGATTAACCCATAGCCGGAGCGCAACACTGTCTTGTTACCAAGTTTGTAAGCCAATCCCACGCGCGGTGCGAAGTTGTTCAAATCGTTCTGGCAACCGCAGGCACCTTTGAACTTCGTCTGCTTCAGTTGAATGTCGGTTGATCCAGTTCGTGAAAAATCCAGATCGAAAGTGGAAACGCCACCATCGGGAAATACAGGTGCAAAATAAATATCGTAACGAATGCCCAGGTTCAGAGTCAGCCGCGGAGTGATTTTCCAATCATCCTGAACAAATCCCGCAAAATTATTTATCCACAAGTTCTCTCCGTTTTCGTTCCCAATGGTTCCGCCGCTGGCCATTCCTAACATGAACTCCGCCAAGCCATCTCCAGTTGCACCACGGTTAGCTGGATTCGCAGTGAATTCGCGAGCAAAGGCGAATTGCCCGCGCGCAAACCGGGCCGCATTGCGAAATACATTCTGCCTTTTGAATTCCGCGCCAACGCGGGTATTGTGCTTGCCCCAAGTTTTGAAAATCGTGTCGTTCACCTGATAGGCTTTCAAATTATTCGTATTCGGCCAGAAGGAACGGGAACCCAGTTCCGCATATCCGCCCGGTGAAAATCGTGACAAGCCGTGATCGTTGGAAACAGCAAAGTTCGTTTTAGGAATGCCCTTAATACCATATTCAGCAAAGGTAGCCGTATC
The DNA here is from genome assembly GCA_043755435.1 of Bryobacterales bacterium. GTDB lineage: Bacteria > Acidobacteriota > Terriglobia > Bryobacterales > Bryobacteraceae > JANXSF01. The sequence goes on along the minus strand of JAYUSZ010000263.1, from coordinate 14,581 downwards.
GTAAGGGATGTCAAACTTGGTCGGCAAATTCGTAAATCCGAAGCGAACTTCATTGGCAATGGTTGGCGAAATGGTCAGGTTGTAGGAAGCAGCTAAGCTTTGACTGCGAATCCTTGTAGTGGTAGCCAAGCCTCCATCTGCAGGCAATGGCAATGGTCCAGGCTCGTACCGGTCGCGATCACGGCGGCTGTATCGAACTGAAAAACGGCTGCTGTCATTGATGTTGTGGTCCCCCTTGAAATCGTAGGTGTCCACATCATTCGATTCACTCGGAGCAAAAAAGTAGTTATTCGCAATCTTCGTATTGTCAGTAGGCAGCGGATAAAGATTCAGTAGCTTCGGAAATAATGGGTCCCAGCGGGTCTTCGGAACAATGTTGCCCGCAAATGGTTGCCTCGTAAAACTGGCAGGAGTGCCAACGGTGGTGGCAGGATCGAACACCGGACGAATTCGACTGAAGTCGCCATTGCGAACCTCCAGCACTGGCACTGTTGAGACAAAGCTGCGCCCCAAACGAGTCCGCGTTCCTTCAATAGAAGCAAAGAAGAATGTTTTGTCTTTACGAACGGGTCCGCCCACGGTTCCACCAAATTGGCTCTGCTTGTAAGTAGGCTTCTTAGCTCCAGCGCGATTCGCAAAAAAGTTGGTGCCATCCAGGTTAGAATTGCGGAGAAACTCATAAGCTGATCCGTGCAACTGGTTGGTGCCCGATTTGATATTCACAAACACTTGCCCACCCATTCGATTCCCAAACTCAGCCGAAAGATTGTTTGTGACAACACGGAATTCACCCACAGCATCCACCGAAGGTTTTACCGCTTGTGCTTCAAAGCCTACAGGGCCACCGGAATATGTGGCGGAATTATCAATGCCATCAATATTCACCTGCACCTGATAGCCATGCTGTCCACCAGCAGAGAAAACGCCTTCCCCTTGAGGCCGCGACCCTCGCGCCGGAGCCGCTCCAGCTGTTAGCCGCGCCAGTTCCAGAAAATTGCGTCCATTCAGTGGAAGCTCCACAATTCGCTTATTGTCGATCACCTGCCCCACTGTCGAAGTTTCCGAATCCAGCAATGCGGCAGTTGCGGAGACGTTTACGCTTTCGGTTAACGTGCCGGGTTTCAATGTGAAATCAATGCGCGCTGACTGACCAACGTCCAACTTGAAATCGGAAACCTCCGAAGTTGCAAACCCTGTGTTCGCAGCGGCTACCTTATAACGGCCCACGGGAAGACCAGGAACATTATATAGTCCAGATTCATTGGTGGAGATCTCACGGCGAAAACCAGTTTCAATGTTCGTGATGGTGACCTTGGCTGCCGGAATTAAGGCATCAGACTGATCTTTAACAACACCTTGAATGGATCCGGTTTGTCCATATAAACCGAATGAATAGAAAAGCAGCAGCGTAGCAAGACTATAACGTGGAAGCATAATAATTACGGTATCATGAATGCTCAACTACTTTAATAACCTCCGAACAGCAGTGGAGCAGTTTAGTCCAAGTCCGATGAATGAGCCAAACCGAGTCCTGTCAGGAATGTTCCGCCCCAGCGAATGGGTGCTGATCGCCTATTTCAGCTACACGGCTCTTCTTTCGCTGCAATATCCGCTACCCGACAAACAGAAAGCAATTGGATTCGCAGTACCTTTGCTTCTGCTGTTACTAGGCTACCTGGATTCTGGATATGCACGCCGTTGGACTAGCATGGTTCGCGATTGGGTTCCTGCACCCATGGTGCTGGCCGCCTACTGGCAAGTGGATTGGTTCCGCGTCGATTATCATCTGGAGGATCTGGAACGTGTCTGGCTCAGTTGGGATCGGTTCCTGCTGAACGACATAGGGCTGCGTGCCTTTGTGGAAAGCATGGGTCCTGTAATTCCCTCGCTGGTTGAAATTGCCTATCTATTGATGTACATAGTTCTTCCCTTTTCCATCGCCGCATTCTACCTTTTGAGAAAACGCGAACGAGTAGAACTTTTCCTGTTCCCTTTCTTGCTCGGTACGCTTTCAGCGTATGCTCTGATCTCCCACTTTCCTTCCGGTTCGCCGCGCGTAGAGTACCCTGGGCTGGACATGCCTAACATCAACACCATTTGGCGGCAGTTCAATATTTGGATTTTGAATCGCGGCGATATTCAGACAAGTGTTTTCCCCAGCGGTCACGTTACTGCAGCATTTTCAGCAGCATTTGGCATGATCCTGGCACTACCAGAGCGTCCTTTGTTCGGACGGGTGCTTCTGATCAATGCCTTCTTGATTCTTGTGGCCACTGTTTACGGGCGGTATCATTATGCAGTGGATGGTCTCGCCGGCCTTGTCATCAGTTGTTCCGCGCTAGGCGTCACACTCTTTCTTCGCCGTGCAAACAGTAACAGAACCGAAGCCGCTACCGCTGAAACCGCAGTTACTTTTCCCGAAGCTAGCTAACCGCACCTCCATAACGATAAGATAACCCTCATGCTTCAAACCCGCTCGCGCTGGGTGCTTTGTGTCTTCCTGCTTCTGGGCACAACCATCAACTACTTAGATAGACAAACCCTCAGCCTACTTGCTCCGCTGATGAAAGATGAGTTGGGCCTGGATAACGAACGGTTAGGCCTACTCTTTTCCCTGTTCTATTTCTCCTACACCGGCGCGCAATTTTTAGCAGGTGGGCTGGTTGATCGCTCCAACCTGCGATGGGCCTATGGCGGCGCAGTGCTGTTATGGTCAATCGTTGGATTGCTCACGTCGTTCACCACCAGCTTCCTTGGCTTAGGATTGTTCCGCGTCCTGCTAGGCATTACCGAATCCCCCAACTGGCCAGGAGCCTTAAAAATCGTCTCCCGTGCGCTGCCTGAAAAAGAGCGAGCAATCGGCAATGGAATCTTCACAAGTGGCCAAAGCATTGGCGCACTCACCGCGCCACTAATCATCCTCACCATTGCCGGAGCTTTCAATTGGCGCATGGGATTTGCCGCTGTCGGCCTGTTAGGAATCCTCTGGTTTGCCGCATGGGTGTGGTTCACACGGCGACCGGAGTTCAAAGATATTTGGCCTCCCATCCCCATGGCCACAGCCACAGCAAGCTATACAGATGTGCTGCGGCAACCAAAATTCTGGCTGGTTGCAGTGATCACTTCCACCGTGAATCCAATCCTCTATTACAACGTCAATTGGTTGCCTACCTACTTCAATCAGCAACGTGGAATGACCGTCGGTTCACCAGACATGAAGTGGATTCTAACTCTAATCTACTTAGGGCTCGACCTTGGTTACCTTGCGTTCGGCTTGGCCTGTCTACGTGTGCCGCGAGTTGCCGTCATCAGTATTGCCACTTTCCTGGTTGCAATTGCGGCAACGGTTCCCTGGATTGACGACCGTTCCACCATGACCGCAGTATTAATGATTTCCAACTTCGGCTTAGGAATGTGGATGTCCATGTATCTCACTCTCACCCAGGAGGTTTCCAAAACTTCAGTTTCAACAGCCATGGGATTGGCCGGTGGAATCGGATCCCTGGCGGGAGCGATTTTGATGTACTTTGTAGGATTGGTAACGAAGCAGACTCATTCGTTTCAAGGCCCGTTTGTCGGAATTGCTTTTGCGATTGCCTGCGCTTGGCTGGCAGGCGTTGCGTCTGAGCGCAACAAGTCAGCCGCAAGTTAAACTACTTCCATTCCAAGATCATGCCGCCATCCGTGGCGGCCCAAAGCTTTCCAGATGGGCTTCCAGTAACCATCACGCGACGGGCAACGGCACGATAATCAACGGGCATCTCCTGCCAGACAATTTTGTTGTTTTCTGAAAGGGTGCCATGCAGAATATGGACTTTCGATGGAATTGGGTTTGCTCTGAAAGATCCCAGCGCCTCCACTCCGCCAATCACAACATGCTTATTATTTTCCGCGTAAATGGAGCTAATCGCCCGATCTTTTTCGCGATAGAGCGCGGTTGTCTGCCCACCAAGATAGTTGATCAACATCACCTCGCTGGGCACGGCAAAACTCTGTTCATGCACCAGTAGAGAGATCCCAAATGTATCTTTCAAAATTACCGATCGAATGTGTCCGAACAACGAGGCGCTGGTAGCATTCCAGTTCTGGCCGCCGTTTGCCGTATCCAGCATCAAAGTCAACGCGGGCCATTCTCTGCGGCTCGACGCGCGTTCCGGTTCCATCCAATCGGGGAACAAACTTTCATCCCTGCGCTTAGGGCGGCTCGCGCCAATAATCATCATTTTATTGCCATTCTGCGAAATAACTTCAAACGAAGAAGTTTCGGAATTAGACTCAATTTTCTTGGCTTCCACAAGAGCCGTCCACGTCAATCCGCCATCAGTTGTTTTCCAGACAGCCTTGGGATAACCCGACGCATAACCGACTTTTGCTGAATTAAAGTGGATAGCAATCAGCCCGTCCATTTTTTTCAGTTTCTTCCAATCACGCCCGGATTCCTCACTCTTCCAAATTCCACGATCCGTAGCCAACCAGCATTGGGAATCGCCAACGCAGGAAAGGGCAACCGGATGTTCCTTCAGTAGCACTTCCGTCCACTTCGCACCGCCATCGCTGGTAATCAACACTACAGGTTTCTCTTTTTCTTTAGTGTTGGAGATTACTCCAAAGGCCAAGCCACGTTGATCGGAGGGAAACTGAATGCCACGAATTTCAAAAGCAGAATCAGTTTGATCGAAAAAATAATTAACCTTCCAACGCTGCTCCTGCGCACTTGCAGTAGCAATCAGGAAGGGAAGAAATAATCGACGGAGAGAAGCCATATTTAGAATTAGGTTTGGCGAGCAATCGCCGAGGCAAGAGCCAGTTCAATAGTTGGAGCCATTCTTAAGTCTTCAGGAGTAGTATGCACCACTTGCACCAAACAGCCTATCATTTCCCCAACGGTTGACAGCAACTCCATTTCATCCCCGCTGTGGCTGTGCGGTTGGCGATGTTGAACGTTGATAACGCCAACAACCTTTCCCCGAGCAATAATCGGAGCCGAAAGAAACGCCTCGTAAGTATCTTCGACCAATTCACTGAATGACTTAAACCGCGGATCCTTATAGGCCTCGCAACTCAAAGCCAGAAAGCGCTTTTCACGTGCCACCCAGCCTGTAAGTCCTTCGTTCAACTTAAGGCGAACCTTGCCCAGTGAGTCTTCTTTGTTCTCTCCAGTAGCAGCACACAGCACCAATTCTTTTTGATCCAACAGATACACTAGGCAGGAATCGCAACTGGTGAATTCCACCACACGGGCAACAATAGAATCTAAAGATTGGCCAAGGCTTTTATTGGTGGAAAGATAACGGCTGATACGTTGTAACAAGCGTAGTTCCTGGTCAATCCGCTCCAAGCGGGTTTCAAGATCACGCGTTTTATTGGCCACCCCTTTATTATCCCACTGAAATGGACCCATTAGACGCTAGAATAGTGAAAATGAGTTTCGCCCCCCCTCCGGATTTTTCCAAACTTCCGGCAGATCAGTATCTGGAGTTTCACAAGCGCCGCTACGTCTTCCTGTTGGACAAAGTACACGCAATCCTAAATGGGGAAGCGAGTGCCTCATGGCGATTCCTGGACGTCGGTCCAGCGTTTCAAACCCATCTCTTGCGCGAAGCCTTCCCCAATGCCAAAGTGGATACGGCTGGCTTTATTGACAATCGCTTTCCTGCACGTGCAGGTGAGGCGCACTTTCAGACGGATCTAAACGCGGAAGATCAACCTGAAATCGGCGGGTACGATCTCATCATCATGGCTGAAGTTCTGGAACATTTATATGCCGCACCAACACTAGTGCTTCGACGAGTCGGCCGATGGTTGAAACCCGGAGGGTCCATCCTTCTGCAGACGCCCAACCCTGTCAGCCTTGGCAAACGAAAGCAACTCCTGGCAGGCCATTCTCCGTTTGAGATCATTCGTGACAATCCAACAAATCCGGGACATTTCTGCGAATACACGGTGGAAGATCTCAACTTCATTGCAAGCAGTGCAGGCTTTGAAATGACCAGCGTCTGGCTAACGAATTACTTCGGCCCTGGTGGATTCAAAAACCAAATTTACGATTTTCTCTGTCAGGTGCTGCCCGGCAATTTGCAAGATGGCATCACCGCAGTCTTACGTAAGAAGCAGTTCACTGATTCGTGAAAAGATACTTCCCGCCACTTTCCAAAACAGTGTGAAGCGACGGCTTACCTACCAGCTTTTCAATTTTCACTAACTCCGGACCTTCCAATGCTAAGTAGAATCGCTGCGGCGAAAGCCACAGATTTCTAAACTCCTCATCCCCGATAAACACCTGCGGAGCGTCCGGCGCATAGGATCCGTATTCCAGATTATTCACACGCCCATTGAGGATTAGCGCCTTACGATTCGTATAGAAAAACACCGACGAAAAAGTATAGTATTGAGCCCCAACAATCAGACTGCCAGGTTGTGATTGGTTCAACGCCGCCGCCAACGGACGCGAACCCATGTAGGGATCAAACACCGTAAGCGCAACACGTGCAGCATGGAAGAACAACACCATCATCACCGTCAACCCCAACGCCAACCGCTGCCCACGAAAGCGCAAAGCGCATATGGTTCCAATAAGAGTCGCGATTCCAGCCATCATCAGAGGTGTCCGCAAATAGGCAAACGACGCAATGGTAAGATCACCCATGTGTCCCAAGGAGAGTGTGTAAGCATCAGGATTTTGCGTCAGCGCGCGAGAAATATCTCCAGGAGTCGGTAAATTCCACACGCTCCAAATCAAGAACGCGATCACTGAAGTTGCGCTGGCCGTGACTACCGCAATCACCCTCGAACTCCACCCAATCCATTTATTTTCCCGATTCAATCCCGATGCAAGCCATAGCGCAATCGCCGGATAAGCTGGCATGGAATAGTATTCCTGCGTTGTCGAAAACGTAAAGAACACCATCAGAAATCCGGCCCAACAAAGCGCTAATCGGCGCGTTAGTGCTGCTCTCGTAGTTCCATCCACCAGTTGATTGAACGCCGCAGGAAAGTACGCACTCCAAGGAAACAGCCACAACAAATGAAACAGCCAGAATAAGTACCGCGGCACAGTATTGTAATCGCGAGGGTGCCGCATGTTGAGAAATCGGAAAACATGTTCGTTTAAGAAATAGAACCAGAAAAAACCATGATATTTCCCCGGTTCACTCTTCATCGTGAAATCAAAAGAAGGCGGGTTCGCTAGAGTTGCCAGAATATGCCAGGGCGCGGCAATGACAAGAATAATCAGCAATCCGCTGAATGGCCGCAGTCTTTGCCAGGTTCGCCGCAAAAAGAATTGCCGCGTTGAAAGCAGAAAAATAGCTCCACCGGCAATTGGAAAAAGCACGGCGATCAATCCCTTTAGCAGCAGCCCAACACCAATCGAGGCCGCAAACAATGCACTCCAAATCCAGGGGCGCCGCTCTTGCTCTTCCAATGCGCGAAGCAGGCTCCACATTGCCAGGGTGATTGTGGAAGTTACCATTGCGTCAGGAATTTGAATACGAGTGAACAGCCACAACCCAATGCAGGAAGCAAGAATCAGGCCCGCGTATAGCCCCGTCACTTCATCGAATGCCCAAGCCGCAAATCGCGCACAAAGCCAACAGAGAATCACAACAGACAAAGCCAACGGAATCCTGGCAGCCCAATCATGAACCCCAAAAACTTTCATACTGATGGCCATCAACCAATACACCATCGGCGATTTTTCCAGGTAAACGACCCCGTTCAACCTAGCCGTAACCCAATCGCCTGACTCCAACATGTTGCGAGCTATTTGCGCCTGCACAGCATCCACATCGTCCATTAAGGCAGGCGGACTCACAATGCAGCCAAGATAGATCAGCGCCGCTACTAGCAGGATGATTAGTTGGTAGTGCGGGCATCGCCCACGGTGATTTTCCATTGCTTCATCCATAAGAAAAGAGTGAGCAGACCCCACAAATGATAGCCGTAATTAGCACGCCTGGCAAAGTGGTCATCCATCAATTTGCTGATGGCCGATGGGCGAAACAGACCACAATCGCCTATGGCCTGCGGCGTCAACGTATCTGTGATCAATGGCTTCAATGCAGTGCGAAACCAGTCGTGCGCGGGAATGTCAAAGCCTTCTTTGCGCCGGTTCAAAATTGGTTCCGGTAATTTTCCGCGCAGAGTCTCCTTCAAAATGAATTTCAATCCGCTTCCATTTATTTTGAGTGATTCTGGCAGTGACGCTGCAAATTCCACAATGCGATGATCCAAGAATGGCGGCCGTACTTCCAACGAATGCGCCATACTCATGCGATCGCACTTGTACAAAATATCGTCCACAAGGTAGTAGTGTTGGTCCAGAAAGATGAACGGGTTCAGCTTTCCACTAGCCAGGTATTCTGGAGTAATCGTGGAAAACAGATCCACCGTTGGTTTGAAGTTACCTGCCGAAAGTAGCTGCGCACGTTCAGCCGCAGTGAAGGTCCCATTCCAAAACAGATGCGCGGACCCGGCATCCAAAAGTGAGCCCTTCAGAAAGCGCTTCAATTTATATTCCAGACTAATCTTGTCGTCTGATACAGGCAGCAGATTCGTCGCTGCCAACGCAAGTTCCCGAAGCGGTCGGGGCACTGCGCGCATCAAGCCCGCATAGCGATCCGCAAGATAAGTGTAATAGCCTCCAAACAGTTCATCCGCGCCTTCGCCGCTCAGCGCCACCGTGACATGCTGCTTGCTCATGCGCGCCAGAAACCATACAGGCAGCGCTCCAGCATCGGCACTAGGTTCATCGGAATGCCATGCCATCTTCTCAATCGCTGGCACCAGTCCCACATCAGGACTCAAATCGAATTCATGATGATCGGTTTCGTACTTCTCAGCAAGCATGCGGAAATAAGGGCTTTCATCAAATTTCCGTCCAAGAAAAGACACTGAAAATGTTTTCAACTTCCGCCCGGCAATTTGCGATGCGTAGTGCAAAATCGCCGAACTATCCACGCCCCCCGACGCCCATATCCCCAGCGGAACATCGGCGATCAAGTGCTCTTTCATCGACGCTTTTATCAATCCATCCAAAGCCTCTTTTGCCGAATTCAACGTCCACTTCGAATCAACGCCGCAAGGCAGTTTCCAGTAAGCACCTTTCGTAATGCAGCCTGCATGCCATTCCAGCCAATGGCCGGGTTCCAGCTTCGTAACCCCCTCCACCATCGTGTGTGGCGTAGGAATGTAATTCAACGAAAGAAAATAGTTCAGGCCAGTAAGAGACAGCCGCCGGGGAATTTCTGAATGTTCAAACAGTACCTTCATCTCGGAACCAAAATAAAGATCGTTCTCCCGGATGTAAAGATACAGCGGCTTGATCCCCATACGATCGCGGGCCAACACCAAACGCCGATCTCGCTCCATCCAAATCGCTACCGCGAACATGCCATGGAAACGCGCGAAGCATTCCGTATCCCACTGCAGGAACGCCTTCAGCACAACTTCGGTATCGCAGCGTGAGCGAAACTTGTGACCAAGTTTTTCTAGCTCCAAACGGACTTCATTGTGGTTATAGACTTCGCCATTGAACACAATCACCGAATCCCCGTTGCCGCTAACAATCGGTTGATCCCCACCAGCAAGGTCAATAATGCTGAGCCGCACGGCACCTAACGAAACGGTATCCGATTCCCAAACACCCGTCTGGTTAGGCCCACGATGGTGAATGGTCGCCGTGGCACGTTGGATGCGCCCCGCCTCAGCCCTGCCTTTTAAATGCGTGAAACCAGCAATGCCGCACATAAGCTATTCGTAACGGAGCGACTCCACGGGCAGAATGCGAGCGGCGGCACGAGCCGGATAAATAGTGGCAAGATAGCTGACAATCATCGCCGCTGCGCCAACCCAAATGCCATCCGTCCAGCGAGGTTCAAACGGAACAAAGCTGAGAGAATACACCGCTTCATCCAGCTGAATCCATCGGTAATGACCAGCCAAGTAACTGATCGTGTACCCGGCGATAAGCCCCAAGCAAGTACCCACGGCTCCGATGATCAGCCCTTGCAGCACAAAGATTTTGCGAATCTGCGAAACGCGCGCACCCATGGAAACAAGAATTGCAATGTCCCTGTTTTTCTCCATCACCATCATCACAAGGCTGATTAAGATATTCAGCCCCGCAATCAACTCAATCAGTCCGATGGTTATCAACGTCACAATTCGATCCATTTTTAGCGCATTCAAAATTGGCCGATTCTGTTCCTGCCAATGTGTAGCCGCAAGTTGCGGCCCTGCGGCCTGCTCAATTTGCTTGGCAATTTCTGGGGCTTGATAAATATCGTCCACCCGAAATTCAATTGCGCTGATCACTCCAGCTAAAGAAGTTACTCGTTGCGTTTGTTCCAAAGAAGTAAACGCCCACAAAGAATCCAGTTCAAAAAAGTCGCTTTTATAAATGCCGCAAACACGAAACTGAAACGAGCTTGGTCGCAGTCCAAGCGGTGTAATTTCCCCTTGCGGACTAATCACATTAATCACACTGTTCAGCAGCATGCCGGTTTTTTCCGCCATCACGGAACCAAGAAGAATGCATGGGTAACGCTGGTCCTTCTTCTTTAGGCCGTCAATAGAACCCTGCTTCATGTACTTCGCAATATCAGCAAATGCCGTTGGAGACTGCATATCCAAACCCTTCAATACGCCGCCCTGCCCTCGCATGGGCCCAGCGAAAAGGACCTCAGCAAATAGCGTTGGATTGGCATTTAGGACATGTGGAAGTTTTTCCAAACGCGAAGTAAGTTCCCGAAAGTTTTCAATTCCGTCCGCAGGATTCTTAGACAACAGCGTGACATGGGCCGTTGCCCCCAGTAGACTTCTTTGCAATGTATTCTTAAACCCAGTGGTCACTGCCAAGGCGATAATCAACGCCATCACCCCAGCGGCCACGCCGAGGATCGAGATTACGGTAATCATCGAAATCACCGCCTGTTTCCGTTTCGCTCGAAGATAGCGTTGGGCCACAAACAGTTCAAAAGACATCATCGAGTTTGGCGCTCCAGAGGCTTATGGCTTTTCCAAATTGCGAAACTGATCGGCAATTCCAATATGTCCTTCTGGCCGCAATAGTGGAAACAAAATTACGTCCCGAATCGATTTAGAGCCCGTCAAAATCATGGTCAAACGGTCAATCCCAATTCCCTCACCACCGGTCGGGGGCATGCCGTAGGATAGCGCCCGGATGTAGTCCTCATCCATTTGATGCGCTTCCTCGTCGCCACGATCGCGCATTCCGCCTTGCATCTCAAACCGGCGGCGCTGTTCGTTCGGGTCATTCAATTCGGTATAAGCGTTGCCAATCTCCATTCCGCCAACATAGATTTCAAACCGCTCCACCATCGACGGTTCATCCAGTTTGTTCTTTGAAAGAGGCGACGTTTCCACTGGATATTCGTAAATGATGGTCGGCTGGAACAAATGCTCTTCAGCCACTCTCTCAAAAATATCCGCCAAGCACTCCCCTGCTGTCCCTTTCCTTGAATGTTGGGAAAGCCAATCAGGATTGCGAACATCGTCCATGCTGGGCTTGTTCTCGCCTTTCCAAAATTCAATCACTGCTTCGCGCATGGTCAATTGACGGATATTTCCAAAGTCAATCACCTGACCGTCCCACTCCACTTTCTCAGACCCCGTTGCATCAATCGCCACCTGCTTCAGCAACTCCGCTGTAAGTTCGATCAGGCCACGATAATCGGTGTAAGCCTGATAAAACTCAAGCATTGTGAATTCTGGATTGTGGTGAGAAGATATTCCTTCATTACGAAAATTCCGGTTGATTTCATAAACCCGATCGAGGCCGCCAACCACCAATCGCTTTAAGTAAAGTTCAGGGGCAATCCGCAAGTAAAGGTCAATATCCAAAGTGTTGTGATGCGTCACAAACGGCCGCGCGGCCGCTCCACCATAGAGCGATTGCATCATCGGCGTTTCTACTTCAATAAAGTTTCTTTCCTCTAATTGACGGCGGAAAGACTTTACGATTTTTGCGCGCGTTACGAAAACCTTGCGCACTTCATCGTTAGAAAGCAAATCCAAATATCGCTGCCGATAGCGAGTCTCAACATCTTCCAAGCCATGAAATTTCTCAGGCATCGGCAACAAAGTCTTCGCCAGAAATTCAATAGATTGCGCCTGCACTGATAATTCGCCTGTGCGCGTGTGGAACAACTTGCCTTCAACGCCGATCAAATCGCCGATATCCAGCATCTGATAGAGCTTGAAATCCTTTTCTGAAAGATTGTCCACCTTAATGTAGACTTGCAGCTTCACGCCACCCTGGTTGAGATGGAGAAACCCAGCCTTGCCCTTGCCTCGCAACGATTGAATGCGGCCGCATACTTTTACTGCAATGGTGGTGGCTTCCAATTCCTCAGCGGTCTTTGCAGAATACTGTTCCAGAACGTCACTCAATTGATGGGAAAAATCAAAGCGCTTGCCATAGGGAAGATGGCCGGCTTCAACTAATTCCTGGGTGCGGCGGACACGGGTTTCAAAAATTTCTTGTTCCAAAGACAAATCGGCTACCTCTGCTGAATGTGGTGAGACTAAAAGTGAACGGGCATGAAAGCCGCAGTCATCGGCGGACAATGACTTCGCGCAAGTTGTCGCGAGTCAGAAAAAACTTAACGGAATTAAAACGCTGAAACAATCGTTCGATATCCCTGTTCTGCAAAATACGGCTCACCTTGCGATCGCACTTGTAGCTGAGCCTTAAACTACGGCTTCCCTCGATGCGGTAGGTGTAACAGGGCACCATTCCATTTTGCGCTTCCGTATGAAACGTCGCCAGTAAATAGGAACTGGGCTTCAGAAGCCCAAACAAGTGGTTAACCGTCATCTCTAGTAGTTCCGGTTCCAGATATTCCAATGAGTCCCAAATCAATGCGCCATCGAACATCCAGTCATCGTAGGCTAAGCACTGTTCCACAAAAAGGTTAAGGCGTTCGTGGTCAGACTGATTTTCATAAAAATCGCCAGGAGCACCGAAACAGTTATCCAGGATTCGCAGAAAATCGTCGGAATGGATTCTATGCCCCATGCCAGAGATGATGTCGACATTTGCTTGGCACAACCCGGTAAGGTCAAGTATGTTCAAACCGCTTTGGCCTCGGATGGAAGACAAAAACTGGTCCAAGCATTTGCTTTCCAGGCAGCGGTCTTCCTTTGCCATTTTTGCTGCTGCCCCCGCACCTACGTTGAAACTGGAAATTCCACGCACCCCTGCTGAAGGCGCCGCCTGCTCAGGCGAAGCGCCCAGAAAAATGTTGCGCAAAGTGCTTTTCAACGTCGAACGGTCTCCTGAAGGAGTTGGAAACATCCTTATGGCTTAAGAGTCAAGGGTTGCTGCATGGCTGATGTTCCGCTTGGAGCAGGACCCGAGCCTTGCCCTACTGTTGCGGCCTTCGCCACAGGTTTAGTAACTTCTGGACGAATGATGTCGATTGAGCCTTTGAAGTAAGCCCCATCTTCAATTACGATGCGCTGTGTTTTGATGTCGCCAACCAGCTTCGCTTCCTTGCGGATTTCGATTTTGTCAGTGGCTTCCACGTTGCCGTGAATCGTTCCCACAACAATAATCTCGCGAGCCTTCACTACGGCCTTCAAAGATCCGTTTGGTCCCACAGTCAAACGGTGTTCCAACATTTCAATGGAGCCGTCAACTTCGCCGTCCACAATCAAATCTTCGCGGCTGAAGATGTTCCCTTTCACAACAACGCTCTTGCCGATAGCGGCAGTAGCTCGGGAACTGGAATCTAGCTGATCAAAACCTCTAGCTGGCAATGTGCTCATTGGTATTCCCTCTCTGGCCAATTCTGATGGTGAAGGCGGCGCTGTAGATTGTCTCGAAGGCGGCGGCACCTCGTCTTTCCGGCGATTCCACATACAATCACACTCCTGCGCAAAAATGCGTGAAATTATATCGTAAACGGCTAAGGCGGTCTATGGCAATCGCCTAAAGCCCTTAATCTGCAATTACTTTAAAAAATCGTGCCATCCAATATGGCAACGTGTAATCAATTCCCGGTCCTTCAATAGTACCTGTTCCACCTCCGTATAACAGAAAGGGACTTCGCTGCCAAAGAAAATCGGTCCGCACACGCTCGTCAATTGGCAACACTTGGCACGCTTTATCAGCCGGGCCGCAGGATGAATATTTCGAGCGTAGATCCACAAAATCATCACGTTTGGGCCGTTTTAGCCAAGTTGCGAGCATAGTTCGCGTCTGCGCATCGCGCCCATCTTCCTGCCCTCGAATGGCATTGTCGATCATGTTGAAGTGGGCATTCCCATGGCTCTCCGTGGTGCGGCGAACCCTGTCATACAAGCCACGCGCAAGATTAGCGACCTCTGATCCGGCGTAACCTTGGGCTAGTAAGCCGTAAAAAGTGTCGTATGCCAAATTAAACTTAAAGTAGGAACTATGGTCGTCTTGAACATCAACGGTAATCGGGATCACCATGGTAATTGCACCCTTCGAAAGATCGGCGTAAAGTTCGTTGTACTTGTCCGGGTCAACACGCCGGGCCAGTTTAGCGAGCATTAATTGTTGATCGGGCCGCAATAGAAAGGTTGTGGAAAT
>JAYUSZ010000262.1:0-26306 GCA_043755435.1 Bryobacterales bacterium | reverse complement strand
CACGTGGAGAGGATTCTACACTCGAACAGTACTCCCGGAACGGTCAAACCTTTTCAAGTCTCACTGGTAGAACTAGTGGCTTACCGATTTCAGTTATTTTTAGTATACTCTCCGTATGCTTCGTCTCTCGCTTTTTGCCGCCATGGCCGCGACTCTTGTGGCCCAGGATCCACGCGGATTCATCAACGGTACGGTTTCAGATTCCTCCGGTGCTGTAATTCCCAACACCACAATCAATCTTCAACACGTTCGAACTGGCGTTGTTTTTCGCGCCACTTCTAATGAACAGGGTATTTACGAGGCGAACTATCTCCCCGCCGGTGAATACAACATTTCCGCTTCATTGACGGGCTTCAAATCGTTCAGCCGCTCGAACTTAGAATTAAGAATCGGTGACCGTCTCCGAATCGACTTGAGCATGGAGCCGGGCGCTGCTGCTGAAAAAATCGAAGTCACCGCAGAATCACCCGTACTTGAAACTGCCAATGCTACCGTCGGCCAAGTGATCGATCGCCAAATGCTTGCGAATATGCCAATACGGTCTGGATCCATTTCATGGCTCTATACGATGGCTCCAGGCACCACTATTTCCGCACTTCCTTATGACGGCCCTTGGAACATTGATCAATCCAGTGCCGTCCGTGTTGGTGGCTCAGGGCTGGGTGGAGTGGATTACAATGTTGACGGTGTTTCGAACAACGCCTACGGCGGCAAAACTGCTTTCATCCCTCCCGCCGATATGGTGGATGAAGTCCGCGTTGACACCTCCAGTTACGATGCTGCCGTCGGCCACACAACCGGTGGTCAGGTGAACGTTTCTTTGAAGTCCGGCGGTAATAAACTCCATGGGACCCTTGGGACCTTCGTAGCTAGCGGCCCCATGATGACTCGCAATTTCTTCACCAACGGTTTCATCTTCAACCCCACCACTGGCCCGATTAACGATCAGAAAATCAAAGACAATACTCCCTTCACCCGTTGGCTCCGGTACTCCGCAGCGGTTGGGGGGCCTGTCTACATTCCCAAACTTTACAACGGCAAGAACCGCACCTTCTGGATGTTCGGCTACCAATCCCACAACCGCCTTCGTACCGTGTCCGCCCCAATCACAGTACCCACGGATGCCATGCGTCGCGGCGACTTCTCGGCATTGCTTCCCGGAGGCACCCAGTATCAAATCTATGACCCCTTCTCGACTACAGCAGAAGGCGCTCGCTTTCGCCGACTGCCTCTTCCCGGCAACATTGTCCCATCAAATCGTATCTCTCCTGATGCTGCTCGTTACCTGAAATATTATCCCGCTTCCAACACTCCTGGTACCTCTGATTTCACCAACAATTTCAGCCGCAGCCGCCCCGATAAACAGGATCTCTATCAGCCCATTCTCCGGCTCGATCACAATTGGAACGACCGCTGGCGCAGTTTTGGCCGCTGGAGTCAGTCCGCATTTTACGGTGACTTTGATCGATGGGTTGAAGGTAGCAACGTTCGGGGCCGCAAGCGTCAGCGCCCCTATCAAGGCTATGCTTTGGACACTGTCGGTACCCTGGGTTCCACCCTCACCATCGACGTTCGGTATGGCTACACTTGGTTCAGTGAAAAGCAGGCTTACGTCAATCAAGGTTATGACCTCTCCGAATTTGGTTTCCCTCAATCTCTAACCAATGGACTGGATCCTCGCGGTGTAACCTTCCCCTTAATTACAGTCAGCGGCATGCTGCCGCTTGGCAACGATGGGGGCTTCGACCAACGCTACTACACTCACTCGCTCCTATCCGTACTTAACTGGACAAGGGGTAAACACAGCCTGAAGTTTGGCTTCGATGGCCGACTTACTTATGACAATTCCACTACTTATGGAAACGTAAGTCCTGCACTGACATTTGGGGATACTTACACTCGTGGACCGCTGGATAACTCACCTGGTTCTCCGGGCTCTGGTCAGAACTTCGCTAGTTTTTTGTATGGCATCCCTACTGCGGGAGGCATCGATAAGAATGATTCGCGCGCTGAGTCAAGTCCGTTTCATTCCTTGTTTGCGCAAGACGATTGGCGCATCTCTAAAACGCTCACACTCAACCTTGGCTTCCGCTGGGAATACGAAGGCCCTGTTGTGGAGCGCTACAACCGCACCTCTGGCGATTTTGACTTCAAGACGCCAAATCCCATTCAAGCTCAGGCACAAGCCAATTATGCAAGGGCACCGATTGCAGAAATCGCCGCTGCCAACTTCCGGACAATCGGCGGTATCACCTTCCTTGGACGCAACGGTGTTCCGCGCGAGTTCCGCCCTGCCTTCTATTCGTCCTTCATGCCGCGTGTTGGAATTGCCTGGAATTTGCGGCCCAAAGTTGTTATGCGTGCTGGCTTTGGTATCTTCTATGGTCTTCTTGGTGCCGACTTCAGCGATGTTTCTCAACCCGGGTTCAATCAGCGCACCAACGTTGTTGCGTCCAATGATAACGGCCTCACTTACGCAGCTTCGCTTCGCAACCCTTTCCCTGCCGGCATTGATCAACCTGTCGGTGCATCTCAAGGATTGACAACTTTCCTTGGCCGCTCTCCGGGCTACTCTCCTGCTGACGGCCGCCGTCCTTACACTGCTCGCTGGAGTTACAATCTTCAATTCGAGCCCTTTTCCAAATCGGTGATCGAAGTTGGTTACCAGGGCAACAAAGCAATTCGCCTCCGAGTCTCGACGGATCCCAACGCCATTCCACGGCACTACTTGAGCACCAGCCTTACTCGTGACAACGCGACTATCAACAATCTAACCGCTGCTGTGGCAAACCCGTTTCGCGGAATTGCCGGCTTCAGTGGTACGGCATTTTTCAACAACGCCAACACCACTCGCGCTCAACTGCTTCGCCCGTATCCCCAGTTTGGGGCGCTTGATGGCGCGCTGCCGGCTGGTTCCGCTTGGTATCACGCAATGACGGCTCGCTTTGAACGCCGCTTTGACCGAGGGTTCCTTTTGATGACCAATTACACATGGTCGAAAGCCATGGAAGCCACCCAATACCTGAACCCCACCGATATGATTCCATCTCACGTCATTTCCGATCTTGACCGCACGCAGCGCTTCAGCCTTGCCATCATGTACGAAATTCCTTTGTTTAAGAAGAATCGCTACCTTGGAGGCTGGCAAGCGCAAGCCTTGTATCAGGGGCAATCAGGCGCTCCCATTTCTTTCGGCAATGTCATCTATACCGGAACTTATGACCAGTTGGCGATAAAGCCGCCCAGTGTTCAGAAATGGTTCAACACCGACAACTTTGAACGTCGCGCCGCTTTTCAACTTGACCAGAACATCCGCACTTTCCCATTGCGGCTAAGTGCCATTCGCGCGGATGGCATCAACGTTTGGGACATGTCCCTTCAGAAGAATTTCCGGATTACCGAGGGAATAAAGGTTCAACTTCGTGGCGAAGCTGAAGGAGCAACGAACACACCCAACTTCAATCCGCCCAATACCAACCCCGCCAATACTTTGTTCGGTCAGGTGACAAGCACTCAGACCGGCCAAGAAGAACGGCGTATATTCGTTGGCCTGAAGTTTATTTTCTAGTTATTCGGCGTTGAGGCCGGCGATGGTTTGATCCGCTTGCTGGTTTGACTTTTCAATTTCCCTGATCAGCGAGCCAACTTCGTTGTCGATCTCAATGGCGCTCTTCTTCAAAGATCCAATTGCCTTCGAGTTCAGGTTGTGTTTCAGAAACAGCACCTGATCTCGAAACGATGTTAGAACGGGTTGCATCTTCCTTTCGCTTGCCCGCATTTGACGGATAAGCTGTTCGTGCCTGGACCGGGAATCACTAAGCAGTTTGTTGCTTTCCGTCTTCAAACGCCCATTGCTCATTTCGCCGATTTCTTTTTCCCACTCTTTGAAAAGGTCACGTGCCACCTTATCGATGGATTCAATTTGATCGCTGACCTTCTTGGCGCGATCTTCGGCGCGTTCCAATTCCTTGTTGAGTTTCTTATAGGATTTTTCTAATTCTCCACCATCAAACTTAGTTACTTCGACGAACGCTTCAAGCGCTGTTTTGAACTGGTCCGCAGCCTGTTCCTGGGCCTTCTTTCCATCCAGTATCCGATTTACTAAAATGTCTCGCTTTTCCTTCCCAAGCTTTTTCATAGAGGAATAGTAAAGCTGAGAGCAGCCGCTAAGCGAAAGCAGAAACAGCGGAATAAGCGCGAGCCTGCGGCTCTGTTTAATGGTCATATCTAATTACAAATAGCTTAGCAATTTCGATTCACTGGATCGCTTCTTTTCCGCAAACCAGGAGCACAAAGGGAACATGCAAGCCATGGCAGCAATCCATACGGCATAGACTCCCACCAGCCCAAACCCGAAGGCTTGCGGCACGGGGTTATCTCCAGGGCGTCCCAATAACCAACCGGCGTCGAACCCACCGGACAAGGCTAAAATCACAGCGGAAGCATGCAGCAATGGAAGATGGATTAAGTAAAAGAACAGCGGCACACGTCCCAAAGTTACTAATGGTTTCAGAAACGTTACTACTCGATCAGGAAGGAAACTTAACAACACAAGTGCTGGTCCCAAGGTCATCAAAGTGAAAAGCAGAGACGGTGGATACTTCTGACAATTCAAAAATGAATAGAGTGTTCGCATCCATTCTGTGTGTGTTTCATAGCTCCTAGGATCGCCGTAAACATTCGACCATCGGAGAGCAACAAATACAGCGGTTAAGCCTAGGCCCAACTTCAGAGTGAAGCTGCGGCGACGTTCGCTGGGCCACGAAAATATTTCCCCAAATCCATATCCAGCCAGTAGTATTCCGATCCACGGTAGCAAAGGATACTGCGGGAAGAAAAAGTGTCCAGGCCACAATTCCATTGGTTTGCGATCATGCAGGATTCGCCACAGCCACCATAGCGGGCCGAATTGTTCGGCTTTCAGCGGGTCCGTCAAGTTGTGAAGAGCGATGATGATGATTCCAGAGGCACCCACCAAACGGGTTGGGAATCGCAACAGGAAAGACAGCACGATCATGGACCAACCAATAGCCCAGATTACCTGTCCAACGGAGAATCCGTAATCGAAGTTGAAGAACCAACCCAGGCAGCGGATCCAGGTTAGTTCCAAAAAGATCAACCAAAGTCCACGGGTCCAAAGGAAATGCCTGAGTTCTTCGGGGGACTTCCGGGATCGCATTAAGTGCCCGCTGACCCCTGCCAGGAACACAAATACCGGGGCGCAAAAATGAGTAATCCAGCGGATGAAGAACAGGGCGAACCAGGTTTTGCTGGGGTCCATTGGATCGGGCAATGGCGTTTGGAAAAAGTCGCGAGTGTGGTCAAGTGCCATGATGGCCATGACGAGTCCGCGCAGTAAGTCGATGGAATCCAGACGATGGGAATTCTGTTGGGCCACTGTTTATCCAACAGCCTGGGCAAAGAAGTCCCAGGATTTTTGCGCGCAAATTTCCCAACGATAGCGCTGTTCGGCAATGGCTCTACCGTTGCGGCCCAAAGTAGTGCGGAGGTCCTTCGATTCCAGCATGTAAGCCAAGGCGCGCGATATTTCCGCTGGACTTTTCGGATCCACATGCAATGCGCCTTCGCCGGAAATTTCAGGCAGGCACGAGGTGCAACTGGTCAGAACAGGCACGCCGCACGCCATGGCCTGGGCAACCGGGAATCCGAAACCTTCGTATAGAGAAGGATAGGCAAACACAGTTGCGGCCTTGGTTAGGGCAGGGAGTTCCGTTTCCGGAATGTAGCCTAAATACTTCACCCCCGGCAAGCCGCTGCGGATGCGTTGGCTTGTGCTGGAAGTTGCCCAACCCATGGGTCCGGCCAGCACCAAATCATTTTCTTCGCGAATTTCCTTGGGCAGCAAAAGATAGGCGTCCAGCAGCGTATCGAGGTTCTTGCGCGGTTCCACGGTACCTACTGCCAAAATAAAGGGCTTGTCCAAATTGTAACGATCGGCCACAACGGAACCCATTTGTGGAGTGACATCGAAGAAAGGATCAGGGATGCCGGAATGAATTGTGGTTACTTTGGAAGGATCCAAGTCCAGAATTCGAATGGCGTCCTGCCGGGTATTTTCGCTAACCGCGATCAATCCGCTGGCGCGCTTCAGGATCAGATTGGAAAACCGCTTGTCCGCCGTCACGTTTGCTGGGGTGTGAAGTTCCGGCATCAGCCAGCAAGTCATATCGTGCAGGGTGGCGGTAAGGCGCACACCACGAATTGCGTTGTGAATCTGGTTGCTAGCGTGGAAAATGTCAGCATTTTTGTTCATCCAACCCAGCGCAGGATTTCCGCGGATATTGGATAGCAGCAGAACAGCCAAGCGGGGCAAGGTTTGGGCAGTAGTCAGAACCGAAGATTCGTGCGTCAACGCACCCACCGTATCCAGGAAAGGAAAGGTGGAGATGGCGTTCCCCTCGCGTTGCAGGCGAAGGTGGCGGATCCAGTGGTAGAGATAATTCTTCACCCCGGCACTACGAAGCAACAAGGGCGAAGCATCAATGGAGATGCGCATGCTGTATAATTTCAGCGGAGACCCCAACATGGTACAACGACAGGGCATCTCGTTGCTTACGGTTTTTTCATTAACTTTGTTAACAGAAGCGTATGCGGCGATAGATTTCGATAGAGATGTAAAGCCGATTCTGGCATCGAAGTGTTTCCAGTGCCATGGTCCGGCCATGAAACTGGCGAAGCTGGATCTTGCCAGCCGCGAAGGAATGCTGCGCGGCGGAGAGCGCGGACCTGCACTAATTCCTGGTGACGCATTGAAAAGCCCACTGTACCTACGTGTTGCGGGATTGGAAAAACCGGCGATGCCGATGGGCGGGAAAATTTCACCCGCTGAAGTGGACATCCTGAAACGTTGGGTGGAAGAGAATGCTCCTTGGGGAAACACACCGATCAAAATTGTTGTTGATGCCAAGGCGGCTGCGGCGGCTGAGGAACTGGTGATTCCGGAAACGGCGCGAAAGTATTGGGCTTTTCAACTTCCCAAAAAAACGGAAGTCCCTAGTGGGAAGCACTCCATCGATTTCTTTTTGAATCGGGAATTACAAGCGCAGAAGTTGACCGCTGCTCCAAAGGCCGATCGCCGAACTCTCGTTCGACGTGCCTATCTGGATTTGACCGGTCTGCCGCCGACTCCTGCTCAGGTTCTGGAATTTCTGAACGACACTTCAGCAAACGCGTGGCCGGCTTTGATTGACCGCCTTCTGGCTTCTCCACAATATGGTGAGCGCTGGGGAAGGCATTGGCTGGATGTGGCCCGCTATGCGGATTCCAATGGTTACGAGCACGATTTTGACCGTCCCAATGCTTGGCGCTATCGGGATTATGTGATTTCAGCATTTAATAAAGACACTCCGTACGACCGTTTTCTGGTGGAACAAATTGCTGGTGACGAGGTGGAAAAGCCTACCGATGAAACGCGGATCGCCACCGGATTTTTGCGCAACTATGCCAAGGTTGGGTTTCGCGAAAAAGACAATCCTCAGTTTCGCTACGAATATCTGGACGATATGATTGCCACGCTGGGCCGTGGCGTTCTGGCGATGACCGTACAGTGTGCCCGCTGCCACAATCACAAGTTCGATCCGATTGCGCAAAAAGATTATTACCGTCTGCAAGCAGCTTTGTTTGGCTATGTGGAAGTGGATCATCCATTGGTTCCAGAAGCAGAGGCGGCAAACTATCGCAGGCAATTGAAGGAAGTGGAGGACGGGCTGCGTCCTCTGAAGGAGCAACTGGGTTTGCTGGAACAGCCATATCGGGATCAACTGCTGCCAGCGAAGTACAAGAAGTTTCCTGCAAACGTGCAGGAGGCGATCAACACTCCTGAAGCGAAACGAACTCCAGGACAGGTATTGCTGGCGAATCAAATAATCCGCACTACTTCGGTGAGTAGCAACGAAATTGATCGGGTGATGAAGCCGGAAGATTTGGCGGTGAAGAAACAGTTGACTGCGGCGATGCGCGTTGTGGAACAACGAAGGCCGAAGGTGATTCCAGTGGCGATGGGCATCACTGACGGGGATTACCGGTTTACTCCCGATGGTCAAGGGGATGAACCAGCGCCGGGCAAGAGCCGGCAGAAAGCTGATTTCCCAGGCAGTTATTTACATGAAGGACCTGGCCGGTATAAAGCTCCGCCATCCTACTTTCTGCACCATGGCGATGCGAACAGCCGAGGGTCTGAAATGGAGCCGGGATTTTTGAATGTGGCCACTTATAATAATCCACCGGTTGTGATTCCGCCAGAAAATGGAGCCACTTCGGGGCGGCGATTGGCGCTGGCGAAATGGTTAGGGTCACGGGATAATCCGTTGACGGCACGGGTGATGGCGAACCGGATTTGGCGGCATCATTTCGGAGCGGGGATTGTGCCCACGCTGGACAATTTCGGCAAGAACGGGGAACTGCCCACGCATCCTGAATTGCTGGATTGGCTGGCGGTGGAGTTCATGGATCAAGGTTGGAGCATTAAGCACATGCACCGGCTGATGATGACTAGCGAAGCGTATCAACGGTCCTCTGAATTCGCATTGGATGCCAATGTAGCTAAGGATGCTGCGAACCGTT
Organism: Bryobacterales bacterium; assembly: GCA_043755435.1. Classification (GTDB taxonomy): domain Bacteria; phylum Acidobacteriota; class Terriglobia; order Bryobacterales; family Bryobacteraceae; genus JANXSF01. The sequence continues at coordinate 17,723 of JAYUSZ010000262.1, read as the reverse complement.
ACTTGTGGCGTTTTCGGCAGCAAAGATTGGAGGCAGAAGCCGTTCGCGATGTGGTGCTGGCAACTGCGGGGTCGTTGAATCCGCAGATGTTTGGCAAGGCAGTGTTTCCGCATATCAGCGCTGAAATCTTGGCCAATGGGCAGAAAGGAATCTGGGAACAGACGGCAGGCGAAGACACCGCAGTTGAGTGGCGGCGCAGCGTTTATGTTTATCGCAAGCGCGGATTACCGCTGCCGTTTTTTGAAGTGTTCGACCTGCCGGACCAGAACATTTCCTGCACGCAACGGAACAGTTCCACGGTGCCTACTCAGGCTTTGATGTTGATGAATGATGAGTTCATTCTGCGGCAGGCAGGTAAGCTGGCGGAGCGGATTCAGGCGTCGTCGACAGGTAAGGACGAACAGGTTCGAATGAGCTATGAACTTGCGTTGTCCCGTGCGCCGACGGATGCGGAGCGGACGCTGGCATTAGTGTTTCTGGAAACGCAAAAGCTGGAGGCGTTCACGCATGTGCTGCTGAATCTGAATGAGTTCATGTACATAAGGTAGGACCCCAATGAACAGTGCGACAGCGATGAAACTGGAGCAGATCAAGCAACGCGTTGAGGCGAGGAATGCCGATATGTCCGGGTCGATTTTTGTTGATGTGAATCTTAAAGGAGCGGCGTTCAAGGATGTAAGCCTTGCGGGAGCTACTATTCATGAAGCAAATCTTTCAGGATTGCTAATCAGCCAGGCGGACTTAAGCGGCGCTTGTATTGTTGAGAGTTTGACGGACGGGATGACTATTAACGGGATTGCGCTGGCAGATATGTTGGCGGCATACGAGGCGGTTAAGTCTAAGGCTTAGAAAATACTGCTATCGGCGATGCGAACGATAATGCAAAGCACTCTGTGTGCTTCCCAAAACAAAGTCCGTAAGTGAGTAGGAATATACCGCCGGCCGCGCACGCTACGCAGCGGTTTTTGTCTTCCTATTGAAAGTGAAAGGGACTTGAGGAAAATAGTTCGGTGAATTGGCTGGCGCAGCCGTATACTGGCACGAAGCTGCACCGGAAGCCCTTCGACTTTCATCACCAGGAATATCCGATTCCTGACTACATTATCGCGGCCTTAGAAAATTCCTGAAATGACCCACAGACACAACATTTTTGGAAAGGAATTGATTCAGTTACTCACGTCCACAGGGAAAAGTAAGTAAAGTTTTTCGAGAAGGGAAAATAAGGGGCGCAGGGTAGATTGAACAAGTCATGAACCAGTTCAACTGGCGCCCCTCGGATATATAAGCTGTTAGCCTTTTTGACCTTTGCGGAATTCAGCCCAGCGCTTTTTCTGCGCAGCGGCGATGCGCGCTCTAGCGGAAGCGCTAAGTTCCCGCTTCTTGCGCGGCTTTTTAGCTACGGCAGATGGACCAGCATCATTCGATGCTTTGGCGCCTACGCCGGTATGACGAGCCAATAGTGACCGTACCTGACGAATTTCTTCATCCAGGCGGCTTTTCTCTTGTTCCAGTCCTTTCAAGGCCGCTACGTAGTAAGCGGCTAGACTGCTCATTGCTTTACTCATGTCCCGTTTGTTTACCTCTTGCTCCCCAGACGTTAGTAACTGATAAAACTGTTACGCACGGGTTAGTGTATCACATAGTTTTTGAATCTGACAAAATAGTTACAGGGCCATCATTAATTAAATGAACTTGCATCGAGGCCCTGAATACTCCGGTCTCGACCTTCAGGCCACGTAATCTGGCTGTTTGTACGAAGTAATCATACAAAACCTGCGCTTTTTCAGGAGGAGCAGCTTGATCGAAACTTGGCCTTCGGCCACGGCTAATACTGCCATACAAAGTAAATTGAGAAACAATCAACAGCGAGCCGCTAACCTGTTCGACATTCAAGTTCATCTTCCCTTCGGAATCGTTGAAGATGCGCAGATTAGCGATTTTATCGACTAACAGATCAGCATCACCATGGTCATCCTCTTTGCCTACTCCAACAAACACTACCAGTCCATGGGAAATTTCCCCAGTAACGTTACCATCCACTTCAACGCGGGCTTGCTTTGCCCGCTGCAACACAATTCGCATATCCTCAATAGTATGTCTTGGCGCATAATAATGCTTTGGCTGCTTAAGGGAGAGATGGCAACGTGATTGAAAAATATGCCTATGCGCGGGCCGGTTTCTTAGGGAATCCCAGTGATGGTTACTACGGTAAAACCATAGCCCTTCTTGTGCGGAACTTCCGTGCGCGAGTCCTGCTGTATCCTAGTGCGCGATTGGAAATCAAGCAATCTAAGGCGGATATGCCTATTTTTGAAAACCTGGATGACCTGTATCAAACCACACGATGGCGCGGCTACTATGGCGGTATCCGAATCATTCAAGCACTACTTGTTCGTTTCATGGACTATTGCAGGGAGAATGGAATCGAGTTACCTGACCGGAACTTTACACTCGAATATGAGTCTACAGTACCGCTTAGGTTAGGCATGGGCGGTTCCTCGGCCATAGTTACTGCAGCTTTGAGGGCTATCTGTGAATACTATGCCGTTGAATTGCCACTTCCCATTTTGGCGAATATTGCACTTGAGGCAGAAACAGTAGAATTGGGAGTTAGCGCGGGGTTACAGGATAGAGTCATTCAAGCATATGAAGGCTTAGTGTATATGGATTTCGACAAGCAACTCATGACAGGAAAAGGTTATGGAAACTACGAACATCTTAACCCGCGCTTGATGCAAGGTGTGTATCTGGCTTATCGCCGTAGTTTAAGCGAGGGAACGGAAGTTTTTCACAATAACATCCGGGAACGGTGGAACCAGCAGGAGCCGGCGATTGTGGATGCCATGAATCAATGGGCCAGTTACGCTGAACAAGGACGGGTTGCGTTGCTAGAAGGAGATAGGGGGAAGTTACACCAGCTACTCAATAAGAATTTTGACCTCCGAGCATCATTGTATAGGATCAGTCCGGGCAATTTGGACATGATTCAATACTCGCGACGGGTGGGAGCTTCGTCTAACTTTGCTGGTTCGGGTGGTGCTGTGGTTGGACTTTATGAAGGCGAAGCAATGTTCCATGAGTTAGTCGAAGAAATGGCGAAACTGGATGTTGCGGTGATCAAACCGCAGATTGAACCAGTCGTTATTGTTAGAAAGAGTAAATAAAGAGGCCATATTAATGAGCATTATGACTACCGTGACAATACTCGGACTGGTTCTGGCGTGCGGGGTACTTGCTGCTGACAAGCGCGCAATGACACACGAAGATGTTTGGTTGATGAAGCGTGTGGGCGAACCCGTTGTAAGTCCTGACGGCAAGCAGGCGATTTTCACTGTCACCGAACCGGATTACGATCCGGCAAAGACAATTTCTGATTTGTGGATTGTGAGTACTGACGGCAGTGCCCCGGCACGTCGATTGACGGCAACACGCGGAGGAGAATCTGGTGCCGTGTTCAGTCCAGACGGCGGGCGGATCGCATTTTCAGCCAAACGGGAAGGTGACGAGGTGGCGCAAATCTACGTGCTTTCCTTGCAGGGCGGAGAAGCAGAGCGCGTAACAAGCCTTTCCACTGGAGCACGTGGTCCACAATGGAGGCCCGACGGAAAGGCAATCTTGTTTGAGAGCAATACTTACCCGGGTGCAAAGGATGATGAGGCAAACAAGAAGGTTGCCGGTGACCAAAAAGGAAGGAAATACAATGCACGGGTTTATGACAAATTTCCGATCCGGTTTTGGAATGCATGGCTGGATGACACATCGTCGCATGTGTTTGTTCAGGAGCTTGCCGCAGAAGCAAAGGCGAAGGACATTCTGGCAGGAACAAGGCTAGCTGCTATGCCTGGATTTAGCGGACTGTTCCAGGGGTCAGCAGAACAGAACTCGCAACCAGTTTGGGCGTCCGATGGAAAGTGGATTGTATTCGCGGCGATCGCCAATCGGGATCAGACAATGTCCTCAAATGTGGAATCGCACTTGTATCGAGTGGATGCGGCTGGCGGCGAGCCGGTGAGACTTACTCCTGCGGGTAGCGAATATTCCGATCCTCAGTTTAGTCCTGACGGGAAGACACTGTATGCGCTGGCGAGGCGAAGCCCTGCAGCGGGACGGCTTTATTCACTTTCGAGGTTGGTGCGCGTGGACTCGCCGACCAAGGTCGTTGAGTTGGCGGGCGGTTGGGACCGCTCAGTAAGTTCCTTCAAGAGTTCGAGCGATGGGTCTACCTTGTATGTGGAAGCTGAGGATGACGGCTTCGATAAGTTCCTTACGATACCAGCGCAAGGCGGCGTGCCGAAGGAAATCGCGAAGGGCTACAACAATCCGAACCCCATTGGGAAAGGGTTGATTGCACGATATGGAACGGCGGCACTTCCTCCGCAAATCGTGCTGGTAGATGCGGCTAGTGGCAATCATAAAATGCTGACGAGCTTTGATGCAGAGCGGCTGGCGCAAATAGATACACGGCCTTCGGAACATTTTTGGTTTACGGCGAAAAATGGGAAGAAGATTCACAACCTGATGACTTATCCTCCCCATTTCGATCCTTCGAAAAAGTATCCTTTGTTGATCTTTCCACACGGAGGGCCGAATAGTATGTCGAAAGATGCTTTTTCTACGCGGTGGAATAACCAGCTGCTAGTAAGTCGCGGGTATGTGATGCTGCAGACCAACTACACAGGGTCCACCGGCTTTGGGGAAAAGTTTGCCGATGATGTGGAGCGCGATGTGTTGCGGGGCCCTGCCAGTGAGATTTTGGAAGCAATTGAGGTGGCGTTGAAGAAATACCCATTCATCGATTCAACGCGGCAGGCAGCGGCCGGAGCTAGTTATGGTGGCTATTTGATGAACTGGTTTAACGGACATACGAATCAATTCCGGTGCCTGGTGAATCATGCTGGGGCGGTGAACAACGAATCGCAGTATGGGACCAACGATGGCGGGTTAGATCGCGAACTGCGCATGGGTGGGCCTGTTTGGGAGAAGGGTGGGCAGTGGAATGATCAGAGTCCCGTGCGCTATTCCGGAAGCTTCAAGACGCCAACCTTGATTACGCAAGGTGAGTTGGATTTCCGCGTACCCATGTCTGAGAGCATGACTACTTTCAAAATTCTTCAGCGGCGCAAAGTGCCAACGAGGCTGTTGTTGTTCCCTGACGAAGGGCACTGGATTTTAAAAGGCGAGAACAATCGCAAGCACATGGAAGAGGTATTGGGATGGCTGCAAAAGTATCTGGAACCGTAACGGGCATTAACTATCCGTGGATTAACTACGGGTGGGATTTTGGCGAACCTCCTGCGGGTTGGACCGGGGGGCTGGATCGCGCTTCGTTCCGGGCCACGCAACAGATAGAGCTCGCGAAAGACTTGAAAGTTTTACGGGCTTTGGGAATGGATGTGGTCCGGTGGTTTGTGTTGGCAGATGGCCTTGCTTATGGAACCGGCGACTTTGCCCCGCAAGAGGACGGACGCTTTCTGGTGTTGCCTCCAGGTGACAAGACAATTCGCGATATTGTGGCTGATTTCAGTGCGGTACTTAAGTTATGCTCTGATGCCGGCGTGAAGCTTCTACCATCATTGATTGACTTTCATTGGTGTTTTCCAATGAAGAAAGTCGGTGAGGGGTTGGCGAAGTGCGGGCGTGCTGCGGCGTTGCAGGACGAAATTCAGCGGCGCATTTTTCTGGACACGGTGTTGGAGCCGCTGCTTGAAGCTTCGCAGGCTTACCCGAATTCAATTTACGCATGGGAGCCGATTAATGAACCGGAGTGGTGCACAAGCGGATCACTGTGGAAGTTTTGGGAGCGGGCAAGCGACAACAAAACGGTTTCGAGGAGCGATATGAAAGCTTACATTCGCGAATCGGTGGCAAGGATCAATGTTCGGGGATTTCTTTCGACGGTGGGTTTTGCTCATTGGGACACAATCGGCGATTGGGATGCTGAGGATCTGGGGATTGGGGTTCAGCAATTTCACTACTATGCGCAGGGTGGGGCAGAGTTGCCTGAGGCGGCAGCAGTTACAATTCAGCCTTGCCTGGTGGGTGAATTTGCTTCAGCGCCTGGGATGGCATGGCCTTGTGAAACGCAATCATTGGACCAAAGATTGCGAAAAGTGCGTGAGCTTGGCTATGCGGGTTCACTGCTTTGGTCTATGCGGGCTACTGATGAAGCGACCTTGTGGAACGAGGAGCAACGAGTTACTGTGGCCAGTTACAGGAACTTAGAAAATACAGGCTTAGCCTAACTTCACGAGCTTTTTCTTTTTAGCTTTCCCGCGAAGGCCTGCGGCGATTGCACCGCCAGCCCACAGGCGAAGTGCGTCGTCATCCTCAAAAATCTCAGAAGGCGCCTGGAAATACTTCATTGTTTCCGGCTTGTCTGGAAATGGGCGGAAGGCTTGGAGGTTCCTCGCCTCGAAGGCTGGGATGTTTTGGTCGTCCCCTTTTAGGTACAACGCGCCGTCAGCTATGAGAGCAAAAACTGTACCGTCGCAATAGAGGCACCAGCCACCGAACATGTACCGATAATCAATACGGCCCAGGGGGGAGCAGCGTTCGATACAGTGCTCTACAAAGCGATCAGGCTTGGGCATTGCTAGATTCTAGCAGTCATATCGAATGAGGTAAAGCCATTCATAGTAACAATGGGAGCAGATTTCACTTAAATTCACAGCAACAATTTGCCGCAACGGGCCGAACCTGGTTCGTGGAATCTGTGGTGACACCATCGCTTGGTAGCTTCGTGATTCGCACAGACTAGATCGTTGTTGTCATGACCGGATCCTGGATAGCTTTGCGAAGCTTGATTCACCATTGCACGGCAACCAGCTTCATTCAAAGGTTATAATTGCACTCAAGGAATACGGATGCCCGATAACAGTTTCGACGTAGTTTCAAAGATTGAAATGCCGGAAGTGGTGAACGCCATTTCCCAGGCGATGAAGGAAATTATCACCCGCTACGATTTGAAGGATTCGAAATCGACCATCGAATTGAACGAGAAAGATATGAAGATGACGCTTGCCAGTGCGGACGAATTCAAGCTGAAGGCCGTCATTGACATCCTGCAAACGAAGCTGATTAAACGCAATGTGGCAGTGAAAAACTTTGAGTACGGGCCTATCATTCCTGCCTCGCACAATTCAGTCCGCCAGGAAGTAAAGATCCAGCAAGGCATCCCCATGGAAAGCGCAAAGAAAATTGTGGCGCTGATTAAGGACTCGAAAAAAAAGGCGCAAGCATCCATTAACGGAGACTTGGTGCGTATTGCCAGCAAAGATCGCGATACGTTGCAGGAAGTGATTGCATTATTACGTGGCAAGGAATTCGATGTGGAAATTCAGTTCACCAATTTCCGTTCCAATTAAGCATGCCTCGTAAAATCGAATCGTTGATGATCGCCGGACCAGCCGGCCGTTTGGAAGCCTTGCTGGAAGAACCGGAAGAAGGCGCTCCGCAACAAGTGGCGCTGGTTTGCCATCCGCATCCGCAGCACGGCGGCACTATGCACACCAAAGTTGTATATCGTCTGGCACGAGGCCTGAGAAGGTCTGGTGCAGTGGTGTTGCGCTTTAACTACCGGGGCGTGAATCTCAGCGAAGGTGTTTACGATAAAGGGGTCGGTGAAGAACTTGATGCTCGTGCTTGCCTGGCCGTTTTGCGCGAACGCTATCCAGAACTGCCCTACACTGTTGCCGGTTTTTCCTTTGGATCAAGAATCGCCTTGAAGATCGGCCGTGACCCGGGCCCCAGGCGCGTCATCGCCGTGGGCTTTCCAACCGTTTATGCTGACATCAGCTATCTTCTTTCCCCCTATGCATCGCCACGCGTGTTCATCCATTCCACCAACGACGAATTCGGCCCCAGGCCGGAATTTGAAAAAGTAATGGAGCAACTTTCCCCTGCCCCGGAAGTCCATTGGGTAGAAGCGAAAGATCATTTTTTTGTCGATGCCCTGGAGCCCTTCGAAGAAGTAGTTCACGGCCTGTTATAATGAAGAGGTGCCGCTAGTTGCGGCCAAGCCAGCCTTGTTTTTTCCGCTCGCTGCAGTAAAAATTCTCCCCGTCTCCGAGTGGCTCCGTTTCGAGCCTTCCCTAAAAAACTAAAACTACAAGCATTCAGGAGAACTATGATGCGACATGGATATTTGATCGATATGGATGGAGTGATCTATAGAGGATCCGCCGCGATCCCAGGGGCAGCGGAATTCATCCGCTACCTGCAAATGGAACATATTCCGTATTTGTTCCTAACGAATAACTCAGCATACACACCGCTCGATGTTGTCTTCAAGTTGAAAAAGCACGGCATCGATACCAGCACTGAACACGTCTATACCGCCGCGCAAGCCACGGCTGAATTTGTAACTCGTCAAAAGCCGAAAGGCACTGCATTTGTCATCGGCGAAGGCGGCTTGCTGACGGCCCTCAGCGAGGTGGGGTATGCAATCAGCATGGAAGATCCCGATTACGTCATTGTTGGTGAAGGCAGAGTGTTGAACTTTGAAATGGTAGAACGTGCCCATCGGCAACTTGCCAATGGAGCCAGCCTGATTTCTACGAATTCCGATACATGGTGCCCAACCGACAATGGTCCTCGTCCGGGCTGTGGGGCGATTGTGGCTTTGCTGGAATCGGCCAGCGGCAAGAAGGCTTACCACGTGGGAAAGCCGAATCCATTTATGATGCGCGCCGCGCGAAAACGCATTGATCTTGCTACTGATGAAGTTACTATGATCGGCGACACAATGGAAACCGATATCCGCGGAGCAACTGATCTTGGGTTTCGCAGCATACTGGTCCTGACAGGATCCAGCACGCGGGAAAGCTTGCAGGATTACCCGTTCGCTCCAACCAGTATTGTGGAGTCAATCGCAGAACTGGTGCCTGCAAAGTTGTTAGTGGCTTAGACACCTTACCGTGTTTTAGGTTTATGTTGGTAGGGTGCCTTCTAACGCAAACCAACCATTTTCCTTCCTGCTCCCCGCCGTAGCCATGATGCTCGGCTGGGGACTTCGCGGATTCATTGGTGGCGGCCCGTTTGGCGCAATGATCCCCGGTGCGATGGTTGCTCTATGCCTATGCTTGCTTTATAAGCGTCAGGATGCGGCCATAGTTGCGGCGTTTGCCGCTGTTGGGGTCGGCATCGGCGGCGAAATGACTTATGGTCAAACGGTAGGCTTCATCGTCCATGCGGAAACTTTCTGGTGGGGATTCCTTGGACTTGCTCTGAAGGGTGGTATCTGGGGACTCGTAGCAGGCGCAGTGATTGGAATGGCTTTTACCCCTTCAACGCGACTGGTGGTTGGCGGGTCCATTGCCATGGCCATTGCCACCCAGATAGGTTGGAAGTTTTTCAACGAACCGAAGCTTGTTTACTTTTCCAATTTGAACGACAAGCCGCGTGCCGAGATCTGGTTTGGATTCCTGCTTGCCGGTCTGGCTTTGCTGGTTTGGTTGGGATATCAACAACACTTGCAACCCGCACTGCGCTTAGCGCTTGCCGGCTTTGTGGGCGGCTTCGTTGGGTTCGGTTTCGGCGGAGCGATTCAAGGTGTGGGTCGCATCTACTTCCCGGACCTGAACCTTCATTGGTGGAAGTACATGGAGTTTTTCTTCGGCTTTTGTTTCGGCGGGGCGATTGCCTGGGCCTGGAGGCATTCTGACTTACCATCTGCAGAGCCACTCATAGATTCACCGCCGGCTTATGTTGAGCTTCCTGCTGCCGCCGTTCTAACAGCACTGACTTTCTGGCTGAGCAGGAATGTTGGAACCCGCTTTACCTATCTGCTAATTGGTGGAGCGATTCTTATTCTAATTACTCGATTCCGTTGGCTAGGCTGGCATGTTGCACTTACAACGACCTTTGCCGCAACCATGCTCGATTCAGCGCGGTATTGGAGCTATGAATATAAGCGCGGCACTCCAGAACCGGCCTATGCTGTGGCGATATTGCTGTCATTTTGTTTTGGCTGGCTGGTTCGCAATTGGGTACGGAACGACACTTACCGCGCCCTGGAACTGATCACCTGGGGGTGCGTGGCCGACGCCACATTCAAATTTGCAATGGGTAAACAAGGCTTGGCTGGATTAGCTGACCACATTGCTGTTTCATTCATTCTGATGGCAATAGCAACCAGCTTCATGGCTCGAAAGGTCAGAGCAACTGAGGGTTAAGTTGCTGCGTTGCAGATCTGAAAAACGTTGCCTTCTGGGTCCACGCCATCGCAAGTACCCCACGGACGTAGAGTCACCACAACATCCAGCGCACTCAACCGCTCGAATTCGGCCTTCACATCAGCTACGGCGAACACCAATTTAATAGGAGTTTCTTCGCGAACCTGGGGTGGCGATGTGATCTCAATCTGATCGGCAATATGGGAAGGAATTGCATGGAGACCAAGCACAATTCCTCCCGTATCAAATTCCACCCACGACTCAGTGCGGGTGGAATCGATAGCTTTAAGGCCAAGGGTATCGCCGTAAAATCCAGCCATCCTCGGAAGGTCCTTCACGTAGATCATCGCGAGTTGCAGACGCATGAGTGGCGTTTAGAAACTTACTCGCAAACCAAGCCTGAAAACACGTTCGTCAATACCATCACGGCCCGTGCTTTGTAAGCCAGTAATTTCGGTGAAGCCGCCTAAATTGCGCACTGAACCATCACCATTCAACTGCAGGTTTGAGACGTTTGCCCCTGGATTGGAAAAGTGCGGTGTGTTGGTGAAATTGAATGCTTCCGCTCGAAACTGCATCTTGAGTCTTTCAGTGATCGTGAATTCGCGGAAAAGCCCGACATCCACATTGGCAATGCCCGGCCCACGCAGGGAATTGAATCCCGCAGTTCCGAATCGTGCTGCAGTGACCGCCCTAAATGCAAAAGGATCAAAGAACGAAAGCCCGCGCCCGGTGCCCCCAAGCTTAGTCACTGATTCCTTCACCTGATCCGCACGCTGTGTGCTGCCCGGTGCATTTAGCGACGTGCCTGATGCTGATACAGAAAAAGGCGTGCCAGAAGCGGCAGTGTAAATCGCATTCACTTGCCAACCGCCGGCCAGCCAGGACTTAGGACCACTTGTGGCCCAACGCTTCCCCTTACCGAACGGCAACTGCCAGTTCCCATTCATCACCAGGTTATGAGGTTGATCGGCGTTGCTGACGGACCTGTTGAGACCGTAGAATTCCGGAATTTGAATCGCCGCAAGGCCGTCACTATTTTGGGTGCAACAAATTCCTATGGATTTCGACCAGGTGTAAGACGCACCAAATTGAAGGCCGTTGGAAAAGCGCCGCTCTAGTGAAGTCTGCAAGCTGTCGTAGTGTGAATTGCCGATAGGTGCTGCTTCCCGGGTTTCTGCGGTGCGTCCAAATTTCACAGCTAGAAGACGCCCGTTCTGGCCGCCATTTACTGGCGCGTAATTCAACTCACGGAACCCGATCTGATTATTTTGGCGAGTGGCCACATAGCCGGCCTGACCAACAAATCCCAATGCCAGACGCTTCTGCAGAGTGAAATTCCAGCTCTGCACATATCCCCGCTCGAACTTGTTTCCCAGAGAATTGGCTGCAACCTGCGCACCAATATCGACGATGCCATTGCCCAGTACTGGTTCGGCAATCAGCGGAATCCCGTCGCGAAGCCGGCCTGCTGGAGTAAACGTATTTGGACCGTTGACATTCAAGACAACAAGCATTGGAAAGTTAGTCCTCATGGGCCTGGCAAGGCTGTAAGGATCGATGGTAATGCCATAACCGGCACGCACTACAAAGTCATCTGTAACTCGCCAAGCAATGCCCGCACGCGGCGCAAAGAGCCGCTTACTTTGGCCAACACCGCAATCCGTTGGTATGTTCCCAACGCCACACACTTCCATCTTGTTTGTGTTGACATTGTACTTTTCTAATCCGCGGCCAACACGTCCAGGCATGGGGAAATATTCCCATCGCGTGCCAAGCGACACAGTAACCTTGCGGGTAGCTTGCCACTGATCGCGCAGATAAAGACTATGCATGGTGGTTCTTACGTTGTATTCTTCAGGCACCTGCAAAGTGCGTCCCAAAGCTGAAGGTGCGCCGATCAGGAACGAAGCCCATGAGTTGAATTGGTTCGGAGCTGCTCCACCGGAAATGGTGGTTGGTCCGCCAGAGAATGTGAACCCACCTGCTGGTCCATGCAGTGCTCCAACAAACTCCGCTTGAGTGTGGTTGAGTTGTTGGAATGAGCTATCAGCACCGAAACGGACATTGTGTTTGCCCTTGGTCCAGGTAACGTTTCCTACACCGTTATAGCGTGGATCTCGATTAAAGAACGGGCGCGTGGAGTTGCCTTGTGCTCCCATCGTTGTATAACTGGAAACGACAAATCGCGGCAAACCGCTTTCGAAAAAGCGGGTTCCATTGGTGCCAGGAATTCCTAACAGGTCACGCCCCAAATTCTTGCCCAAGCCGTTTTCATTGGAGTTTGCATCATAAGCAGTAAAGCCGAAGTTGCCATCGAAAATGAGCGAAGGGGAAATGACGTAGGTAGCGCCAACGGCTGCGTTGCCGGTTGTTCCATAAGTGGGTCCAGCAACAGACGCGGCGCTAAAAAATGGCACTCCGATCAATTCACCAAGCACGCCACCACTTTCAAAGCGATGATCCTGCACCCCACCCCGGGCGAACATGGTTAGCTTGGTTCCTGGGTTCCAGTTGATCTTGCCATCGAATTTCTTGGAGTTGAAAGCATAGTTGCCCTGTGCAAACAGATTGGCTGTTAACAGATCCGGACTCGTTGGATTGATCAACATACTCTGGACCTTCAGCGCTACTGGATCCATGCGCGCTGTGGGAATCTGCTGATTTGGAAACGGGGTGCGCCCTGTTCCTGCTGCGGTTCCAGTGGTTGGATCGTAAATCAAGGTTGGAGAAGCAGACATGTCACCGCGGCGGATTGCCGCAGTTGGAAGCGTTTCAATACGCGAGGCGAATTGGCGATCCCAAGTGCCCTCGTAGCTTCCAAAGAAGAATAGCTTGTTCCGGATGATCGGTCCGCCGATGGTGCCGCCCATTTGATTGAAAATCGCTTTAGGCTTACGCTCGCCCACAGGTAAGAAGAATGGCTTGGCCTTGGTTGCATTGCTGTTGTGAAACTCAAAGGCTGAACCATGAAACCCATTGGTACCGCTCTTGATCTGTACATTCACTGCTGCACCGCCGGCCAAGCCAGTTTCGGCGTCGAAGGAATTGCTGGTGATATTCACCGCTTCAATAGATTCAAGTGCTGGAGTATATCCTGGCAGGTGCGGCAGCCAAATCTGGTTCACGCCAGCACCTTCAATTCGAACCGCATTGGAACTATTCGAGGTTCCGTTAACACTATAAATAGCCGCTCTGGATGGATCAACCGATGGACCATTGCCGTTGCGCGGCGAGCCAAACCCGGGGAGGGTCTTAAACATTTGAGTGTAGTTGCGGCCGGGCGGCAAAGGCGCATTTGCAAATTGTTGGGACGTGATTTCAGCCCGCACTTCAGCGCGGTCCGTTTGCAATGCTGCAGCCGTTGCTTCCACCTTGATGGATTCAGACACTGCACCAACTTGCAGCGTTACATCTAGACGAGTGGCCGAGTTAGCAGAGATACTTACGTCCTTCGCACTGAACACAGTGAACCCAGTGCGGGTGGCGGTGAACTCGTAAATTCCGCCGGGAAGTGTTGGAAACTGGAACTGGCCAGCGTCGTTCGTCGTTGTTTCACGAGTAAGACCGGTAACAGTTTGTTTAACCACAACTCTGGCATCCGGGACAGCCGCATCGGTGGAGTCCTTAACGTTTCCCACCAGGGTTCCGTAAAGAACTTGAGCATTGGAATTGGAAGCAATCAGGGCGATCGCCACGAAAAAGGACACAAAGCGAGTCATCGCTAAAGCATACATTAACCAATCGAGCAATGGTAGGCGGGCGGCGAATCAACTCCCCAACATCATCTTCAATTCATTTACCCGACGGATCAACTCACCCCGCTCCGCACTCTTGTAGACTTCCGGCAGCAATGCACGGCTAGTGCACTCCAGAACAGCCACAAGGTTCTGTAATTCAATCTCAGCCGGGGATGCAGCTGGAATGAAATCTAAGAGCGCAGCATGCAAGTCAGTGGCATCGGGTGCAGCCTTGCCCGCCAGCACTGCACGCATTTTCGACCGCACCAGCAGGGCTTCAATATCCGCACCGGAAAGGGCGGCAGCATGATCAAGAAACGCCTTCTCCGCTTCTTCAGCCGGAGTGAAACTAGTGCCCGTCTTCTTCTGCATGGCACGGAGCATTGCCAGCCGATCGTCGTTCGTATCGGGGTAAAACAGTCCAAGATGCTCTTCAGCCCGGCCCTGCCGTTTAAGATCAACTGGTAATAGGTCAGGGCGGCAGGTAAGCAAGAACCAGATGACTTTACCACGATATTCCGTGTTCCCCATGAACTGGGCAATTTGAGCGAACACGCGATTGTTCACTCCCGAATCACCCGACGACGACCGGTCCCCCAGTTGCGCATCAGCTTCATCCACGATCACCACAATAGGACTCATCGCCTTCAGCAGCGCCAGCACTCGCTCCAGATTCGCTTCCGTCTGGCCTTGCCACATGGAACGAAAATTCTTCAGCGTCACTGCCGGAATTCCAATTTCTCCAGCCAGGCAATTGACTAGAAACGTTTTACCTGTGCCCACTGGTCCACAGATCACATAACCCATTGGCAAAATGTCAGTACGGCCCAAACGAATGGCTGTCACAGCATCAGCCAACTTCTGTTTCGCTGCGGCAGAACCGGCCACCATAGAAAGATTCCAGCGGCTTTGCACGAACTCCAGCATGCCGCCAGCTTCCGCTTCAATCAGTTCTTTCTTTTTCACCGACATGTAGGCCAGTGTAAGTGGTTGCCGATTGCGCGCAGCGTGCAATGCAAGGCTCTGCAGTTGGACTCGCTTCAGCCCGGCAGTAAGTTTGCCTAGCACTGGTACTGTAACATCAGAACCAGTGGGCAATGGCGATTCCGCCAGCTGCCATTCCAAAAACTCCAGCCGATCCGCTTCATCAGGAATGGGGATTGCGATGGCACTCACACCGGGATGCTGAACGATGTCCTGGTTCAGCTCCACGATATTTTCAGACACCAGCACAATGGTCACGTCCGACTGCTTGAACAATGGATTGTGCGCCCAGCGCTGCAGAATAACCAGCGCATTCCGGTCGTCAGGAGTCATGCCACCAACATCGCCTGCGGGCACTATGGTGTCAGCATATTCAATGATCAGTGCGATCTTACGATTGTCATTTAATCGCAGCCGCATGTAATTGTCCAGAATGGTCAGCACACCATCTGGATTGCGAGGCAAAGCCTGTGAGTACTTAGTGCCGTGGAACGAATCATAGCCAGTCAGCGCATTGCGAAAATCATTCTGCATTTCAGCGGTGGCGAATGTAAGGCCACCACCACGGTCATAACAGATCACAGCATCGCGCTGGGCAAACAGGACCGTTTGCAAAAACTTTTGCAGGGGAAGATAGGTGCGCTTTCCGCGGGGAGGTTCGCTTAAAACCAGATCGTTCACATTGCCATGCACAACAAAGGTGCTGAATGCTCCCGAATAATAACGCTCAGAAAGTTGTTTGGCCCAATTGGGAAGTTGTTCCATTTTGATTTCAGCTGTTAATGCGGTCACGGCCTGAGTACGGCATCGACTCGCTCTGCCCGTCCAATTCCGGACTCATCTGGAAAATTGCTTCCACCTCACGAACAGAGTCTTCGGTCGATTCTACGTCGCGGACCAAAGTCTCCAAGCGTTCGGAAAGTTGTTGTGGATCTTCCATGGTCATGGATTGCTCACGGATGAGTTGCAGCACATCTTCAATGGCGTGGCACTGCGCGTCAATCACCTGACGGTTCTCACTAATCTTGCTGTACTTTTCCAGCCGCTTATTCAGAATCTCAATCCGTTTTTTGTTTACTTCCTGCACGCGCGGGGTTTCTTTCGACAAGTGTGCTGCCAGTGCTTCAGCCTCACGCCGGATGGAATCTGGATTGGTGACGTTCAGATACTGAATGTGCTGCATGTCATGATTGGCAAGCCTTACAAAAGCTGCAAGCAGTCCATTCAACCTTCCATCCAGTTGGCCAACAAACATTTGAGATGAAGACGAAAGACGCGCCAGATTGGCCCGGATGACGGCGCATAGTTGCTCCAACTGTTGATAGCGATCACGCCGCGGCTGCGGAAGTGCGTACAACATCTTCTTAAGATTTTCGTCCTGTGCGTCCTTATTCAGCTCAAACTGGCGCGATCGGATCAGGCGTTGGAACCGGGGCATGGCGGGCACCGTTGCCAAATACATCAGTTCCACACCAGCCGCCAAAATGAGGGGCAGCGGATTCATCGAAATCACCGATGCGGCTACAGCTCCGCCCAATCCAATGAGGTTGTACTGCCATTGGAAGGCTTCCTTAAAGTAGTTGGGTTCAGTTTGATCTGCCATCCGGGTCTTATCTATTTTAGTATCGCCAAGCCCCGATCAAAGCAGCGCGAAACGATTTCTGATTTCCGCGAGGCATATTACAAATTCAGGAGTTGCGGAAATGTCCTTCCGCCAGGCAAGTCCACGGTCTATCAGATTATAAGTTGCCTGAATGCTAGCTCCTGGTTTGAACTTGCCGTTTTCGTCTGAATTCCGACCCAGCAGTAAGAGGGTATCGCACACTTCGAGTGCCGAGGTGATGTCGTGCGTAACCACAAAAATCGTGTTCAATTCATGGGCTGTTGAAATGCCGTGGATCAGTTCCTGCACTTTGCGCAGGGCTATCAGGTCAAGCCCGCTGAAAGGTTCGTCCATCAGCAGGAAAGATTCACTGCACATAATTTGCTGAGCAATCGCCACCCGCTGCCGTTGGCCCCCGGAAAGCTGCGCAGGGTAGTGATCGGCACGATCCAGCAACTTGAACTCTTCCAGCAATGAGTGCGCCTTCGTCTTGTATTCGGCCTCTGATTTGCCGGAACGTTGCCCGGCGATCATCAAATTTCCCATCACCGTGCGGTGCATGAACAGCGGATAGTGCTGGGCAACCACACCCACCATGCCGCGCTTCACCGGCACCCCTGGATCGCCAATCAGGACGCGGCCCGAAGTTGGCTGCTTCAACCCTGCGAGTAAGTGAAACAGTTGCGTCTTGCCAATGCCGGAAGGGCCTAGCAGGCCAATCACTTGTCCCGCAATTGCATCGGGGCGAGTGATGTTGCGGATCTCGAAGGACACTCTATCCAGGATGAGGTTGCCGCCTAAAACAAGCGACGCTTCCTCAACTTTCAAGATCGATTCTTCAAGGGAATATTGGTACTTGTCGGACATTCCTTACTGGCGCTCCAGCGTTAGATTTGCCCACGGGCAGACCAGTTTCTTGAAAATACCAATTCCATAATCCTGCACCAAGCCAACAAATAAAATCAGAATCTGAATAGCAAACACTTCTGCCAAATGAAAGTGTTTATTCTGATTGAGTAACATGGCGCCGATGCCGCCTTCCGATCGGGAAATACCTTCCACCATGGTTAGCATCATCCAACCAATCGCCGCATTTTGACGGAACACTTCTATGGCTTGGTCCATGGTTCCAAGAATTACTACGTCCCAGACAACCTGCCATTCTGTCATGCGCAGTGTACGGGCATGGTCGAAAGCAGATTTAGGAATGGACGAAACAACCGA
>JAYUSZ010000261.1:0-58323 GCA_043755435.1 Bryobacterales bacterium | reverse complement strand
CAGTGGCTCATGAGGCTTGTGGCATGTGATGCACTTCAGGGCTCCGTTCGATTTTTTAAAACAGGCGCTCTGATTGAGGTAAATGGGCTGGTGGCGGGTGTTCCATGATACAGTCCAATCGGTGTCCTCTCCTGGTTTGCGATGGCAGTTGCCACAGAAATCATTCATGGAGGTTGCGTTCATTTGCGATGGGTTGAAGATGGCAAGTTTGCTGCCCCCTTGCTCAATATGACCTGCTCCGGGGCCATGGCAGGATTCACAACGCACGCCATGTTCTGTAGGTTGAATGGCGAATGATTCTGTGAGTTTCAACGGGCCAGTGGAATGACACTGGAAGCACTTCATAATTTGTGACCCCGGGTCAGTTATGCGGTATTGAACGCCGCGGAAATTCGTGTGGCCTGGGGTAAGATCCTTCACTCCCTTGAAATCGCTTTGACCGTGTTCCAGATAGTATTCGTCGTTCAGTTTGCTGACTGGTGTGATGGCTTGGATGCCTGCGCCAAAGTTCCACAGGCTTGGGCCGCCGGATAATGCTTTTGCATGGCCTGATTGCGATTGAGCGGTGTACTGGGCGGGGTGGCAAGCTTTGCAAGCAATCGAGCCGGCATATTGGCCCATTGCTGCCCTGGCGGTGAGAGCTAGTATAGTTAGGAACACGGTTCGATTCATGGCCACTCAATAAGGGGACTTCCCTAGGAAGTCCCCTCACTGTAACGCAATTTACGAAATCAATCTAGAAGGAGAATTTCCCACTGAATTGAATTTGACGGCCAAGGATACCACGATGTTGAGCAGTGATCTTGCCGAAGGTTGCAGGAGTGTTCACGTCGGTGCCAGGATCTGCGCCGGTGAAACTGTTTGTTAAGTTGTAGGCTTCCACCTTGAACTCAAACTTAAAGTTTTCGCTGATCTTTCGGATTGGGAAAACTTTGCCCAGAGTGAGATCGGTGTTGGCGTATCGTGGCCCTTTGATGTTGGAGTATTGCAGAGGATTGTCGCGCCGGGTGAAGGCGGGAATCCTGGCAAACTTGCTTGTGTCGAACCATTGGGCGTTGGTTGGTGTTGCAATAGAGGGATCGGCACCGTTGACAACCATCCAAAGCGTAAGAAGTTACCAGTGTTGATCTGGTAAAGGCCGCTGATGGACCATCCACCAAGTACTCCGTCGACGAAGGTATTGGCACCGGTCATGAATTTCCTACCTCTGCCGAACGGGACTTCGTAGATGGCGGCCGTGAGTCGCTGTTTAGGATTGCGGCCTGGCTGCCAGGTTAGTCTGTTGTCGTAATAATCCACGTTGTCCTAGAATTCCTGATTTCGTTCAGAATTGTAGTTATGTCCGAGCACGAAGTTGAAACCGTTTGTGAACGGGCGTTGTACTTGAACTTGCAATGCCTTGTAACGATTGTCGAGTCCGCCAATCAGGGACTCAGTAAGCGCGCCATATTGAGGATAGGGGCGTAGTAGTTGGTCGGTTGCAATATTGGCCTGCGTAACGGTTCCTTGGACTTTCGCACGAGAATCCTGAGCGCAGACGGGCACTAAAAACAGTGCTACGCCGGCGAGGGTTGCGAGACATGAGCGCATTGATTTGCATCCCGGGAAAAATTATAGATTTTATAGAGATATCCTATTAGGAGACTTAAGTCAATCGAAAATGGGTAGATAGTTAATTGAGTCCGGCTCAAGAAAGGTTAAATTTGTGTTAAATGATCGATAACAAGATTCTGGTTGTGGTCACTGGCGGTACTTTCGACAAAGAGTATGACGAACTTACGGCCACGCTGCTTTTTAAGGAAACGCATGTTGGCGATA
Source organism: Bryobacterales bacterium (assembly GCA_043755435.1). Lineage (GTDB taxonomy): Bacteria > Acidobacteriota > Terriglobia > Bryobacterales > Bryobacteraceae > JANXSF01. The sequence goes on along the minus strand of JAYUSZ010000261.1, from coordinate 56,505 downwards.
TGCTAGTTTTGGGCCGGTGCCGGGTGGATGTGGAGATTAACCGGTTGATGATGATTGATAGTTTGGAAATGAACGCTGAACATCGGCGAAGGATCCTGGATGAATGCCGGAACGCTACTTCCCAGCGGATTGTTGTAACGCATGGAACGGATACGATGCAGCAGACTGCCGCAGTGTTGGGGGAAGCGAATTTGAATAAGACGGTGGTGCTGACGGGGGCAATGGTTCCTTATAAATTTGGAAGTTCCGATGGGATGTTTAATCTTGGATGTGCAATGGCCTTTGTCCAAGTGCTGCCTGCTGGCGTTTACGTGGCAATGAACGGACGATACTTTGCTTGGAATGCAGTCCGGAAGAATAAAGAACAAGGAATTTTTGAAGGGATTATTTAGCGGCAAAACTACGGGCAATTTTGGCTTCGAAGGGCTCACCCATCATGCCTTCCTGTGCGTAGGCTTTAAGGAATATTACTTGGGTTGTGCTGACATGCCGTTCAAGGAATGCGCCTTCGCAGTATGCCAGGTAGAACTCCCACATTAATAGGAAGCGTTGATCGAAACCGAGTCTTATTACTTCGGAGCGATGGGACAAGAAACGGCGTCGCCACTCACGAAGAGTAATTGCATAGTGCGCGCCCATGTCCTCTGCATTGAAAAACGTCAGACGAGTTGCACGGGCCGTGGACTTGAGAATTTCGGCCATGCTCGCCAACTCTCCGCCAGGGAAAATGTATTTTTGAATCCAATCGCAGGAGCGTTGATACGCTGGGAATTTCTGATCGATCATGGTGATGGTTTGCATCAACATGGATCCGTTGGGTGCCAGCAGACGGTCACAGGTGGCGAAAAACTCATCGTAATAAGCAAGACCGACGGCCTCAAACATTTCCACGCTTACAATTTTGTCGAAGGAACCCTCCAATTTCCGGTAATCCTGGAGAAGAAGTTCAATCCGTTCGCCGGAAGGATCGAAAGCCTTGAATCGTTCGCTGGCCAAATCGAATTGTTGCTGGCTGATGGTTGTGGTTGTGACGTGTGCGCCGTAATGTCGAGCCGCATGGAGAGCGAAGCCACCCCAGCCTGTACCGATTTCTAAAACTCTTTCTCCTGGCTTCAAGTTTAATTTCCGGCAGATACGGTCCAGCTTTTGAGATTGTGCAGTTTCCAGGGAATCGCTTATGGATTCATACCAGGCGCAGGAGTACATCATGCTTTTATCAAGGAACAAGCGGAAGAAATCGTTGGAGAGATCGTAATGGGCCGCAATATTCTTCTTACTGTTGGTAATGGAATTCGACCGCAACGCGTGGGCCAATCGATTAGCAAAGTGGCTGACTATGCTGAATAGGGCGCTGCTGGTTTCCAAGTGATCCAGATTGCGAATGGCCAAACGAATGACGCTGACAACATCCGGAGATGACCATTCTCCGGCCATGAAAGATTCGCCAATGCCGATGTCTCCGTGGAGCGATGCACGGCGAAAGAAGAGGGGATCGTGGACATGAATCACAGCACTAAGCGAGTCACCTTTAACGCCAAACTGGTGTTGAACACCATTGAAAATTAGTTCAAGGGATCCTTTTTTAAGGCCTTTGAGGGTCTTTAAGAAAACTGATTCTAGGAAGGCGGCCATTAATCAGCGTGCCTCCGGTTGGGGTGTGTGAAGACAGGAACCCGCTTCAACAGAAGTCGAGCTGCTTGCAAATGGATACGCGCGACTACCATGGCAGTTGTTAGGGGAAAGCGAATTAACGCGCTAGTCAGGTTTTCTGCGGTCCAAGCTCGCTTTTTAAGAGTTAAGGTGGCGTCGAATTTCTGGCGGCCGTCCTCAAACACAGAGATGTGAGAAGTTAGGGTTTCGCCTGGATTTGTGAATGTGAATTCGTAGCCAAGGTCCATGGGGAGAAACGGGGAAACGTGGAAGGCTTTAGTTGCTTTGTATCGGAATGAATTTTCGGCAGGAATGCGGCAACCATCGTGGAGCCAATAATTGTGGGTTTCGCCGAAGGTATTGTTCACCTCGGCAAGCACCATTTCCAGATTGCCAGTTAGCCCAAAGCAATAGAAGAACGAAATGGGATTGAACACATATCCCAAGTACCGAAGTTGCGTCAGCAAAAATATTGGACCTTTGGGGAGTTCAACTCCGTGGTTTGAGGCGTCCTTCTGCAGTCTCTTACGAAGGGAGATATTTCTGTCACCAAAGTGATCCTTCTCTACAAAGGAGGTCCAGTTGAAGCGATTGTAACTGGCGAAACGCGACACTTTCATCATGTCAGGGATGTGATCCACGTCAAGGAACGAAAGGAAAACTGGATAACTGAAATCGTGCGGAGTGGGGTTGAGCCGACGGTGTCGCAAGGTACCTTCGTAGATGGCTGGTTCAGGGATCACCAGTTTACTCCAAGCTGATTGGCGACTCGAAGGGCAGAACTCAGGCCATCTTCGTGAAAGCCATAGGACCAGTATGCACCACAAAAGTGGATGTGGCGTTGACCGCTGATTTCATTCCAACGATCCTGTGCGGCAACGGATTGTTTGGTGTAAAGAGGATGATTGTACTGCATTGTGCGGAGCACTTTCGCAGGATCGATCACTGATTGGGCATTCAACGTGACGCAGTACTGAATGGTGCCAGGCAAGTTTTGTAAGCGGTTCATGTCATAAGTGAGAGTCACGCCATCATTCCTACCAAGAATGCAGTTCCAAGATGCTCTGGCTACTCCGGGTTTAGGCAGAAGCGATTCGTCAGTATGGAGACAAGCCGTGTTTGCCGAAGTTTTGAAGTTTCCCATTACATCCTGTTCGCGCGATGTTGGCGAATCCAACAAACCGAGGGCTTCCTGGGCATTGCACGCAAGAACAACTTCATCAAATGACAGTACGTCTCCCGAGGCCATTTGGATTCGGATGCTGCCAGGATGGGTGGCGATGGATTGAATTTTGGCTCCTAGTACAATTCGGTTTTTGTAGGGGCGGATGATTGGTTCTATGTATGATGAACTTCCACCTTTTACTGCCTGCCAAGTGTGATGTCGGCCGACGCTGAGTAGATTGTGGTTGGCGAAAAAGCGGACCAAAGTGAGGGCAGGGAATTCACCAATTCGGCCAGTGGCGGTGGACCAGATTGCGGAGGCCATGGGAAACAGATAGTGGTCCTTGAAGTTCTGGCTGTATTGTTCTTTTGAAAGGTAGTCGCTAAGGGAGATGGGGTCGTTGTTTTCCAGAAGTCGCGGGGCTTGTTTGTTGAACCGCAGAATTTCCAGTCCTAATTGATAGTGGCTAGGACGAAGGAAGTTGCTTCGATTTGCGAAAAAACCGCTTAAGCCGTTGCTGGAATAGCCAAAGCCAGTCTCTGGGTGGAAAACGGAAAAGGACATATCTGAAGGCTGAGTTTCTACTTTCAATTCGCGAAAAAGACGAACTAGATTCGGATAAGTCCGTTCGTTGTAGACAATGAATCCGCTATCGATCTGAAGGCCATCAATCGCATGGGTGTGAGTGTGCCCACCCAGGCGATTCTGATTTTCAAATAGCCACACTTCATACTTTCGGCTGAGAAAATATGCGGCCGACATGCCTGAAATCCCTGATCCGATGACGGCAATTCGACTCATAATGTTAAGGCCCGATTGTAAGTTACTGGTTTGGCGTGTGTCAATTGACAAGTATGCTGATTTCCGTTAGCCTCTGGATGGACCTCAATGAAAAAACTGCTACAAATCCTTTTTCTGGGCATCTTCGTATTCATGGTTGTGATGACAATCTGGACTTCCATGCAAATGAGCATTTGGGATGCATGGCCAACTTACAAAGCAAATCCTTGGGCCATTGCAACCCTATGGGATGCCTATTTCGGATTCCTGACTTTTTTTATTTGGGTTGTTTTTAAGGAAACAGGACTTGCGTCCAAGGTGGTATGGTTCTTACTCATCATGGCGTTGGGGAACATTGCTATGTCATTTTATGTTTTGCTGCAACTCAAAAAGCTGAAGCCCGGAGAACCCGTCTCGCGAATGTTGGTGGCTTAGGAACTTATGGGCAATTCATTTTGGCAGCGGCGTATTGTTCAACCTGTATTATTGCTGTTGAAGCAGGGACTAACACCGGAAAAGCTGGCTTTGACAATTTCTTTGGGCATCGCCTTGGGAACGGTGCCAGTTCTGGGTTCCACCTCAATTTCCTGTGCGCTGGCAGCGGCTGTTCTGGGGTTGAACCAAGCTGCCATCCAAGGCGTTAATTATCTTGCTTATCCTCTGCAACTGGCCCTATTAATTCCGTTTCTTAAGTTTGGTGCGGTGTTGTTTGGTGACCACGGATTTCAATTGACACTTGTCGATATTCAGCGATTGATTTCATCTGGAATCATGAATACCATCACGACACTTTGGACAGCAACGATGCACGGGATTGTTGCCTGGGGAGTGTTAGTAATTCCAGCCGTTACAATTCTTTATTTCATTCTGTGCCCAGTGCTAAGACTTGCGGCGGAAAGGCAGAACTTTTCATGAATACAGTTCTGTACGCTTGGGCTGCCGTCAGCCTTTTAATGTTCGCGCTTTGGCTATTGCATTTTCCATTGAAGAACGCTTCTATTGTTGATGCCGGTTGGGCGGCGGGTATTGCAATGTGCGGTTCGATTGCTGCGGCGTTGGGGCAGGGAGATGAAAATCGTAGGAAGCTAATGGCTGCGATGATTATCTTCTGGGGAATCCGTCTGGCTTCTCACCTTCTTTTTGACCGGATTATTGGACATCCAGAGGAAGGCCGTTATGTTGAATTGCGGGAAAAGTGGAAGACGAATATTGGTTTGAAGTTTTTGGGGTTCTATCAACTGCAGGCTCTGACTTGCGTGATGCTTGCTACTCCATTCTTTTTGGCAAGCAGGAATAGCAGTTCGCTTGGGCTTTGGGATTTTCTGGGTGTGGCGGTGTGGACAATCGGCTTATTTGGTGAATCTGCGGCGGACCGGCAATTGAACCGTTTCAAGTCAAATGCTGCAAACCGCGGACTGACGTGTCGCGTTGGGTTGTGGAACTATTCACGCCACCCGAATTACTTTTTTGAATGGTTAACTTGGATTGGATATGCCGTTATTTCCTTGCCGGCAGAATGGGGTTGGGCAGGCATACTTGCGCCTTCCATGATTCTTTTTTTCCTTCTGAAGCTGACCGGCATTCCAGCTACCGAAGAGCATGCGCTGCGAAGCCGTCGAGATTATGAAGAATATCAAGCAACTACCAGTGCTTTCGTTCCTTGGTTCAAACAATCTTAATGAGCAACATTCAGCCACCCTATTATTGGACTCTGCTTGACAAAGATATTGTCCCGGATTGGATCATCCGAATCGCGATTCGTCGGTTCAACCGAATGCGGCTGCGTGAACAAACTGAACCAACACTAGAACTACAGCGAAAGCGATTGGAGGCTTTCGTTGAAGAATTGAGCAGTAGCGAAATTGCAATGAACACGGGTGAAGCGAACGAGCAGCACTACGAAGTACCCACTCGCTTCTATGAATTGGTACTGGGGGCTCGCCGAAAGTATAGCTGTGCTTATTGGCCTGAAGGCGTTAACACGCTGGATGCCGCAGAAGAGGCAATGCTGCTGTTGACCGCTGAGCGTGCAAAAATCGTGGACGGCAGCCGAATCCTGGACATGGGATGTGGATGGGGAGCACTCTCCCTTTATCTGGCTGAAAGGTTTCCAAATTCGCAAATCACGGGTGTTTCCAATTCCAGGACGCAGCGGCAATTTATTCTGGATCAAGCGGCAAAACGGAGTTTGAAGAATGTGGAGATCATAACTGCAAACATGGTCTCGTTTGATACCAGTGAAAAGTTCGATCGTATTGTGAGTGTGGAGATGTTTGAACACATGCGCAACTATGAGTTGCTTCTGGAAAGAGTATCGAAGTGGATGAAACCGGAGGCGCTGTTGTTTGTCCACGTATTTTCGCATTCGCGATTTGCCTATCCATTTGCGGTGAAAGATGGAACGGATTGGATGGCGGAATACTTCTTCACTGGTGGCTTAATGCCCAGCGATGATTTGTTGCTGCATTTTCAGAAACACGTTACCTGCATTGATCATTGGCTGATGAGTGGCATTCATTATGAAAAGACGGGGAAAGCTTGGCTGGAACTGTTGGATGGAAACAGAAAAGAGATCCTAGCTGAATTTCGTAGTGTTTATGGAGCACAGGCAACTGCAAGGCTTGCGCGTTGGCGCATTTTTTTTATGGCGGTGGAAGAAGTGTGGGGCTTTGCTGGTGGGAAGGAATGGACAGTCTCACACTATTTGTTTGAACGCAAATAGCTTCCGGTCTCTGATCAACCAAGCACACACCGCGAGCACGCCCAAGAGTGATATCCAACGTAGCGCAGCACCCAGTTGTCCGAGGGCCGCTTCGTGACTTAGTAGCACATTCAACCGAGTTCGTACATCCCAGAACCCGAAAGAGACCAACTGATGAAGGCCAAGGGTGAAGGCGCGGTTCTGCCCCCACGATAGCGGATGAAAAAATAGGGGAAGCAAGGCGGCCGCCAGGACTGCCGCGTGCACAGATGCGAGGTGGGGCCGACGGTTCAAGACGAACGCCCAATTCCAGATGGTATAGGCCAGTATCCAAGGCATGCCGGCCTGATACAAAACCTCCGGAGGTTCGCCGGACAGCGTGAACGCTGAGGGGCTTGGAATCAATAGCAGGAGCAGGATCCCAGAAGTCAGATTGATCCAGGCCCGTCGGCTCGCGTCTGTCACGATGGCCTCCAGAATGTTAACGCCGAAGACAACTGTCAAGACTGTCGGCCAGATTTCTTCACCGGTTTGCGATCTGGCGAATTGCACGACAAGCGCTGCCACAGCAACGGAGCCCGTCTTGATTGCGTTGAAGACCGCCGGTTCGGGATTGCGCAGAGCGCGCGGCAGGACCAGGAGCGTGCAGCTAGGAACATCAGCCACCCGAGAGAAACCGAGCGCCAAAGCGCTTCGGTCCAGGCCACAAGATAGGCAGTGTAAGCAAGGAACAGCCATAATATAATACGAACCGCGCCGAAGAGGGTTCGGGACTTGACTTCAGAAAGCTACCGTTGGTGGTAGATTCGTTTGCCGCCAAGATAGGTTTCTTCAACTTTAATATCTTTTACTTGTGCAATAGGGCAAGTTAAGATATCACGATCAAGGACGATAAAATCTGCGAGCCTGCCGGCTTCAAGTGAACCCTTTTCCTTTTCTTGAAACATGAGAAAGGCATTGTTTATTGTGTATAACTGAATTGCCTGGGCGCGGGTAATTGTCTGTTCGGCATGGAGAGTGCCTTCCATCCAGCGAGGTTGACGGGTTAGTGCAATCCACATGGCCAGAAAGGGATTGTACGGGTTGATTGAACGCAGACTCCCGATTTTTTGCATATGGTCGGAGCCGCCTCCAACCATGATTCCTTGATTAAACAGTGTCTTGTAGGGTTGAAAGTATTTCATCCGTTCATTGCCGAACTGTTTTAGCAAAGTGGCTCCATCAAGCCAAAGCCAAGCTGGCTGCAGGTCTGCAACCACTCCCATCTGTTTCATTTTCTGAATCACTTCCGGCGTCATGAAGTTGGAGTGCGTTATGGACGGACGCTTCCCGCGCAGAGCAAAATCATGCTCATTAATCCGCTCGTAGGCATCCACAAGGGCAGTCACCGCGCCGTCACCTACGGAATGGGCGGTGATTTGAAAATCGTTCTGAAGAGCTAATTTTGCGATTTGATATAACTTGTCTGGTTGAATGTACTTCATGCCTTGGTATTGCGGATCGTCGATGGAATATACACCACTAACGCCCCATGGTTTTAGCATGAAGGCACTTCCGGTTAGCATGCCGCCATCCAAGAAGAGTTTGATTCCACGCAGCCATAGCATGTTGTTATAAGCATGCAGAGGACTCTTGGATGCGTTCTGAATCCGATCCTGAATGGCCTGCATTGAAAGTTGTGCATCAACTGCATACGTAAGAAAAACACGGCAACTCAATTGGTTGTTTTCATGCAAGGAACGAAATACTTCAATTTCGTCGTCCTCAGCATTTCGGTCCGCCACGCTTGTGATCCCGACGGAGTTGTAATCGGCAAGAAGTCGTTTCAGCGAATCCTGTTTTTCGACGTGCGTTGGTTTTCGAGATTTTGAAGTGTAGCTAATGAAGCGAGCGCAGCTACGCAGAATGCCAGTAGGCTCTCCGAAAGCGGTTCTTTCGATGCGACCAGGTTTGCCATCGGTGATGGTGAAGCCTTTGTCGATACCACTGAGTTGCAGAGCCATGGAGTTGAGTGAAGCATCTGGTCCGGTACTGAAATATACAGGATGCTTTGGCGCAACTCTGTCCAGTTCCCCTTTGGTTGGGAATCGCTGCTCTTTCAGTCTAGTGATGAAGACTTGAGAGACTCGAATCCATTCACCAGCGGGAAGGGAAGTGGCCCTGTCCCGAATGTAGTTGAGGACATCGGCAATGGTTTCCATGTCGGGAACCGTATGATCGAATTCGTAAAGTGATGCGCCGCCGGCATGAACATGGCTGTCCATTAGCCCTGGAAGTACTGTCTTCCCCTTCAGATCAATTCTTTCAGCTTGTGGCCCGGCGAGGCGAGTCATGGCAGCGTTGCTGCCGACTTCAAGAATTCTGTCGCCCCGCAATACCATCGCCTGGGCAATTTGAAATTTGGAATTAACCGTAACGATTTTTCCGCTGTGGATCAAAACGGAATTCTGGGTGAATGCCAGTGTTTCAACAATTAGTAAGAGGAAAATGATCCGCATCGATTCGATTATTCCGCGGTTATTACTCCGGTGTAGATGTGGCGCGGAATCCGGTTGACTCCTGGTTAGATGCTAACCGACCCGATTCGAGTGTTGTGAAGCTACGATGAGATGCCACAGGACCTGCTCGTAATTGTGTTTTCAAAAAAGGACCAAGTTTCGGCACTTCGTTCGTGTTGATACAAAGCTTCCCATTGGTATCTGCTGTTTCTAAGAGTTTGCGTGCTTCAGCCCACTCTTCTTGCGCATTAGTTGATTGGGGACTGCTTTGCGCCAAAAGAGAGGCGTATCGAACTCGAGCCTGTATCAAGGGACAAGATAAGTTCGCAGATACTGCACCAGATGAAGTCAACTGCGTGCCAGTATTGATGGCTTCCTTAAACTTTGCGAGGGCTTGAGGAATGCGATTCGTTGCCTGCAGTGCAACTGCTTCCAAATATTGCCGCTGCCGCAGTTGACTAAGTAGAAAGTGGTTATTGGGATCCCGGCTAACCAATTCCAAAACTTCAGCGCTTCCTGTTTGTGCCAGCGTTAAGACCTCCGGATGGTGTCCTGCAAGGCTATGCATCTGGCTGAGAGTCTTCAAAGCCTCTAAATAACTTGCGCGGCACTCTGTTTTATAACTACAACCCTCTCCCTGTGTTCCGTAAAAAGTAACCGCAGTCTTAGCAGCGTCCAAAGCCCTTTGTGTTGGTCCTTCGGCCAGACTGATAGCCTGAGCAAGCTGTTCGTAAGCCCGGGCACGCTCTTCGATTTTTTCACCGGGTAAACTAGCCGCAAATTGTACAGATGCGAGCGCGGCATTCAACGAATCTTGCTTCTTTCCGGCTTGCTGTTCTATCGATGAAAGGGTTTGCCAAGCGGTCGCTAGTTCCAATTCATGACCCGTCTTTTCCAATTTGGCAAGAGTTGCAATCGATTGCTTCGCCGCAACCCTGGCCTGATCGTAGCGTCCGGCCAAGGAAAGCACATTAGCCAGACGCTCTAAGGAAACAGCTAGTTCCGTTGAAGTATCTGGTTGGATGGATCCTATGGCTAAAGGCTCAAGAAGAGCTACCGATTTCTTTAGGTTTTCTATTGCGCCGCTCCAATCACCATGATTGGAAAAATTTCCATAACCTTGCACCTCTGCAATTTTTCTATAGGCTATGGCGGCTTCTCGGTCGAACCTTTCATTCGAAAGTAAACTGGTTGTCAACTTATCAATTCGTGAAACGGCTTCGCCAGCCATTTCCGCACGGAATGCCGTAGTTTGCGGTAGGCTTGACGGCGCACTGGCCGATTGGAAAATTGTGGATCGATTGAATTGTTGGATTTCAACATATGCGAGGTAGTTGAAACCTCTCTGCGTTAGCGAGAAGAGTCCTATAACTAACAGGACCATTGAAGCTATGCCGAAAAGCATTCTAGTGGATTTATACGTGTCAGTCAGCAGTGCAGTCTTCCGATAGCGTATCCGCAAAACAATGCGAATTTGGCTAGGGAAGTTCCTCGCTAATCCTATACTCTTCGACGTTGACGTTAGTAGTGTCGGTTTGGGATCGGGTTGTGAATATGGAAACGACGAGGTTTCTAAATCTAAACCGCCACTTATCGCGACACTCGGGGGAGTGCTGTCGTGGTAGTGCATGTTATGTATTAGTTAAATTCGAATACGAAATTGCTTGTATTCTCCACAAGTACTAGATTGTATTAAGCTTTTATACTATTGCATCGTACTATTGCTTTGTCAATACGACATCTTAGCTTTTTGGTAATAGATCCTTAATCTAAGCTTGGGGATCATCTGCCTTGTTGACCTTAAGGGGAGATCCTTGATAGTCTTGACGCAATTGGAGATTCCGATGCGATGTTCCTGGCTCTGTTTCATATATTTTACGGCGCTGCAATGCGCGACAAACACACCAGAACAAATCGAATTCTTCGAAAAACAAGTCAGACCGATATTTGTCGAGAACTGTTTCAGCTGCCATAGCAGCGGGGCTAGGACCTCGTTTGCCGGGCTGATGTTCGATAATCGTGCGACTGTTTTTAGGGATGGAATTGTTACTCCCAATAACCTTGCCCAGAGTCGGTTGATACGCTCAGTGAAAGGCGAAGGCGCAAATAGTATGCCGCCGACGGGAAGGTTAGCTCTTGGAAAGATCTCAACTTTAGTCAAATGGGTAGAAATGGGCGCACCATGGCCTGAAGATGTAATTGGTACTGCGGTCAAATCGGGCTTCGACCTTGAATTCCGCCGCCGCAACCATTGGGCTTGGCAGCCAATAAAACCTCATCCATTGCCCCTTGTAAAAAATAAATCATGGCCGTTACAACCTTCCGACCGCTTCTTACTATCGGCGCTGGAACAAAAAGGCTTGAAACCAGCCGCTGCAACTGATCATTCAGTTTGGCTGCGTCGAGTCACTTTCGACCTTACGGGTCTTCCTCCTTCGCCTGCTGAATTGGCGGCTTTCGATCAGGATCATTCCTCTTCTTCATACGAAAGAGTTGTCGACCGTTTGCTTGAATCACCTCGTTACGGTGAACGATGGGCGCGAAGTTGGATGGATCTGGTGCGCTACGCTGAATCGCATGGGAGTGAAGGCGATCCCGATATTCCGATGACTTGGCGTTATCGCGACTATTTGATTCGCGCCTTTAATAGTGATGTGCCGTATGATCAGTTGATTCGTGAGCACCTAGCTGGGGACTTGATTCCACCTCGTGTCAATCAATCGGCACATATCAACGAGTCAGTGCTGGGACTGGCGTTTTATCGAATGGTTGAACACGGCTTTCAGCCCGTTGACCCTTGGGAAGATCGCGTGAAGTGGACTGACAATCAAGTAGATGTTTTTTCCAAGGCGTTTCAGGGACTAACTGTTTCCTGTGCCCGCTGCCATGATCATAAGTTTGATGCGATCTCTCAGAAGGATTATTACGCTTTGTTCGGTATTTTTGCGAACGCACGTCCAACGCAAATTTCGATTGATGATGAAGCATCACTGAACCGTAACCGCACAGAGTTGGCGAAATTGAAAGGAGAGATCCAGACTAAGTTGGCGGATGAGTGGACCAAGCAGGCTGATGCTGCGGCAGTTCGTCTTATCCGGGAAAACCCTTGGTTCACGCTTAACAATCTGGAAAAGGACTATCGAAATGCTGTGGCATTTTGGCGAGGGGAGGCGCAGGCTCGTCTTGCTTTCAATCAAACGAATTTCACCAAGGTGTGGGACCTTTCTAAAAGTGGAAGTGCTGGTTGGGCAAATCGTGGATCAGGGCAATTGGTTAAGCCGGGTGAATTTTCAATTGAACCAGAAGGTAACCGATTGTTGACTAGTATACTTCCCTCAGGCTTCTACACTCATCTGCTTTCACGAAAACACGCAGGCGTGATTACCTCGCCTCGCTTCAAAATTGAAACCGATTCAATCAGCATGCGGCTTTCAGGATCAGGTGGGTCTGCCGCTCGATTGATTGTTGAAAACTACGCTGTACCACGCGGTGGTATTTATAATCAGGTAATCAATCCTAAGGAAGATGCTCTGGGGTGGTCGCGTTGGGATACTACTTTCTGGAAGGGTTTTACCGGTTACATTGAATTCGCAACGGCAGATGATCTGACGATTCCAGCCAAGCAGCCGCCCCCCGAAGGACGCTCGTGGATCGGCATTCAGCAAGTGGCATTTCACAACAATGGTCTGAAGCCCAAAGACGATACGGCTTTGCCAGTGATGCTGCTTGAGGGAAATATTCCTGCGTCGGAAGATGTTGTGTTCAAGCGCACAGCCGAGTTGATTCGCATAGCCGTTTCTGCTTGGCAGCAGAATCAATTGACTCAAGAGCAAGCTGCATTGCTTGACTATTGCATTCGTTCTGGGATCTTGCAGTCCGGCACCGACATGGCAGGACAGCTGGTGAATCGCTACCGCAAGCTTGAAAAGGAAATCACAGTTCCGCTTCGCGCACCGGGAATAATTGAGGAAGCAGGGCAGGATCAAGAATTGTTGATTCGCGGCGGCATCAATAATAGAGGGCCAATGGTGCCTCGCCAGTTTTTGACAGCACTTGGAAGCAATCCTTATGCTGACCCGCAAACAATGCGGCTTCGCCTGGCGGAGGAAGTTACCAGCCCAAACAATCCGTTGACGGCACGCGTGATGGTGAACCGTATTTGGCGAAACCTCTTTCGACGGGGGATAGTGCCAACGGTGGATAATTTCGGCAAGCTTGGGGACAAACCATCTCATCCGGAACTGCTGGACTATTTGGCCACCCAATTTGTGGATCAAGGGTGGTCAATCAAAAAGATGGTTCGGATGCTAGCAACTTCACAGGCTTACCGTATGAGTTCTTCTGGACAAGATTCCGATACTGACTGGCAACACATGCCGTTGCGCCGCCTTGAAGCGGAAGAGATTCGCGATGCGATTCTCAGCGTCTCCGGAGAACTAGACCAAACAATGTTCGGCCCCTCCGTTACGGTTTATTATTCCCACGATGAAGGGAAGACAAAAGGCGACAAACCCAAAGGTCCATTGGATGGTGCAGGGCGTCGTAGTATCTATATGGAAGTGCGTCGCAACGCTACCAATCCATTCCTCGATGTATTCGACGTGCCGAAGCCGTCTACAACACGTGGGGAACGCGACGTGACAAATGTTCCGGCACAATCACTGACGTTGATGAACAGTCCATTTGTGATTGACCAGGCAAGTAAGTGGGCAAAGCGGAATGAAGACATTGACGCTATGTTTGTGCGCGCCCTTGGGCGCAAGCCCACGCCCGCAGAGCGTGACGCTGCCGACTCGTTCCTGTCTGGCTCGACGCGCGGTGGATTGGCTCATGCAATTTTCAACCTGAAGGAGTTTTTGTATGTCCGCTAAACTCAGCCGCCGGGAAATGCTCGCCACCGCATCCATGGGATTCGGGAATTTGGCTCTTTCAGGATTGCTGGCCGCAGAGCAGAAGCCTCACCATAAACCGAAAGTGGAACATGTCATCTTCTGCTACATGTCGGGAGGGGTTTCACACATCGACACATTTGATCCCAAGTCCCGGCTTGCGAAAGAAGCGGGACAACCGATGCCTGTACCAATTGACCGGACCATGTTCAACGACAACGGGTCGATTTTTCCAAGTCCCTGGGAATTCAAAAACTACGGCCAAAGTGGAATTCCGGTTAGTTCGCTTTTTTCGAAAGTGGGTGAGTGCGCTGACGATTTATGCGTGATCCGATCGATGACTGCGAAGTTCATGGAACATGCCCAAGCCAATTTCTTTTTCCATTCCGGCCAACCGTTCACCGGGTTTCCATCGATGGGTGCATGGACCACTTATGGCCTCGGAAGCCCATCAAAAGAACTGCCAGGCTACGTTGTATTGGGGAGCGGTGAAATTCCGTTGGGCGGAATCAATATGTGGGGTAGCGGATTTCTGCCGGCTGAGTACCAAGGCTCATTCCTTTATCCAGAACGCGAAGAGGCCCTTGAAAATGTGCGTCCCAAGGAATCGGATGCCCAGCAGCGCCGTAAGCTGGATTTTGTGGGGAAGATGGATCGCAGCTTCTTAACAGCTGTTGATGGACACGGCCAAGTGGAAGCAGCCATCAAGAACTATGAAACAGGATACCGAATGCAGAAGTCGGTCCCGGAACTGACTGACTTGAGTGGTGAATCTGAATTGACCAAGAAGCTCTACGGCATTGATTCTACCAATAAAGATAAGGCTGCCTACGGACGACAATGTTTGCTGGCGCGTCGGCTTGTAGAACGCGGCGTGCGGTTTATTGAACTATCGATGGTTTCACCCGATGGCAAAGGTGGCGGCAACACTTGGGATCAACACGGCAACTTGAAAGGCGGGCATGAGGCGAACGCGTTTATTGTAGACCAAGCAATTGGCGGACTGATAAAAGATTTGAAATCGCGAGGACTGTTTGAGAAAACGCTGATCGTGTGGAGCGGGGAATTCGGACGCGCCCCATTTGCTCAGGGCAAAGATGGGCGTGATCACAATACATCTGGTTTCAGTCTGTGGCTTGCCGGCGGGGGAGTGAGGCGTGGAATGATTTATGGCGCTACCGATGAATACGGGTACCGTGCTGTAGAAAATATCCTCACAATCTATGATCTTCATGCGACGATTCTGCACTTACTAGGGATTGACCACGAGCGGCTGACGTTCCGATTTGGCGGCCGCGATTACCGACTGACCGATGTTCATGGACAAGTGATTAAGCCAATCCTTTCCTGAAAGTAGTTCCATTTGCTGTACAATCTTGATGGAACCCCATGATTAAGAGGTTGGTCAAAACTGCAGTGCTCGTCTTCATAACTGCCTCCACTGTCTGGATGTCTGAAGACACCATTGCTTTTCAAAAAACCGTTCAACCGTTTCTTGAAAAAAACTGTGCTGCATGTCACAACGACAAGCAAAAAATTGCCAACTTGAGTTTTGACTCGTTTCGAAATCCTGAACACGCGGTGAAGCAAACCGATCTTTGGGAAAATGTTCTGGACAAACTCAGCGCAGGCAAAATGCCTCCTCCTGGTCCATCGAAGCCAGCTCAAAAGGAAGTGGCGGCAGTCACCAGCTGGATTGAAACGCTTTTAACCCGCTCTGGCGTAAACCGCACCTCAAACCCTGGGCGCGTTACGGCACGCAGGTTTAATCGTACGGAATACAACAACACTATTCGCGATTTGCTTGGTGTTTCGATCCGCCCTGCGGACGAATTTCCTGTGGATGATTCAGGCTACGGATTCGACAACATTGGCGATGTTCTGGCTGTGTCACCTATGTTGATGGAAAAGTACATGACCGCTGCAGCCCGGATTTCTAAGTTGGCCGTTTTTGGTGAACCACTGCCTCCCAAACCTACACGCTTGGCGAGGCTGCTCAACCGCCGTTCCTCTGATGCGAACGACGTGTTGAATAAAGGAAATTACTTTCCCTATTCGATGCGTGGTGCCATGTATGGAAGTTGGGTATTTCCCGTGGACGGCGACTACGAATTTCGCCTTCGAGTGGCGAACTTCCGGCCAGACAAAATTGTGGATCGAAGGGCTGCAAAAGGGGCGCGTGAGGCTACCGTAGAACAGTTGCGCGCGTTCGATGAAGCTGCGCGAAATGGGGCACCTCCTCGTAAAGTGATCTTGTCGGTAGACGGCGAAACAGTCTTGACTGATTTGGTTGAAGGTAGCGCCGCTTATGGGTATCACCGGGGAGAATTCATTGTGAAAGTGCCGGTGAGGGCAGGGGAGCGGCAATTGCGAGCATCTTTTCCTGAACTAGCCGACTTGACCGATCCGCGTCAGAACATCAATCCTGATAAACGCAGGCAGTTGTTCATCGATTATTTGGAAATCGTCGGGCCCTTCAACCCGCGGATGGAACTTTCTAACAGTTACAAGCGCGTTTTCGTTTGCCAGCATGCTGCGGGAAAACACGAACCAGAGTGTGCTCGCAGAATTGTGGAAAACCTTGCGAGAAAGGCTTATCGAAGGCCGGTGACTAATCAGGAAGTGGAATCGAAACTGGCGCTCGTGAGAATGGCGGTTAAAGATGGCGATTCCTTTGAAGAAGGAATTCGATTGGCGTTGGAAGCGATTCTTGCTTCGCCGCACTTCTTGTTTAGGATGGAGCTTCCACCAACTAGCGATGACAAGAATGCCTATCTTGTGAACGAGTATGATTTGGCATCGCGTCTATCCTATTTCCTTTGGGGAAGCATGCCGGATGACGAACTAATGAAAAAGGCTGTCGACAATTCACTGCGAAAACCTGGAGTGATGGACGCGCAAGTTCGACGGATGTTAGCCGATTCAAAAGCCACAAACTTGGTGGATAACTTCGCCGCACAGTGGCTGCAGTTGCGCATGTTAGGACGCACCAAACCCGACCCTTTGCGATTTCCGACCGTAGATGATGAACTGCTTGACGCCATGCGCCGAGAGACTAACCTATTTTTGGAGGCGCTGATTCGTGAAGACCGAAGTGTGCTGGATTTTGTCGATGCACCGTTCACTTTCTTGAATGGCCCGTTGGCCAGACACTATGGCATCGCAGGAGTGAACGGCGAACAGTTTCAAAGAGTGAACCTGAATGGCGACCAACGCGGCGGCCTGTTGACGCAGGGGGCAATACTGACTGTATCGTCGTATCCTACGCGCACATCACCACCAGTCCGCGGCAAATGGGTGCTTGAGAATTTGATGGGAAGCGCACCGCCCCCACCTCCTCCGGAAGTTCCAGTGTTGGATGAATCAAAACAGGCAACTACCATGTCGATGCGGGAGCGGCTAGAGCAGCATCGCAAAGACCCGAGTTGTGCACCCTGCCATAACGCAATGGACCCGATTGGGTTTGGATTGGAACGTTACGATGCCGTTGGAGCCTATCGGACGCATGAAGGAAATCTTCCCATCGATTCGTCAGGGACTCTGCCCGATGGAAAATCAATTCAGGGTGCCAAGGACTTGAAGAATGTTTTGAGAGGTCAATCAGAAGCGTTCACACGTAACTTGACCGAGAAATTGCTTACCTTCGCTCTAGGAAGAGGCCTGGAACGTTACGACAGGATGGCGGTGGAACAAATCCGTCAGCAATCGGCTGCAAACGATTACAAATTCTCCAGCATTGTTTTAGGTATTGTGAATAGCAAGCCATTCCAAATGCGAAGTACCGAGGGCGCTCAATAGTGCAATGTTAAAACCACTTCCAAGACGAACGTTTCTGCGCGGGTTGGGCACTGCTTTGGCGTTGCCGTTGCTTGATTCCATGGTGCCAGCATTTTCCAGCGCGGCCACGAAAGTGAAGTCGCCAATACGGGCTGCGTTCGTGTACTTTCCGAATGGTGTGCAAGTGCCATCCTGGGTGCCGCAAACCGTCGGAGAAATTGCAGATCTACCAACCACCTTGCCACGGGTTTTGGAACCCTTGGCCTCTTTTCGAAAAGACATCTCTGTATTGGGTGGCCTCACCGTCAATGGGGGCAGGGCATTGGGTGACGGTCCCGGAGATCATGGCCGTGCAGGAGCCAGTTATCTTACCGGGGCGCATCCTAAAAAGACGTTCGGCAAAGATCTGCAAGCGGGCGTTTCAGTGGATCAATACATTGCGCAGAAGATCGGTTCTCAAACCAGATTCGCTTCGTTGGAATTAGGCTGCGAAGAAGGAATTCAAGGCGGCAATTGCGATAACGGATATAGCTGCGCTTATAGCAACAGCATTTCCTGGAGAACTCCCAACACACCCAATCCTCCTGAAGTACGGCCGCGGGCTGTGTTTGAACGCTTGTTTGGGGGCGGGGAATTGGAGTCGGATCCAATTCGGCGAGCCCGTCAGGAACGGTACAAGAAGAGTGTTTTGGATTCCGTGCTGGAAGATGCGCGCCATTTGCAGGGTAAGCTTGGGGCAACGGATCGGCGCAAACTGGATGAGTATCTTTATGCAGTTCGGGATATTGAAACACGCATTCAAAAAGCTGAGCAAGAGCCGAAGCAAGCTTCTCCTCCCATTGATAGTCCCTCAGCTGGGGTGCCTGAGAATTATCAGGAGCACACGCATTTGATGTTTGATTTGATGACAGTGGCTTTCCAGACGGATTCGACGCGAGTGGCGACTTTTCTGATGGCGATTGAGCAGAGCAATCGTGCCTATCGAGAAATCGGGATTCCGGATTCGCACCACGGGTTAACCCACCATGGCGGCGATAAGGAAAAGATCGAGAAATGCATTCAGATCAATCGCTATCAGATGGAACAGTTCGCTTACTTTTTGGGCAAATTGAAGTCGACACCAGATGGCGATGGGACACTGTTTGACCACGTTATGGTGACTTATGGCAGCGGTCTGGGCGATGGCCACGAACATGACAACTTGCCGACAGTGCTGACTGGCGGCGGGAATGGATTGTTCAGGCTGGGCCGCCACATCAAGTACAAAGCAGAAACCCCGTTGGCCAATTTGCATGTGGCAATGATGGACCGCATGGGTGTTCCAGCGGAGTCATTTGCAGATAGCAAGGGCAAGTTGGATTACTTGGATAGTTTGTAGCCGTTCAGCACTTCGCTGTTTTGCGCTTCTTTCCAATGGTGCCACGTTTCTGAACTTTACCTATGTAGTCCGGGGCAAACGGTACCTGACAGGAAGTGTCACCCAAGTCAGCCATCACTGGGCCGATTTTGTCTCCCGTTTGAATAGCTAATTCTGTAAGCGTCTTCACATAACAACCCACGGCGATTACGAACGAATTCATCTGGTATCGGACAGGATCGGGAGATTGGTGAATCGATTTCTGAATGCGCGCAAGAAGCTTCTTCAAGGTCGGCAGATCTAGTTTAGAGTCCTCCTTGATGGATACCAGGCTACCCAACGTAGCCCAGCCAGCCACTGCAATTAATGGAGACTTGGAATCGATCCATTCCAACCCTATCTCCCACCCGTGAGCGCTGCCAGAGGCGACCCACGCCACAGTGAAACTGGCGAGACCGCGGCAATATGCTTGCGCAGCCCAATGCTGGAGATCTTTCTTTGTCATCTTGCCGTCGTCGGCTATTAACCCGGCCAGATACATTGCGTCGTAATTGCCGGTGTCGTAAAGATCAAGCGCGAGTTTGTAATCCATTTTGATGCGCTTCACTATCTTCTGGAGATCGCTAATTTTGACGCCAAAGCACGGCTCTTTTACGCCATGTTTGAAGATTACGCGCTTGTAGCTGTCACTGCCGAGCGGCTTGATTTCTTCTAGAATTGTTTTTGCGTTCATGTGTGGTCTCCTAACTTAGGCCCTTAACGAGCCGCGGAATCCTCTGGCGGCATAGTAAGATTCTGCACCATTGTGATAAAGGAAGACGTTTCCGTAGCGGTAATCAGCAAAGATGGCACCACCGAGTTTTCTAATCGTAGAGGGGGTTGCAAGCCAACTGGATGTTTTCGTATCGAAAATTCCAAGCTTCTGCAACTCCCGATATTCTGATTCCGTTAAGAGCTCAATTCCCATGGCGGCTGCCATATCCATAGCGCTATTTTCCGGTTTATTTTCTTTCCTTGAATCAAGCGCTTGTCGATCGTAACAAAGACTTCTGCGGCCTTTAGGACTTTCCGCCGAGCAGTCAAAAAAAATGAAGTTGCCTGTCACTTTTTCGAACCCAACAACATCTGGTTCACCGCCGGTTCTTTCCATCTCACTGAGTGACCATAACGCTTTAGGATCAGCTTCCAGCTTTACTTGCACCGTAGCCCATTGAAGGCCTTTGTGCCGATTCATATTTTTCTCAAAACGGCTTTTTAGTTCGTTGAGGAGTTCTTTATGGTCAGCTAGTAACAACGGGGGCTCCTTGAAGTATTTCCTATCAAACAATGGGTGCGTACAAATTGTCAAGGCTTTTGCTATCGTACTCCATTTAACATAATACCTGTTATCGGATTACCCTCGACCTAGTCTCCACTCTGTCGATCCCACCCCATTGAAGATATTTTTACTACTACGAATCAACCACATAAGCTTTCCCGCGCGTACGACGTACAGCAGTTGTCAGGTAGATTCGGCGTGTGACCCGACCAATCCGAATTCTTTCCATCGACGGCGGCGGAGTCCGCGGGCTGATTCCGTCTCTTGTTCTTTCAAAACTGGAAGAACTTACCGGTAAACCAATTTGCGAACTCTTTGATTTGATTGCAGGCACTTCTACGGGCGGCATCCTAGCGCTTGGGCTGACTATGCCGGGTCCGGACGGTATGCCCGCTCACTCTGCAGACTCCATGGTAGCCATCTACGAGAAAGAAGCCGGGCGAATTTTCTCAAGGCGTCTCACCCACAGGCTTCGGACCCTGGGCTCGTTGGCCGACCAAAAGTATCCGGCCGAAGGAATTGAATCGGTCCTGGCGGAATACTTCGGCGATGCCCGGCTGAAGGACAGCCTTACGGATGTCTTGGTGCCAGCCTATGAAATCGAAAGACACATTCCGTTCTTTTTCAAAAGCTCAAATGCTTTGAAAAATCCGGCATACGACTTTGCAATCAGAGACGTAGCCAGGGCCACTTCCGCGGCTCCAACCTATTTTGAGCCCCATCTGATCCCAGTCGGTGAAGGCGACGATTACTTTACGTTGGTGGATGGGGGTGTTTACGCAAACAACCCGTCAGCTTGCGCTTTGGCTGAAGCGATGGCGAGTAACCCGGACAAGAATTTCCTAGTTGTTTCTCTGGGAACCGGGTCGAGGCCTGAATCGATCGACTACAAAAGAGCGAAATCGTGGGGACTAGCTCAATGGGCAAAACCGATTTTTAATGTGGTTCTAGATGGGGTCAGCGCCACCGTGGATTACCAATTGAAACAAATGGTGCCACAGTACTTTCGCTTCCAAGCCACTCTTGAAGCCAGTTGCGCTCCGATGGACAAAGTGGACCGGCAAAATCTGCGCCGGTTAAGGTTGACAGCCGAGGCCATGATTCGAGAACGAAGCCAAGAACTTCATTTGTTGAGCGAGTTATTATCGTGAGAATGGCCCTGGATCTTCGCACCCAATTGGTTGCCCTGGTGGTGGTTCCGGAAAGGATATTTGAATCTGTTTGGGATCAGCAAGAAACCTTTCGATTTGACGTACCGCGAATCGGCCGCTGGCTAAACGAGTACCGGACAGCGTTTTAGCATAGTCGCGCAATTGCTCCAATTTCCAATGTGCTTGCGACCTTACGGCTCCGGAACTGGTCTCACCCACGGCCAGCGACATCAGCCGTTGCATCACAACGATCTCAATTAGTTCCTGAATATTTGCTTCTAATCCACTCTTCCGAGGAGCCTTCCATGTTGCAGCAAGTAGCCGATCTGTTACCTCGACGAACCCGTCAACCTTCGGATCTCGGGAATGCTGTTCGATCAACCGATGTGCCCGCTGCGGATTGAGGATCAATCCAACCGTGATACCCGCCGCAGCCTCGGCTGGAGCAAGCGAATCGAAGGTTAGGCCGCTAGCGCCTCTGAAGGACTCACGTGTCTGAAAGTATCCGTAGGCATTTGGAGGTAACACTTTAAGAAGCTTTTCTGAAAGTAAAAGATTCTTCGGATCGATGGTTCTCAACAAACTGTCCAGGGCTTTCCTTTGTAAGTCTGCTGGCACAATTTCCGCAATTTTCTGCCCGTCGCCTTTGATGGCGTACGCATAGTCCACGCCGCCAATCCACTTGGCGGCGGCCTCAGTTTGATATCGGTGCAGGAGGTAAATTGGCACTAAGGAATCGCGCAAGGTGCTCCAGGCAGATCCGTCACGGATGTTGTAGGTTCCGAATCGATCCAAAGCCTTTGCACGAATTTTCATGATGCGATCCAGTTCAGCGACAGCGTCTGGGCCGCTATCCCAAAGGTGCCCTCGAGGGTGAGCGCTGCCTTCTGGACGAGAGTCTGTATCGGATATGAATTCCAGGCCCGACTTCAGTCCATTCTCAATGATTTTACGAAGCCTCGAACCTTCATCTTCCACATTATTAAACTGAGCGTAACCATAAGTAATAGCGTGCTTATCCCACTCGCCGACTCCTATTGGATAAGCCTTCGTAAGGTCGGGGATTCCGAGTGCTGAAAGCTGGACATAAGGGTGTGGATAATCCATCACAGATGCGTCCTTATGGGTACTCGAAGCATAATTATGAGCCAGTCCAAGGGTGTGTCCAACTTCATGGGCTGCTAACTGCCGAATTCGGGAGAGTGCCATTTCCCTGCCCTCGGTTGAGACTCTGGCCCCTCCTTCATAAGGTGCCAACAGGCCTTCGGCGATCAAGTAGTCCTGGCGAATTCGGAGCGAACCCAGAGTTACGTGTCCTTTGATAATCTCTCCTGTCCGTGGATCGTGAATCGAACTCCCATAGGACCACCCTCGGGTTGAGCGGTGGACCCACTGAATCATGTTGTATCGAGCGTCCATCGGGTCTGCATCTTGAGGAAGCATCTTTACTTGGAAGGCGTTGCGAAAACCTGCGGCGTCGAACGCTAGATTCCACCAGCTTGCACCTTCGAGCAGTGCGGATCGGATGGGTTCAGGAACGCCAGCGTCCAAATAGTAGACGATAGGCTTGATCGGATCACTTACAGTGGCAGAAGGGTCCTTCTTTTCCAAGCGATGGCGAGCAATAAAGCTCTGGCGGATTGGTTCGGTAAATGGCGTGCCATAATCTGCGAAATCGATCCCAAAGAATCCGGCACGCGGATCCTGCCTTCGCATCTTGAATCCTGGCTCTGGGAGAGCAATCAAGGAATGATGCTCACGTAACGTAATAGAGTCAGCTGATGGAGTAACGCTTCGCACGAAGTTACCAGGCGTATCTCCAACAAATGTTAATATTACTTCGACTTCAGAATTACGAGGAAAGCTCTTGGTCTGGTCGAGGTAAAACATGCTTCTGGGTGCTTCCAGACGGTAGGTTCCTTGCTTGGTTTGCTTCAGAGTTTCAATGACGCCATGGGCATCGCGGAGGAAGAAATTGGTGGCGTCCACCAGGATTCTGCTGTCGGTTTCAGCTTCCACAGTGAATCCGAAAATCGCGGATCTCGCAAAGGCATCTTTGACGGCTCTCGCCTCGGCCAGGTTGGTGGTGGTGGCCCGGAACCGGAGATTGTTTTCCATTAGCAGAACTTTGGGTCCGTTCCGCTCAAATTGAACCAGATGGGTTTGGCCAACTTGACCGCGATCCAGGCCCACGTCGTTGGAGCCAAGTCCGGCAGGTAAAGAGCTGTAGTAAAGGAACTCCTTTTCCAATGCCGGAATCTCCAGAAACATCTTTCCGGCCTTTGCGTCCCAATACAAGGGAAAGAATCCGTCAAGTTTGGTTAGGCCGGTGGTTTTCTCGGCGATTGAAGCAGCGGATGATAGAGAAGTTGTTAGGAAAAGCAGTGCTAGGAATTTAGCCATTCCTCGATTGTCGCAGGAATTCCCCGAAGGGCTACACTGTTAGGAGATCATGCGGAATATCCGGCTGGGGTTAGTAGGTTTTTTCATCGTGCCACTTGGCGCACAGACTATTTGTCCTCCAACCCTTATTTATCAAAGTTGTGACCTGGTGTTTGAATTGACAGATGCTGAGCTTGCGGCGCATCCGAATCCCTACGCGTCCGTAAGAATGCACGCCGAAGTTCGTTCGCCAAAGCACACCACATTTAAGCTGCCAGCATTTTGGGATGGCGGAAAGAAGTTGATTATTCGTTTTTCTCCGGTGGATCCTGGGCAGTGGGATTTTCGCATCACTTCCAATTTGGCGCGCTTCGACGGCAAACTGGGGCAAACAGAAGCTCTGGATTCTGAGGTAAAGGGATTTATCAAGCCCGCAAATCTGCGGCACTGGGCCTATACGGAAACCAACAAGCCTCACCTTTGGATGGGCGATACCATGTTGGGGCTAGCGACCATGGAGCGGGCGAAGTTTGAGGAAATCGTGAACACCCGGGCCGTGCAGAAATTCAACCACATTCGTGCGCAACTGTTTGGGGCTTCCAATGCTGACGCGAAAGCAGCCTATCCAGATGCGGACAAACCGAATCCTGATTATTTCCGGGAATTAGAACAGCGCATTCAATACGTAAACAAAAAAGGAATGACCGTGGACCTGATGCTGGGTCGCGGGCAAAATCAACTGCGGCAGTTGTTCCCAACATGGCAACAGCGTGAGCGCTTTCTGCAATATATTATTGGCCGCTACAGCTCTATGAATGTCACTTGGCTCGGCTTGGATGAGTATGAGAGTTATATCGATGGCAGAATTCTATTGAAGGAATTGGGCGACTACTTGAAGAAGAATGACCCATACAACCATCCTCGTTCCACCTTCACCGAAACAAGCTCGGCGGGATTATTGAGCGATGGATGGATGAGCTTTCTGAGCTATCAAAGCTTCGATAGCCAGCTTTGTGGAGTGGAACGGCAGCTTTACACCAGACCGTTTGTAAACTTCGGGGTTGGTTCTGAAGATTCGGGAGCCGGAAAAACTGGAAAGATGGACACCAACAGTGATGAGTTCCGTAAGCGTCTATGGAACATCACAATGGATGGCCATTACCCGACTTTCGCCAACACTGGCACTAACGGGGTTGATGGTAAAGCTGCGGACCCCAAGTTCGCTGATTCACCGGGTGCCAAAACAATGAAGGCATGGTACGACTTCTTTGATTGGACCAGGCACTGGGAACTGGATCCGTACTTCGACGTAGATGGCGGACGTGCTTTGGCTCTTGAAGGGGAAGAATACATCGTCTATTTGGAAAAGCCCGGACTGGTGGAAGTGATTGTGGAAAAGCACGGCTACGATGTTTATTGGTTCAACCCGATAACCGGGGAAAGCATCAAGCTGAAGAATTTCAAAGGTGAAAAGTTTGTTGGCGAGCCTCCAACCAAGACTCAAGATTGGGTGCTGCACCTTTCCAGAGATGGACACAAGGAACGGCTGCAATCTTACAAATTTGAATCCAGGCCCGCCTTTGTCCAGGAAGTGGAGATGAGCATTGCCAAAGTTCCGTTTGAAATTGTGTCACCCAAGGACAACGAAATTTCGACGAAGAAGAGCTATGCCTTTGAATTGAAGATCAAGAAGGATACCCGCGCTACTCGGCTAATGCAATATGTTTGGACTGCGGAAGTGGTAGCCGATGGTCAAGGAAGCCGTGTTTTGGCAACTGGTTCCAAGGGAACCTTTCGGATTCCGGCAGGGATTATCAAGAAGTATCCAGCCGTTTTGAACGTTCATGTTTCGGCCATAAACGCGAATGGCAAGGCCTACGCTGCAGATCAAGTCTATCGGGTGGTTGATTGAGCATCCGGGTTCTGGCAGTAGATACAACATCACAACACGGAAGCATCGCCTTGGTGGAAGATGGCAGTATTGCAGAGGAAATTGCTATTTACGCTCCTGACGGATATGGTCAGTTGTTATTCGGCCAACTGGAAGCATTGTTGAAGCGATTAGCGATTCGGGTAAGTGCAATTGATTGCTTCGCGACAGCGCGAGGTCCCGGTTCGTTCACCGGAGTTCGCGTCGGGTTGGCCGCGATGAAGGGACTGGCCTTTGCCACGTCAAAACCTGTTTGTGCCATTCCTAACCTTGAGGCGATTGCCTATTTAGGAAGTGCTCCCATGCGTGCGGCCTTTATTGATGCTCGGCGGCAGCAGATCTTTGCAGCGATCTATGATGAACATCTGAATGTTATTTCGCCGGAAGTGGTGACTTCCCTGCCCAAATGGTTGAGCGGGATTGGTGAGCGAGACATTGAATTCCTTTCAACGGATCTTACTGGTTATGAACTTGGTACCCGACCGGCCAAGAGGGTCGGCAATTGCCTCGCTGGCGTGATTGGGCAGTTGTCCTATCATCGGCTCAATAAAGGGCTGGCGCAGCATCCAAGCGAACTGGATGCCAACTATGTTCGACGTGCTGATGCAGAATTATTTTGGGAGGATAAGTAATTTTCCCGGTGTCAGCACTTGGTCGTGGAACTTATCGCAACCGATGCAGAGATTTTGGAACTCGCGGCCAGATGGTAATGTTGTGGTGGATGCGCGGTAAAAATCCTCAACGCTCCAGCCTTTGGCAATCCCCATACGCTCCGGATGCCCCATCGAGATAGCTTCGTAAACGGGATTTCCTCGCAACCCGGAGAGGATCGATTCCAAAGAGTTTTCTCGCAAATTCCCGAGAGCCTTCTTGGTCTTCATGCAGCAGGGATAAACGTTTCCATTGGGTTCAATGGAAACCTCGCTGCCGCCGTGATCCATGTCCAGAAAATTCAATCCTCCAGACCAAGCATTGCAGAAATTATCGGTCAAGGTAGCGGTGGAAAGTTCGTTGGTCTGTGCCCTTCCCCGCGGCCAGATCTTTCCTATCCAGGAATCCTTCGTGGCCCCGAAAAAGTGGTAGTAAGGACCGGATAGAGTTGTACGGTCAGCACCAGCAGGAAATTCACGCACACCTTGCGCTGAAAACATCTGATGGAGCTTTGAACGCAGAGCCATCCGTGCAGGTTCTTCTTCCAACCCTTCGTGATACTGATCCAATCCGGAAACGGAAACTAGATCCACGTGGTGAGCTAGAAGTTCTTCCAGGATACGGCTGGTTAGGACGTCTCCGGTTGTTTGGATAATTAGCTCAACCCCGCCGACATTCCGGTACTTTTCATACAGAAAATCCAGTGCTGGATAAAGCACATTGTGTCGGACAGGTTCCAGAAGCACTTCACCGCCGGCGAGGATTATCCTGCCGCGCTTTTCCTTTAGTCCATCCGCTACATCGCGGTAGGTCATTTGAGTTGGCAAATTGGCGATAATGCTGCGGAATGCTTCTTCCGATTCTTGAACAACCTGGTTCAACTCGTCTCCGTAATAGGGATGGAAACGATCCTCGTAACAATGCTCGCATTTGCGATGGCAGAGCCAACTAATCACCCAATAAATGGATTCCAAACGGGCTCCTTCTATTTCTTGCGAAGTTCAACAGGTACACGTTCCGATTCTAGCTGTTCAACCCGGAGCGTCCAAGTAACGGCCACGGTTTGTGGTGGATAGCATTGGCGCTCATTACAAGTCTGATAGCGAAAGCTGCCTGGGATCTTTAATTTACCATCGGAATCGGCAGCGGCTTTTAATTTCGCCTGATTGCCGGAGATGAACTCCCTCTTCAACGTGAACTTACCTTGAAACACAGGCACAGGCACTTTTTCGCCGCCGACTCTTAATTGGAGCGGTTTAGGAAATTCAACTTCGCCAAGCCGGTAGCCTTCATTGGCCTCAGTCTTCCATTCCACGGGAATGTAGTCTTCGGGTGCACCAGGAGCATAGGCGTGAAGACCTTTGGGAATTTCCAAGTCCAAACTCAGCACAAGATGTTGACCTCCGCGAGCAGTGAGGCTGCTGGCCGCCGGTGTGACACGGACATTTTTTCCAGCAATGGTTTCTCCAGCTGCCAGACCGGGCTTTCCAAATTGGTTGGAAAGCAGAGCAGAAATGGTTAACCGTTCCCGGTAATCTTCCTCAAAGAACTTGGCCTCAACTTTACCATCCGCGTTGATTATGAAGATTCCTGGGTGTGGGATTCCGACAGCAAATCCAGATTTCGGCCCCTCGTTGAGAATGCCAAATGCCTTGATAATTTTGGATTCGGGATCTGAAAGCAGTGGATAAGTGATTTTTTTACGATCGGCGAAATTTTTCAAAATTTCCTGTGAATCGTAACTGATGGAGGCCACTCCGTAGCCTCGCTTCTTTACTTCCGGCAGCCATTCTTCCAACTCGACCAGTTGGCTTTTGCAGTAGGGTCACCAATCGGCGGAGCGAATGAACAGGAGAATTGTTCCTTTTGGTCCGCGAAGAGATTCCAGTTTCTGGGTCTTGCCATTTTGATCGTCTGCCTGAATGGCAGGTATTGGAGCGCCGATGGCTGGCCCCGTTTTTTGAGCAAACGGCTGAGCTTGAGCAGATATCGCAAGCCAGAGCACTAAGTTGAAAGCGAAAAGCACATTGGATTTCATTGGGTTCGTTCTTCCAGTATGAATCAGCATGAAGCTGTTTTTTATTCCTTCATTGTATTTTTAGCTCAAAGGTGGGTATGGCTGGACATGACTATCAGGACGTATAGCTCCAGAACTAACCGTACTTTTGTGGGAAGGAAATTGCAATGCCAGAAATTTGGTATGCTTAGGTTGTAGGCTGGCCTTGGCTGGAAAAATCGATGCAACTGTATGATATAAAGCAGCTTGATGTTGTTTTTCGTGTTATTTTCTTGTGTTATCAGCCACAGAGTAGAGTGCTTAAGTGTCAAGAGCTAAGTTATATCTTATGGTGAACTAAGGCCTGCGGGAATTGACCAAGTACTAGAACGTCTATAAGATCAGGATAGAAACGAGGCGAGACAAAAAATATGCTAAACGAAATTCTTGCCACTGCCAGCGTAGCTGAGAATCCTGAACAGGAAATCATCGTTCCGCAGCCAGAGGTCAAGCCGAGAATCAAGATTGTAATTGCGGACGATCATCCGATTGTCAGGGATGGTTTGCGGCGGCTGCTAAGCTTGGAGCCAGATGTGGACATTGTTGGCGAAGCCGGCGATGGGCGACAGGTGCTGGAAGTGGTGCAAGCGAAAGATCCTGACGTACTCCTGTTGGATCTTCGTATGCCCAATCTGGATGGATTGCAGGCATTGCAAACTCTCCAGCAGACGAATCGCCGGACCCGTGTTATTATCTTGACAGCATCTGAAGATAAGAACGAGTTTGTCCAAGCGATGAAACTCGGGTGCTCAGGAATTGTCCTGAAACAGACCGCTCCAGACTTGATTGTGAAGAGCATCCGCAAGGTTTTCTCTGGAGAAATCTGGCTGGACTCTCACACGACAGCCGCGGTGATGCGCCAATTTGCTGCTCCTGGTGAAAATGGATCCACCAATGGCGGAGGCAAGTCACGAGAACGCAGTCCATTGTCGACCCGAGAGCGTGAAATTGTCGCGCTGGTTGCTCAGGGCTACAAGAATAAGGAAATGGCTGAAAAGATGTTTATCAGTGAGCAGACAGTGAAGAACCATCTGCACAACATTTTTGACAAATTAGGCGTTTCTGACCGCTTGGAATTGGCGCTCTACGCCATTCACAAGGGTTTGCACCTCAACAGTTAGGTAAAATCGAGTCTCCCTCCCAAAGGAAAATGCGTGATCTGGGCCTGATAGGCGGCCTAGGTCACGCATTTCCTTTGGGGGACCATCTACAATGGGGAGATATGCGCTATCCAGAACCTTTAATCGCTCCAATGCGTGCTGAACTTTCACAAAACGGTGTGATGGAAGCTCGCACTCCAGAACAAGTGGATCAACTTGTGGCACCAGGGGCAGGCACTGTCATGATGATTGTCAATTCCGTTTGCGGATGCGCCGCCGGAAAGGCTCGGCCTGGGATCCTGATGGCTCTTCAGCACAGCGTGTTGCCAACCAAGTCAGCTACCGTCTTTGCTGGAGCCGATGTGGAGGCAGTGCAGCGGGTTCGTGAATTGCTGCCTGAATATCCGCCGTCATCGCCCGCAGTCGCCTTGTTTAAGGAAGGCAAACCAGTTTTCATGCTGCACCGTCATCAAATTGAAAACAAGCAGGCGTTTGAAATTGCGGAAGTTTTGAAGCAGGCTTTTAATCAACACTGCCAATAAGGGGCTGGTCGATGCTTCTTGCTTTCTTTCTGGCCAGCTTATTTGGCACAGTCACCCAGCCGGTTGTGAATATGTATTCGGCACCCACTGCGGAGTCGGACGTGGTTTCCCAGGTGATCTATGGAGTTCGCGTGGAATACCTGGAATCGAAGGGCGAGTGGGTGAAGATACGCAGTGGCGACGACTATAGCGGCTGGGTGGAATCTTCAAGGATGAAGGCTCAGGCCGACTACGCCAAAGGTGGCAAAACCGCATGGGTCGCAAGCTTGTTCGCAAATGTCTACCGGGAGGCTAGTGTCACAAAGCATCAGCCCATTTTGATGCTCCCGTTTGAATCCAAACTGGAAGCGATCGCCGAGCCCGAAGCAAACAACAGACGATGGTTGCAGGTCCGGCTAGTTGACGATCGAAGCGGCTGGGTTCAACGTGGTGATTTATCATTTACTGAAGAAAAACTGAGTGTGGAGCAGGTGATAGCACTCAGCCGTCGTTTTCTGGGATTGCCATACACATGGGGTGGAACCTCCACCTTCGGATACGACTGCTCTGGCTTCACGCAGATGTTGTGCAGAAGGCAAGGGATAATTCTTCCCCGAGATGCGGATCAACAAGCGGAGTGGGAAGGTGTCGGCCTGGTTGAGCGTCCCAAACTTGCTGCTGGAGACTTGCTCTTTTTCGGCAGCAGCCTAAAGAAAATCACGCATACGGGTTTTTACATTGGGGATGACCAGTTTATCCACGCCACGGTCAACCAGCAACCAGTGATCCAAATCAGCAAGCTGACTGACCAACCTTGGACAGGACTTTTTGTAGGTGCCAGGAGGCCAAAATGAGGCGTCGCGATCTTTTCTCACTCCCGCTTGCTGCTGGAGTTGCTTCTGCTGCGGGGACAGCAACGGCCGTCGATCCTAGATCCGTGCGTCTTAATCTGCGCCACACCTGGACCACCACCATGTCTTCAAGCGATTACAGAGATACGACACATCTCACACTGAATCGTAGTGGAGTGAGCGGCACAGGAGAAGGTGCGCCTATTGTTCGATACCACGAGACATCGGCCGAAGGGGTTGCATGGCTAATAACGTTGGCACCCGAACTGGAGAAATCCGATTGGCGGCAATATTCTAAATTACTGGGGTTGATTTTCGAAAAGCATCCTGAAAAGTGGGCGGCTAAAAGTGCCCTTGCCAATGCCATGCTGGATTGGAATGCCAAGAAACTGGGCATTCCGGTTTATCAGTTATTCGGATTGGACCCGATGGACGCGCCTTTGACGACATTTTCCATAGGCATTGATTCGCCGGAAATGACTCGCCAAAAAGTGAAGGAAGCTGAAGCCTATCCGGTGCTGAAAGTTAAAGTGGGCCTAACCACCGACGAAGCTACAATCGAAGCTGTGCGCAGTGCCACAAAGAAGCCATTGCGTGTGGATGCGAATGAAGGCTGGAAAGACAAGGAAGAAGCAGTACGAAAGATCAATTGGCTGGAAAAACAGGGAGTGGAGTTTATTGAACAGCCGATGCCTGCGCACATGCTGGAGGATATGAACTTTATCCGCAAGCGTGTTCATATGCCGATCATTGCTGACGAGGCGTGTCTTCATCCTCAGGACATTCCTAAATTGGCCAATTATTTCGACGGCGTAAACATCAAGTTGGACAAGTGCGGGGGCATTCTGGAAGGCTACAGGATGATTCAAATTGCCAAGTCACTGGGATTGAAAACCATGCTCGGCTGCATGATTTCCAGTTCTGCTGCGGTGACTGCTGCGGCCCATTTATCGCCTATGGTCGATTATGCGGATTTGGATGGAAACCTTCTTATTTCGAACGATCCGTATCGGGGCGTTCTTGTAGTGAAGGGAAAGCTGGTGCTGCCTTCAGGCCCGGGGCTCGGTTTGAAAAAAGTCTGAACGCCGTTACCAGGCCAAGAGCTTTTCCGCGGCTCGAACTAGATCGTCCACCTGGGGCAGAATCTCATTTTCAAGCTCAGGGTTGTAGCCGACCCAGGTGTCCAGGGCACCCACCCGGCGCACTGGAGCGTCGAGGTGTTCAAACAATTCGTCAGCCACTCGAGCGGCAATTTCTGCGCCATAGCCAAATGAAATTGTATCTTCGTGAACGACAAGAACACGGTTGGTCTTCTTCACCGAATCAGCTATTGCTTGCCAATCATAAGGCTGGAGGGTGCGTAGATCCAGAATTTCAATTGTCTTTCCAGTGTTGGCTTCTACTTGTTGCGAAGCGAGTATGGACTTCTGAACAAGAGCACCATAGGTGACGATGGTCAAATCGGCACCGGGCTTTACGATACGCGCCTTGCCAAAGGGAATGGTGAAATCCAAACCTGGATGAGGATGGCGGTTGTAGGGCTCTCTGTAAAGCTTCTTGTGCTCCAGGAAGAGAACTGGATCATCGGACCGAATTGCGGTGCGAAGAAGCCCACAGGCATCCAGTGCGTTCGAGGGCATGACAACGCGCAGTCCGGGAATATGGGTAAACACCACTTCGCCGCTTTGGCTGTGATAAATGGCACCACCAGTGAGATATCCACCAATGGGAACACGAATTACAACAGGGCACGAGAAGCCGTTATGACTGCGCCAGCGGATGTTGGCCATTTCGTCACGGATCTGCATCATGGCAGGCCAAATGTAGTCGAAGAACTGAATTTCAACCACCGGCTTCATTCCTCTGGTGGCCATGCCAGTGGCACGTCCCACAATGGCGGCCTCGGCGATGGGTGTATTGAAGCAACGCTTGCTGCCAAAACGGCTTTGCAGACCTAAAGTGGTTTTGAAAACACCGCCCTTGCCCTTCACCTCAGCAAGATTTTCTTCGCGGCTACAATCGGCAACGTCTTCGCCGAAAACTACCATCAAAGGATTCCTTTCCATTTCTTCGTGCAGCGTTTGATTGATGGAATCCACCATGGTGCGTGGTTGACCGTTGGCTTCGGGAACTTTTTCAAACTGGCTGGAAGTGGGATCGATTTTATCGGAGTACAGGAAACGTAGAGCCGACCCTTTTTCCGGTGGCGCTGCAAGCAGGGCCTGGTCCGCAGCGGCGGTAATTTCCTGATCAACTTCCAGAAGCATCGTCTTCAATGCTAGTTCGTCAATGATTCGCTCCGACAAGAGATAAGCAGTGAAGAGCGATATAGGATCGCGACGCGCCTCTTCCTTTCTTTCCATTGGAGATTTATACAATCGTTCGTCATCCGAGAGAGAATGAGAGTAGGGTCTGGTGACGTGGGCATGCACCAGGGCAGGTCCGTGGCCAGATCGACAGTAGGCAACGGCCTGTGTCATGGCTTCGTAGGCGGACAGGAAATCGGAACCGTCAACATCAAGGCGCATTAAGTCGGGCATGCCTGAAAGTAACTGTGAAATGCTGCCGCCCGGAGTTTGAACCTCAACCGGCGTGGAAATGGCGAAGCCGTTGTCTTCCACCAAAAACAGTAGCGGAAGTTTTTCAAGGCAAGCGGCATTGATGGCTTCCCAGAATTCTCCTTCGCTGGTTGCCCCTTCACCTGTACAAACCAGTGTGACTTCATCGGAGGCTCGCGTCACATATCGTGAAGCGTGGGCACAGCCGACCGCCTGAACAAACTGGGATCCGGTTGGGGATGATCCGGTGACAATATGAAGTTCCGGGGACGACCAGTGCGAGGGCATTTGGCGGCCGCCGCTTTGCCGGTCAGAACCGGCGCCCACAGCTTGCAGAAACATTTCCAGCGGAGTGATACCCAAAGCCAAGGCAAGCGCACGATCGCGGTAGTACGGATAGAACCAATCATGCCCAGGCATCATTGCCATTGCCGCAGCAACTTCGATGGCTTCATGGCCAGCACCGCTTACCTGAAAGAAAATCTTATTCTGGCGTTTAAGAAGGATCTCTCTGTCGTCAATGCGACGTGAAGCCTGCATTAGACGGAAAGCCTGCAGCAATTGCTCTTTGGTGAGCAGACTTGCAGCGGCGTACGGCGACCGGACCTTGGTGGGCGTGCCCGGTTTCGTGCGAAACGGCATTCCTAAATTCTACTCCAGCAGGCATGCTGATTCCTATTTGCCGTTTACAATAATTCTGTGAAGACTTTGTTCTTGTTCCTGACCGTTCCACTATTTGCACAACCGAGTTTTGTGATATCGCAAACGGTGAAGCAAGGAGAATTGATCAAAATAGAAACCTCCGCAACCGGGAAGTTGTCGGCCAAAATGGGCAAAACGACCGTTCCCTTGTTTCCGGATGAAAAAGGGGGCATGACGGGGATGCTGCCGGTCGCCGTTACGGATGATATTGGGAGTTTTGACCTGACTATAAACCAGGACGGCGTTGTATTGCATACCGCGAAAGTAAAAGTGATCAATGGGCAATACCCAATTCAAAACATATCTGCTAGTAGCAACATGAAATCGTTGACACCTCTGCCTGGAGAAATGGAAGCGATGAAGGCGCTTTACAGTACTGTTACGCCGGTGAAGCACTGGCAAGGTAACTTTCAACTTCCGGTTTCGGAATGCCGCAATTCACCATTCGGTGTGCTGCGGTATTACAACGGTAAACCCAGTGGAAACTTTCACCGAGGGTTGGATTTACGGTCGCCGATGGGAACTCCCATTCACGCTCCGGCAGCAGGCACCGTGATGGTGGCGCAAATGTTCCGGTTGCATGGCGGCACGGTGGGGATTGATCATGGCCAAGGCGTCACATCACACTATTTGCACATGTCAAAGGTGGCGGCTCGTGAAGGTCAACAAGTAAAGCCGGGGGATGTCTTAGGCTACGTTGGTTCAACTGGCTTTGCCACGGGACCGCATCTTCACTGGGGGCTGTACGTGCATACGATTCCGACTAATCCAGAACGTTGGGTGAAGGGATTGCACCATTGCCCTTCTGCCCCAACTGCAACAAGAAAGGCTGTTGCCAAAAAGAAGTAGGAACGCGCTATCCTAAAATTTGCCTCTGCCTCAAATTGCCTAATTGGTTCCGGATACTTTCGCGGCGCTTCAACTGTGCCCCGGGGGTAGGTGTGTCCGGACCCGAGCAATTCCCTGCCCTCGTAGTTTGAAGTTTTCACGAGGCACTACTCAAATGACATTTTCCGAATTAGGCTGGTCGCAACCATTCGATCTGTTTGATTATTTTCGCGCTGAGTTTCCTGAAAGTTGGATTCCTGCGCGCATATCATTTTCCAGTCACGAAGAATTTCAATTGCTAGCGCAAAACGGGAGTCATCCAGGAGTTCTGGCGGGCCGCATCCGGTTTGACGCAGAAGATGGAGGCACCTGGCCTGTTGTCGGCGACTGGGCAGCTGTGCTTCCGAATAGCAGTGGGCCGTGGGTGATTCAAAGCGTGCTACCCCGTTCCAGCACGTTGTACCGAGGCTTGGCCGAACGGGGGGAACCGGATCAGATCATGGCGGCTAACATTGATGTGGCACTGATTCTTTCAGCGCTTGACAATGAATTGAACACAAGGCGTCTGGAACGGTACTTGTATTTGGTGGGTGCTAGCCGGATCCGACCAATCATCGTTTTGAACAAAGCGGACCTGCATTCTGATTTGGAACAGGTTCAAGAAGCTGTAAAAAAGGTATGCGCGGGGGCAGACATCCATGTGATCAGTGCGCAAACGGGAGCAGGGGTGGATCAATTATCGGCGGCAATTCAGCCCGGACAAACTGCAGTGCTGCTAGGATCGTCGGGCGTAGGAAAGTCGACGCTACTCAACCGGTTGATTGGCGCAGAACAGCAGCGAACCTCGCCAGTGCGGGAATCCGACAGTAAAGGGCGGCATACAACCACGCACCGGCAACTGATCCCGATGCCCTTGGGTTGGGTGATGATTGACATGCCTGGTATCCGCGAAGTGGGGCTTCCAGGAGGCGAAGAGTCCCGGATGGAATCGGCATTCCCAGAAATTGAAGCATGGAGCGCAAAGTGCCGTTTCCCTGATTGCAGTCACGTTGGTGAGCCCGGTTGTCGTGTTTTGGAAGCTATTGAAGCTGGGGAGTTGGGCGGCGAAAGATTGGCAAGTTATCAAAAGTTTTTACGGGAACTCGCCTTTCAACATAGACGAGGAGATAAGCAGGCGGAACTTCAGGAAAAGGCCCGTTGGAAAACTATACACAAAGCGCAGAGGGAAATTTATAAGAAGGGGAAACACGTATAGAAGGAAACGGAGACCGGGCAGATTGCGGGATCTGCCCGGTTCCTTACTACTTGACCAAATTAATTGGCTACGGACTTTGCGGCGTTTAACGCGGCGTCGTAGTTCGGATGATCGGCAACTTCTTTCACGTATTCCACGTGGCAAAGATTATTGTCTTTATCCACAACAAAAATGGCACGGCTTTCAATACGCAATTCCTTGATCAAGGTTCCATAGCTTTCACCGAAAGAACCGGTTTTGTGATCGGACAGCATTTCCACTTTGTCCACGCCCATTGCACCGCACCACCGCTTCATGGCGAAAGGGAGGTCCATGCTGACGGTAAAGATCTTAACGTTCGGCAATTTAGCTGCTTCTTCATTAAAACGGCGAGTCTGCATATCGCAAACCGGGGTATCGAGCGAAGGTACTACGCTGAAAATTCTTACGCCTTCACCGGTTTTGGCCAAATCCACTGGCTTCAATCCAGTATCCACGGCGGCAAAATCAGGGGCTTTGTCGCCCTTCTTCAATTCTGGTCCAATCAACGTCAGTGGACCGCCTTTCATAGTTGTAGCTCCAGGTCTTTCCATTATTTCTCCAGTTCAAAATTATCGGCGATTCCTATTGTAGCGAAGCCTCAAGCGCAGCCGGCGAGGTTATTGGTAATTCGCAAGAAAAATTCTTACAAACAAATGCGGTGGGATTGCCTTCGATTGGATGCATCAGGGCTAGCTCAGGATGCAAGCCAGTCCAATAGGCAATGGACGCTTCGTTATTGAGGGCGAAAACAAGTCGTGATGGAATGAACTTTTTCGAAACAACATTGGCTAAAGGTTGGATGTCGCTGCCAGCCAATACAATTTGGGTGGGTGCTGTTTCAGCCCACAAGGAGGCTACCAACATTTGAGGCATACCCGGGGATCCGGCCTGCATACGATAGGCAAAAGCTGCTAAAGCCTTTTGGGCGGATCGCTCAAAATCCTTGCGACCAATGTAGGCCGCAAGGCGCAGCAGCACCAAAATGGCCATGGAATTGCCGGATGGTTCAGCGCCGTCGTAATCTTCCTTGATGCGAAGCAGAAGGCTGGGGTCACCTTCTGCTGACGCAAAGAATCCCCCTTCGTTTTGATCTTCGAATAATTGCAAAAGACGGGTGGCCAATTGTTCGGCGAACTGGATATGGGCGACGTCGAAAGTGGTTTCGTAGAGATCTACCAGAGCATTTGCAAGGAAAGCGTAGTCGTCTAAAAATCCTGGAATGGCTGCATCCCCGTCACGAAATCTTCGTAGCAATGTCCTTGTGTCGGCGTTGAACATTCGATTGTGGAAGAAGGCAACAGCATTTTCTGCGGCGGCGCGATAGCGCACTTCTCCAAGGCATTGGGCTGCTAAAGCGAAAGCCGAGATCATCAAGCCGTTCCAGGCAGTTAGCAATTTATCGTCCAAATGAGGGCGAACACGAAATGACCGGAGGGCTAGAAGCTTTTCTTTTGATTCCCGCCAGGAGGCCAAGAAGTCGGCGTTTGCCGGCTGGCTGACGAACAAAATATTCTTGCCCGTAAATTCGCGATGCGGATCTTCGTGGACGTTGCCATCTTGCTCTACACCAAAATATTTGATGACCTTTTCGGCGGCAGGTTGGCCCAGTGCGGCCTGAATTTCCAGTTGCGTCCAAATGTAGAACGCACCCTCACCTTTTTCATGCGGATCGGCGGGGTCAATGGCACTATCAGCGTCCTCAGCGGAGAAGAAAGCTCCTTCCGGGCTGGTCATTTCACGCAAAACATAGTCGAGGGTTTGGCGGGCGATTGTGGCGAAGTGCTCTTCCCCTGTTAGTTGGTAAGCCTCTAAATAGGAGACAACCAATTGGCCTTGATCGTAAAGCATCTTCTCGAAATGAGGGACAAACCAACGCTGATCTACAGAATAGCGGTGGAAGCCGCCGCCAAGTTGGTCGTACATTCCGCCATCGGCCATGGCACGAAGTGTTGCCGTAGCCATGTCGCGAGCTTCGGCATTTTTTGTCAAAGCGTACCAGCGGAAAAGAAAATTCAAAGCAACGGGACGTGGAAATTTCGGAGAGTTTCCAAAGCCGCCGTACTGCGAATCGAAGGACCGCCGGAAGTGAGAAAAAAGTCCTTCCAAAGTATCTTTGCCAATGATTCCAGGAACGCCTGTCACGGAGGCGTAACCGCGAAGTTGGAGAACCATGTCGGTACCGGATTTTTCAACTTTCGCCTGATCGTCCCGCCAGACACCGGCGATATGTTCAAGAATCGCTGAAAATCCTGGCCGCCCATAGCGGTTGTCGGGTGGGAAATAGGTGCCGCCGTAGAACGGTTTCAAATCGGGAGTCAACCATACGGACATGGGCCAACCGCCGCTTCCGGTGGTGGCTTGGACGAACATCATATAAATTCGATCCACATCGGGCCGCTCTTCGCGATCAACTTTTATGGGAACAAAAAAGCGATTAAGGATTTTGGCCACCGCTTCGGATTCAAAAGATTCGCGCTCCATAACGTGGCACCAATGACAGGTTGAATAACCCACGGAAAGAAAAATAGGCTTATTTTCAAGACGGGCTTTTTCAAAAGCCTCGGGTCCCCAGGGATACCAATCCACGGGGTTATTGGCATGCTGAAGCAGGTACGGGCTTTTTTCCTCAGACAATCGGTTGAGCATTTCCTCTATAATCGCATTTCACCCCATGGCAATCTCTGAATTGGAAAAACAATCGTTGTTGGAGACGTTGAAGGAGTTCTTACGGATTCCCAGCGTCAGCACTGACCCGGCACACAAGGCTGATATTTTACGCGCTGCGGAATTCGTGGCGGCTAAACTTCGTAGTGCAGGCTTGGCAGGTGTCCACTTGATATCAGGCGCGGGGCACCCCATGGTTTATGGCGAATGGCTGGGTGCGCCGGGGAAACCAACTTTGCTATTTTACGGCCATTACGATGTTCAGCCTCCAGAACCTTTGGACGAATGGATCTCCCCTGCCTTTGAACCCACCGAACGTAATAACAACATCTACGCTCGTGGTGCCACCGATGATAAAGGACAAACGTTGATCTTGATGGAGGCAGTGGCGCGGACGATGAAGAGCTCCAGTAAGCTTCCGCTGAATGTGCGATTCCTGATTGAAGGTGAAGAAGAAGTTGGGGGCGAGGCAATTGAGGCGTTTGTCAAATCGAAACCTGCACTACTGAAAGCGGATGCAGCAATTATTTGCGATTCGGAAATGTTCGCTCCGGAATTGCCTACAATCTGTGTGGGCCTGCGGGGAATAATCTACGGGGAGTTGCACGTTACAGGAGCAGCGCAGGACTTGCATTCCGGCGTTTATGGCGGTGCGGCACCGAATCCTTTGCAGGCTATGGCGGAGATCATAGCGGCCATTAAAGGGCGTGACGGTAAAATTAACATCCCCGAATTTTACGAAGCCGTGCAGTCGCCGACTGTTGCCGAATGCGAGGCTTGGGCAAGTCTTCCGTTTGACGAAGAACAATACCGGGTGAAAGAAGTAGGATCGAAAGAATTAACGGGGGAAGCCGGAATCGGGGTGTTGGAAAGGACGTGGGTGCGTCCAACATTTGAGGTTCATGGGATCCGTGGTGGTTTCATTGGAGATGGCGCGAAGACAGTGATTCCAGCGAAAGCCGTGGCGAAGATCAGTATGCGGCTAGTGCCCAATCAAGATCCGGAAATCGCAAATCGGCAGCTTGCCGAAAAGGTTCAGGAAGTGTGCCCACCAGGAGTCAGTGCAGAATGGAAACTGATACACGGCGCACCACCTTGTGTTGTGGATACTGCGAACCCATTTATTGAGGCAGCCTCAGTTGCTATGGAAAAGGTGTTTGGCAATAAGACAGTTTTTATCCGCTCGGGTGGATCTATTCCCGTTGTTGGTCTATTGCAGAACGAACTTGGGCTGCCATGCGTCTTGATGGGATTCGGATTACCTGACGATAATTTGCATGCCCCGAATGAAAAGCTGCATCTACCCAACTTTTTCCGCGGTATTGAATCGGTGGAACTTTTTCTAGAAGAAGCGGCAAACGCTAAATAACTCTATGATTCGCACTCCAATTGAAGATCTGCGTTTCTACACTCTTGCGGCAATTCCGTCGCTATTTGGAAGAATCGTCTACATGGCCAATTTGCGAAACGAGGAAACTGGCAGGTATGAACATTATGGATTAGCCGTCGTCTTTGGTGAAAAGGATGCGGAAAGAGCGTTGAGGCTAACTCATCAGGAATCGTTTCAAGAGTGGCTGACGTGCGGAATGAGGGAACAAAAAAAAGATTTGGAACTTCACTTTTCAACGGTAAGAGACGGCACGGATTCTTGGCTAAAAAGAACTGGCTTCAAGGAGTTCCTGCCACAAAATTGCAGAGCACCTGAAAAACAGATGTTCACAGACGACCTAAAACAAGTTCTGCAAATTATTAGGATCGAACGCGCCGGCCAGTGAATTCATCTAACCACATTGCGACTCCGGCCACTTGGCCGATAACTGTAATGTCTTCCGGGTAATTATAGATCTTGGTTTTGCAAAGCGAAGCTGGATGAGGAACGAGGATTAGTTGTTTTTCTGCTACGCTGCACCAGGAGCAGGCATACCCTTCGCGATGTTCAAGAAAATAAATGGGCCTGTCAAATTCGCTATTCCAACCACTGGTTGAGGGCTTGCGTTTTGTTTCGTCAATTACCACCAACGATGTAGGCCGAAGCAGGGGATACATGAACCAATCTTCGGATCCGATGAATGCATAGCGCTTCGTCTTTAAGTCAAGACTTTGAAACATTTCCAATGGAAAAGTCCCCCATTTTTCAATCATTCGGCTTAGGTATGTGGTTTGACTGAGGTTCAAACCAGGGTCCAAGGACGTGGGGATGTCGACTATTGCAGCCGATTCTGCAAAAAAGTCTACTGGGTGCGTTGCTTGTTTGGGAGTCAGCAGTGCATCGGAGGCGGATAGTGAAAGATCGACGCCGTACCACTTCAGGACCTTCACAAAATTCAACCTGTAGATGGAGCAAAGGCTGTAGATGCGAAAAATGGAAGGTACGGTGCCGCGGTTTTCAATGTCGGACAATCGCGAAATCGCCACAAGGAATTCGTCGTTGTTCCGCTTGTTGGCAATCTGCTGGCTAGCCTCTTCAACCTCTCGAAAGC
Source organism: Bryobacterales bacterium (assembly GCA_043755435.1). Classification (GTDB taxonomy): domain Bacteria; phylum Acidobacteriota; class Terriglobia; order Bryobacterales; family Bryobacteraceae; genus JANXSF01. Next base: position 15,220 of record JAYUSZ010000261.1, on the reverse strand, counting down.
GTAAATTCAGTTTTTCTCGAACACGCTTGAGTTTATGACCTGCGTCCTCCATGCTATGATGAACCCGATTCTGTTGGAGCGGCAAGCGGCATAAACATTCCAGAATTTTGCTCCAGTATATCGAGCAGCTTAAGTCTATAGCAAGCATCAATTCAAATCAAATTTATAATAGATAAGAGGTCTTAATTTTGCGTATTGTGGTAGGCATTAGTGGTGCGAGCGGCATTGTTTATGGGTTTCGACTTCTAGAAAAGTTACGAGCTACAACCAAGGCGGAAACGCACCTGGTAATGACGCGTTCTGCGGAAAGAACCGCTTACATAGAACTTGGAAAATCCCTTCAAGAGTTCAAGCAATTAGCTGATTTTTCTTATCCAGTGGAGGACGTTGGCAGCCAGTTAGCGAGTGGGAGCTTTCAAACCGACGGCATGATTATTGCGCCGTGTTCGGTGCACACGATGTCAGCAATCGCATGTGGAATCAGCTCTAATTTGTTGATCCGCGCCGCGGACGTGGTGTTGAAGGAACGAAGGAAGTTGATTTTGATGGTGAGGGAAACGCCCTTCCACGTGGGGCACCTTCGCACGATGACCAGCCTTGCGGAAATGGGTGCTATCATCGCGCCTCCAATCCCTGGTTTCTATAACAAACCAGAAATAATCATGGATCTGGTGGATTCTAGCGTAGAGCGAGTAATGGACTTGATTGGACTTCCCGCCAATGATGCCAAGCGATGGAGTGGGGGTAAATAGGAATGAAGAAAGGCGTTAAAGCAGCATTTCAGGGCGAATTGGGTGCATTCAGCCAAGTGGCCGCCCGTCAGCTTTTGGGCGAAAGCGTCAAGGTGGTTCCATGCATCCGCTTCGATTTAGTTTTTGAACAGCTGGCTACCGGCAAGGTGGATGCGGCCGTAATTCCCATTGAAAACACCTTGCACGGTTCTATTCATGAAAACTACGATAATCTGCTGAAATTCGGTCTGGAGATTGTTGCGGAGACCCAGGTTCGCATTGTCCACAATCTGATTACCGCGCCAGGCGTGGAGTTTTCTGATATACGAAAAGTCTATTCACACCCTGTGGCTTTGAATCAATGCTTGAAGTTTCTCGCGGCAAACAAGCAATTGGATCGAGTGCCGTTTTATGACACAGCCGGCAGCGTCAAGATGATTATGGAAGAACGGCCTACCGGCGCAGCAGCCATTGCATCAAGCATTGCCGCCGAACAGTACGGCGGGCATATTCTGCGGAAAGCGATTGAAGACGACCGGCAGAATTTCACACGCTTCTTTCATTTACGCCGCCATGGGTCTAAGCCCGGATTAGCTGGCAAAGCTGGATGGAAGACTTCCCTTGTCTTCACTACTCCCAACAAACCAGGATCGCTGTTTCGAGCACTAAGCGCATTTGCACTTCGGGATTTAAGCTTGTCAAAAATAGAGTCACGTCCGCTTCCAGGCAAGCCTTACGAATATTTGTACTACCTCGATTTTCTGGGCAAGGCCACTGATCCGGTTCCGCGCAAAGCTCTGGCTCATCTGGAAGAGATGGCGGACATGCTGAAGATCCTAGGAAGCTACCCGCGTTCGGTGTAAAGCTATTGCGGAGCGCCAATATCATACGCATCGGTAACATTGAGTTCCATGTGGAAGCCGCCAATATTATTCTGCCAATGCTTGTTGTCGTTGACGGCAAAGTAAAGGCGGCCGAATGGCAGGCTCCTCTTGTTCAGATCAACGCCAGCCAGCCAAACTTCCCCAGCCGCACCAACCCGACCAACTAGACCACCAAAGGGAAATCCGTCCACCAGATTTGTTTTGTAATTGGGGCCTGGAACTTTTATTCCATTGGCGTCCGAGGCCCAACCGTCGACATTCCAACTCAGCCGAACCACACCGCGAGACTTCGCCGAAATGGTTGATCCGCTGGTGAGCATTACGCCGGAATCCAGATACTCAATTTGCGTGGAGTGCCGCAAGGAATGCACGTCGTACTTCTTCGTAACAAGCTTCTGCCTTACTGCCAGCCTGCGAACTTGTTCGATGCCAATATTGCCGCCAGCCATCTGAAATTTTGCATCCACAATATTGCCGCGTAGGACCTCGCCTCCGACCAGCCGAATCACGCTGAGGGAACGGTCCAGGCTGTCGGCACCGGTTGGAATGATGCGGTCAAACAGACGATAGAGGGGTTTGGGTTCGTGCTGATCGGTGTCTTTGTAGGCTTTGAGCAAGGGCGTCATCGCCACGAAGCCGATGTTGCTAATCGTCTCGACGGCCAAATCCTGCTCCTTGCGGTCAGTTGCTTGTAGCGCTTGGATCGATTTCGCAATCTGGTCGTTTTCCGTTGCTGTTGACGGTGTGGCGGTGTGAATGGAAAGGATGCGGTCCAGCGGTAAGTCTCGAACCTGTCCGCCTATGCGAACAGTTAGCTTACGATTGGAGACCTCGCCTTCAATCATCCGGCCGTCAATTGTGAGAACGGAAATTGTGGGGCCAGCAAGGATGGGCAGCGCAAGGCTGGAGAATAGAAGCTGTCGAAGTATTGTTTGAACAATCATTTGTTTGTCCTTTATATCACTTGTTGGAGGGAGAAAACTGGCATCTGGGTCAAAGGAAGCGTATTCTTTTAAAGATGCGGAAAATTAAGATAGGCGTCGCGGGCCTTGGTTTCATGGGCAGTACACACCTAAAGGCGTTGCGCAATATCAATGGTGCGGAATTGGCTGCAGTGGTTAGCAGTGATGAGGGAAAGCTTTCAGGAGACCTCAGTGGCATTCAGGGAAATCTGGGCGGGCCCGGAGAAAAGTTCGATTTCTCTGGAGTCCGTAAGTACAGATCCGTGAATGAGGCCATTGCGGATCAGGATTTGGATGCACTTGATCTTTGCCTGCCCAGCGACCAGCACGCGCCAGTTACGATCGCGGCTTTGCGCGCAGGGAAACATGTGTTTGTCGAAAAGCCAATGGCACTGGATGGATCGCAATGCCAGGCAATGATTGATGAGGCTCGTAATCAGAAACGGGTGTTGATGGTGGCGCAGGTACTTCGCTTTTTCCCTGCTTATACGCTGCTACGCAATCAAATTCAAAACGGTGGACTGGGGCAGGTTCGTTCAGCACTATTTCGTCGCCGGTGTGCGGCACCTGCTTGGGGGAAATGGGCATTTGATGCGTCAAAAAGTGGTGGCGGGGTATTCGACCTCTTGATTCACGATGTGGATATGTGCCTTCATTTATTTGGTCAACCGAAATCAGTTTCTGCTCACGGGTACGTGAACCTGGAGGGCGGCATGGACACTATCACAGCATCGCTTGAATACGATTCCATCAGCGATGTGGTTATCACCGGCGGCTGGCATCATCGAAAATCGTATCCATTCTCAATGGAATACACCGTTTCAGCAGATGGCGGCACCGTCGATTATAGTTCTGCAGGGCGGCCTCCGACCCTGTACAAAGCGGGTGGTGAAACTGAAGTTTTAGCTGAACCTGCGATTGACGGATATCAGGCCGAGCTCGAGTATTTCATTGATTGCTGCCAGCACAACAGATGGCCTGAAGTCTGCGCACCAGAGCAATCAGCGATGGCGGTTTTACTGACAAGATTGATGGAAGAATCTCGCGCCAGGGGCGGAGAGCGGTTGCTGTTTAGAACAGATAAGGAAACGAAATGACAACACTAAATGCACTAGAAGTTGGCGTGATGATGTGGGCTGGTCGGGACTCAATCGCTGATATGAAGGCTATGGGTGCACGGTGCGGTCAACTTGGAGTTGGAGGTGATTATCATTTGAATGGTGCCGCGCCAGTCTGGAAATCGGATTTGGAGCGTGAACAGTTCACCTTGGTGACGGTTTTTTGCGCCTATAGTGGCGAAGACTATGCCGATATTCCAACTGTGGAAAGAACTGTTGGTTTTGTTCCTCCATCCACTCGTGCTGAGCGAGAAGCGCGTACCCTTGCTGTGGCTGATTTTGCGGCAGCCATTGGAGTGAAAAGCGTTGCCTGTCATGCCGGATTCGTGCCTGAAGACAAGACGAATCCCATTTACGTTCAAGTTCTGGAATTGGTGCGTCGTGTTTGTGATCATTGCGCGAAGAACGGCCAGAGCTTTGTTTTGGAAACAGGCCAGGAACCAGCGGCGGTGCTCCTCGATTTTTTCAAGGATGTGAATCGGCCGAATCTGGGTATTAATTTTGACCCGGCAAACATGATTCTTTATGGGACCGGAGATCCAATTGAAGCGCTTGGGGTTCTTGGCAAACACATCATGTCCGTTCACGCCAAGGATGGCGATTGGCCACCTAAAGGTATAGCCGGAGCATTGGGAACAGAACGTCCGTTGGGGCAAGGTGCGGTTGGCATGCAGCGCTTCGTCGCCAAGTTGAAGGAAATTGGATTCGCTGGTCCGCTGAATGTGGAACGGGAAGTGGAAAGCCAAAAAGAACGGTTGGCGGACATGGCGATGGGTGTGCGGCTACTCAAAAGCTTAACAGCCTAAACTTTTGCTGATTTCGCCATCGGTGCGAACGCCAAAAGTCCCAATTGTTTGGTATATTTCAGCTTTCTTCTTTCGTACAATTCGAAATCCGGTTGATAGTATCCGAGTGTATTGGCAATTTTGCAAACTTCTCGCGCAAGCGTAGATACAAGTGACTTTTCAATGTGCCCCCACATACCATGCACTTCTTTGAATTCACCAATTTGCTTAGCTCCAGACTGCTCCATAAGCTTTTGGAGACACTTTCGACCCGCGTTGTTCAGCATGTTCGGAGTTCCGCATAGGTCCAATCGCAAAATGGAATAGCAGGAGTAAACACTTTGCCGGGTCACCACTACAAATGGTTGGCGTAATTTCCAGCACCAGCGGCCAAACTCCAGTTCCAGTTCATTCAACGGCCTCCGGCCCGTATCGAGATATCCTCGCTCACGGGCCTTTTCCAATAGATGACGTTGGTGGCCTGCGCTTTGCACATAGAAATAGTGGGTTGCGGGAACAAAAGTTCTCTATCTTGCCGAAAATTTCCACACCGTCTGGGATTTGTATTGCTCCGATGGCCTTAACACCGTTGAGGGAAAATCAGGCTTGTTGGGTGAATCTGGATAGTGTTGGGTTTCCAAACAAAAAGCATAACGCTTGTTGTATATTTTTCCGTTTTTCCCGGTCAGCTTTCCATCCAGAAAATTCCCGGTGTAAAACTGCACGCCGGGTTCGGTAGTAAATACTTCCAGGACGCGACCCGTTTTCGGTTCATATGCTTCTGCAGCCTTGGTCAGCCCTCCCGCCCCTTTGTTGAGAGCAAAATTATGATCGTACCCGCCGCCAAACTTAATCTGTTCGTTGGTTTCGTCATAAATGTTTTGTCCAATCGGCTTCGGCTTTGTGAAATCGAAATGTGTATCTTTCACTGGACGAATTTCACCAGTGGGAATCAGCCCTTTATCGACGGGAGTGAAATTATCCGCGTTAATCATTAGTTCGGTGGATAGGACATCCCCTTCGCCGGCACCAAGTAAATTGAAATAGGAATGATTTGTAAGGTTTACGACTGTAATTTTACTGGTTGTGGCGAAATAATCGATCTTGATTTCGTTCTGATCCGTTAACGTATAGGTCGCCTTCATTTGCAAGGTTCCCGGATAGCCTTCCTCCCCGTCCTTGCTTATATAGATCAATTCGATTGCGACACCATCATCGGTTTGCAAGTCTTTGGCGCTCCACAAGACTTTATCGAACCCTTTCAATCCGCCATGAAGATGGTTTTCCCCATTGTTCACTGCCAGTTTATATTCCTTACCTCCCAACTGGAACTTGCCCTTGGCTATTCGATTTCCATACCGTCCGATCAAGGCACCGAAATATGGGTTTTCCTTGAGATAATCTTCCAGCCGTTCAAAGCCAAGAACAATGTCTCCCAGCGTTCCTCTACGGTCAGGAACTCGCAATGAAACGATTCTACCTCCATAGGAGAGCACCCTCATTTCTACGTTATTCTTGTTTGACAACGTGAAGACTTCCACATCGGAACCATCAGGTAGCTTGCCAAAAGATTCCTTGGTAATCCTCGGTTTAACAATGGGCGGGGCTGGGTTGGTGCAACCAGTCAGGGAAGCCAGCGTAAGGGCAACAGCAGATCTTCTAGTAAGTGACATTTAATGAATTTCCTTTTAGCTCTTCTATTCTTCCTCAATGTGACGCATAGAGTCCACTTGTTTCCACTTGCATTTTTCAACGGATAGTGTAAAACTTTACACTATCCGTATGTCAGATTACATCGCTCTCCGGAACCACACAACTTACTCCCTATTGGACGGAACGATGTCCATTGACGATTTAACTGCGGTCGTTCAATCGGTGGGCATGCCTGTTGCTGCAATTACTGATCGCGACACAGTGGCTGGTGCCGTTCAATTTTACAAAAAGACACGGGCCGTGGGGATTCGCCCCATCATTGGTAGCGAAGTGACCATGGCCGGCGGACATAGCGTTGTGCTGCTGGTGGAAAATGATCACGGATATGCCAATTTATGCCAATTGCTTTCAAGCCGGATCGATAATCCAGATGGGGTGACTGCCGAAGATATGGGGCGCTTTGCTTCCGGGTTGATTTGCCTTTGGGGTTCCCGTAGTGGCTATGGGGAACAGAGTCTGCATAGCATTTACGAAATCTATGGACGTAATCTGGCAGTGGAAATTTCCCCGCATAATGAAGCGGATTTGTCGCATTCCCGCTGGGCTGTGGCTGCAGCACGACGTATGCGTTTGCCGATTGTCGCTACTGCGGATGCCCATTACCGGTACAAAGCCGACCGTTTGCGGTACGACATTCTGGCCGCAATGCGTACGCTTACTATGCTAGGGCAACCGCATTCCGCTAAATTGCCGACCGGACATTACCATTTCCACTCCGCTGCAGAAATGGAAGCGCAGTTCGGGGCTCTTCCACAAGCTCTGACCAATACGAGGCTTATCGCCGAACGCTGCCAGTTTGATTTTCCCTTGGGCGATGTAATCTTTCCTCCATTTAATAGCGGTAACGGAGAATCTCCAATAGCGATGCTACGCCGCATGAGCCGTGAAGGCATGGCATGCCGTTATAAAAAGGATCCGCCATGGGAACGTCTGGATCGGGAATTGGCAATTATCGAAGACGTTGGCTATGCCGAATATTTTCTAATCTTCGCCGACATTGTACGTTGGTGCGGCACCCAAGGGATTTCCACATTGGCCCGTGGCAGTGCTGCCGGAAGCTTGGTTTGCTACGCACTGGGGATCGGCAATGTTTGCCCCATCCGGTTTAATCTTCTGTTTGAGCGCTTTTTGAATCGGGAGAGAATGTCATTCCAAAAACTGGCAGACATTGATTTGGATCTGCCCTGGGACCGTCGCGACGACGTTATGGAATATGTTTTCAACCATTACGGTCGTGACAAAGCGGCCATGATTGGAGCCTTCAACACCTTTCAAGGCCGCGCCGCAGTAGCGGATATTGCCAAAGTGTATGGTATTCCGGAACGAGAAGTGCGGCGGTTTACGGAACACCTGCCCTGGTCACGATTCACTGGTGAAGGTGGGGGCATGGATGTAATCCGTCAATCGCCAGAATGCAGGCATCTGCCCTACGATCAGGAGCCTTGGCGCACCATTCTGGCCATGGCCCCACAGTTTGATGGCGTGCCGCGTCACTTTACTATGCATCCCTGTGGATTAGTGATCAGCGCCCGCCCGATTGCTCAAATGATGCCTTTATTCCGAAGTGCCAAAGGCATTCTGACTACTCATTTTGCAATGGATGATGTGGAAGAACTGGGGTTGCTGAAAATGGACCTGCTTGGTCAGGCGGGCTTAAGCGTATTGCGCGATTCGGTGGCCAATGTGCAAACCAATCGGGGTGAGACAATCGATTTGGACGCAATTGACGAAACCGATCAAGTCACCTGGGATTCCATATCTAAAGGCGATGCTCGCGGCGTTTTCCACATTGAGTCACCCAATATGCATGGCTTGCTGGTGATGACTGGATGCCGGGATATTGATTGCCTGACGGCTCTAGAATCTGTGATTCGTCCGGGCGCGGCCAACGAAGGTCGCAAGCGTTCCTACGCCCGTCGGTTACAGGGATTAGAAGCGGTAACCTATGCCCATCCGTCTTTGGAACCAGCCTTGCGGGAAACCTTTGGATTGCTGGTTTACGAAGAGCATATTTTGCTGGTAGCGAATGGCTTTGCCGGATTGCCATGGGGCAAAGCGGACCTGTTGCGACGGGCGCTTGTGAAAAACAAGGATCATGCCAAGATCAACGCTTTGGGTGAAGAGTTCCGATGCTGCGGACTGGCTCGTGGACATACGGCAAAGGAAGTGGAAAAGGTTTGGGAGCAGTTGCGTGAGTTCGCCGGCTATATGTTCAACAAGGCGCATTCCGCTGCTTATGCGGTGGAAGCGTTTCAGGGTGCTTGGATCAAAGCGCGATACCCCATTGAATACCTAGCCTCAGTACTTTCCAACAGGCGCGGATTTTATTCACCGATTGTCTATGTACTGGAAGCCTTGCGAGCTGGTGCTCAGTTTTTGGCTCCAGAAGTGGCAACCTCAGACGCGCATTGCTTTCAAGTGCGCGGGACAAAAGTACGGTTGCCGCTGGATCAAGTGAAAGGTCTTAATACGGCCACAGTGGACCGGATTACAGCCGGACGACCTTTCAGTGATGCTGGCGATTTTTTCCGCCGCGCCAAACCGCAGCATGACGAATGGGTGGCCCTACTTAAAACTGGAGCCCTTGATTGTTTTCTGGAACCACGAGGCAGGCTGTTCTGGCGCCTCTCCCGTCTGGAAGCAATGCGTGGCGCGGCGCCCACATTGTTTGAGGCGGACATGCCCACCACCGGGGATGACGCTCCCGATGCGAAGGAGACCTTACAGGCACGCTGGGAGCAGGAATTACTTGGGTTTCCGGTAAGCTGCCATCCGATGGATTACTATGCACCAAAGTTGGACTGGTCGCACTACACACCAGCGTCCGAGTTGCTACATCATCCAGAACTATACTTCCATCAGGAATTTGAAGTAGCAGGCGTAATTGTAGCGGACAGGATTCATCCAACCACTGCCGGACCCATGAAATTCGTTACGCTGGCCGATCCCACCGGCTTCATGGAGGTAACCATGTTCGCCTATGTTTATCAGGAGTTCGGCCACCTAACTGCGAATCCAGTCATCGCCGCCCACTGTGTTGCAGACCCGTTTGATAATCGCAAAGGTGTGATGTTGAATGCCTCGCGGATCTATACGCCTACTTCAAAGCGGCTTCTATCGCAGAAGTCAGTTCAGTCGATTCCGGGGTTACGCCAGAATCAAAACGCATGAGCACTTTGCCGTTTCGATCCACCAGATATTTCGTGAAATTCCATTTGGGCGCTCCAGAAACAGTGCTCAAGTACTTAAACAGCGGTGCTTGATCGTCACCTTTGACGGAGACTTTCGCCGCCATAGGAAACGTCACTTTGTAGTTGCGAGTGCAGAACGTTTTGATCTCTTCATTAGTGCCAGGTTCCTGGCCACCAAAGTTGTTGGCGGGCACACCAAGAACAATCAAACCGCGATCTTTGAACTTCTTGGCAACTGCCTCAAGGCCGGTATATTGCGGAGTGTAACCGCATTGGCTGGCGGTGTTGACCACAAGCAACACTTTGCCTTTATAAGCAGAAAGAGGCATGTTGGCCCCGTCAATGTTTTTTAAGGTGAAATCATGAACTGTTTCGGCTTGGAGCATGGAGACCATCAGTAGTGTTCCTAGAATGGAAAAGCTTTTCATAATTCTTTGATGCCATGGCTAATTCAAAAGGATCAGAAATTTACGCGCTCTGCTATTCTGAAGCCAAGCCCCATCGCATGTATCAATACGACATTGCCTTGAAGGAGCTCTTTCAGTCATTCGAAATTGGTTTGACGGAACGGTTGGCGGGTGTTGCTCCTGTCGAGTGGCTCAATGTTGAATTAACCGAGACTCGCGCCCAGCGTGTTGATTTTGTCTGCCGTCTTGCCGATGGTGGAATATTTCACATGGAATTTCAGAGTTCGAACGATCCCGCAATGGCACAACGGATGCTGGATTACTTTGTGGCCCTTTACAGGAAATATGGATCGGCTCCTCGCCAATTCGTGCTTTACGTTGGCAAGGAGCCGCTGAAAATGCCAGATAGCTTGGATTTGGAGTCACTAAAGTTTGAGTATTCAATTGTGGATATTGGCAGCCTCAACGCCCAGGAGTTGTGGAACAGCCCAAGCATGGGCGATGTGATTCTATCCATTCTTTGCCGGCAACCTGATCCTAAGGTTCGGATAGGCAAAATCCTGGAAAGGCTTCGCAGGTTGGAACCGGAACTTCGCGAGCGCGCCGTAAGGCTGCTTTTGATACTCTCATGTAAGAGAGACTTGTCGGACAAAGTGATCGAAGGAGTGAAAACTATGGCATTTACACTAAGCATTGATGATGACAAATTGCTGCGGCGGCTCTATAACGAAGGCATGGAAAAAGGTATAGAGAAGGGGCGGAATGAAGGCCGGAATGAAGGAGAAGCCCATCTTTTACGGATTCAATTGCAACAAAAATTCGGGACACTGTCGCTCGCTACCGAACAAAAGCTTCAAAGTGCCACGCAGCCAGAGCTGGACCGCTGGGGAAGCCGTATCTTGTCCGCATCGTCCATCGATGAAGTTCTGCAGGAAGTAACTCCCTCCTAAAGCGCGCTTTAAAAAGCTATACTGCTTATGCTATGGAATCTTTTGTCGGCATACTCATTGGCTTAATGTTGTGGTTTGTTGTTCGCGTTTTGGTCATGGGGCTTTATACTGTGGATCAAAATGAGCGAGCCGTAAAAACGGTTTTCGGGCGGGCTGAGCGGATTGATTCCCGTACCACCCTCGACGATCCTATTTCTGCATTCCTTCGTGAGGAAGAAAAGACCCGCTACACCTATCCACAAGTTCGCGTAATTGGCCCAGGCGGCCCCTACTTCAAAATGCCCTGGGAGAAAATATACAAAGTTTCCATTGCCACTTCGACGGTTGACATGGCTCTTGATCCAGAAGACCCCTCGGCAAATAGTGGTGGTACGAAACTCGATGCCGTTACTAAAGATCAGCTAAACACGGGTCTAACTGGCCAAATACGCTTCCGTGTGAGCGAATCGAATCTGTACGCTTACATATTCGGAATCAAGAGACCGATCGTTCATGTAATGGGCTATTTCGTTTCGGTACTGCGTCAAAGGATCGCTAATTTTGAAGCCAAAAAAGGGGACGATCCAGGTGACCTTCCAGGCAGCGAAGTCACCGGAGTTTCAATCAATGATCTACGAAAAAATCTACGAGACCTGAATGAGTATATGGATTTGGAATGCCGGTCCACTGCAGCCCGTTATGGAGTAGTTTTGGATGCATCTTTAATTACCGGCATTGATCCACCTCCCGAAGTGGATTCCGCACTGGCAGCCATAAACACGGCACATAATCACGTTTCCAGCGATATTAGTTTGGCCCAAGCCGGTGCCGACCAGAAGATCGTTCAATCGAAGAGAGCTGTAGAAATTGCCATGTTGAAGGCTCAAGCTGAAGTGGAGCCGGTGAAGCTTTTGGCTGCCGAGCTAACTACTCTTTACGCCTCTGGGCCTGAAGTATTGGAGGCCTACCTGCGAACGGTCAGGCTGCGACTTTACGACAAAGCAAAGGATCTGTATATGGAGGTGCCGCGATGATTGAAATGATCCCCACAATTGTCGGCACGTTCTTAATGATGATGTTTGGAGTTCCATTTCTATTGGGAATATTGAAACTCTTCGGCTTTTACACAATCGTGGAAGAGCGCCAATGCCGAGCGTTTGTTTTGTTCGGAAAAGTGTTGACTGTGATCGATGAGCCCGGCCTGCATTTTCTGCTATTCGAAATAGGACCAGCGGCGTTGATCGTCAACATACTCGGCAAATGCTACGTCATTGACAGACGTTTAGATCAGGAGTATCGACGAAGCGAACCAGTGAATTCCGAAGAGGGTGCGCCCATGGGAATCGGTATCTGGTATGAAATGTGGGTCAGCGATCCGGTTGCTTATTTGTTCAAGAATACAGACCCAAGAGGCTCCTTGCGCGCGAATGTAAGCAATGCCACGGTACGTTGCCTAAGCAATATGCCGCTGAACGAAATGTTGGGCACACGCCATAAAATGAGCCAAACAGTGCGAGATGAAGTATCACCCCGCTCTAATGAATGGGGCTATCAATTGGGGTCAGTTTATATCCGAAAAGTGCACTTCAGGGACAAAAACATGATCCATCAGATTGAGGAAAAAGTGGTTAATCGGTTGCGCCAAGTCACCTCCGCTATCAAGCAGGCTGGTGCGAATCAGGTGAGCGTAATTACCAGTTCAGCGGAACGGGAAGCGTCCATTGAGTTTGGCAGAGCTTCAGCCATTCGGCCCAATACATTAGGGCAGGCATTGAGGGAAATCGCCAAGCAGCCCGCAGTAGTAAAGGCTTTATTTGAGATCCTGGAAAATCAAAAAGTGACCGAGGGATCCGGACGGTTGACGCTGATGACTACGGGGAGTAGTGGGTTGTTGCAATCGATCCTGGCAGCTAAGGATAAACCTGAATAGAAACCCGCTACTCTAGTTACTAATGAAACTGGAAGAAGTTCGCACGCGGGCAGAAGCATTCCACGCCCGCTTGCTTCAAGCCAAGTCGGAACTATCTGTCGACTTTCCTTGGTACCCCTATGATTCGCTTTCCAATATCGAACACATCGGGAACCTGCTGGATGTTGAAACCAGCGATATTTTTTCCTTAGTTGGTGACGGACATCGAGTGCTAGACATTGGGGCAGCAGATGGTGATTGGTCCTTCTTTCTGGAAAGTCTTGGGTGTACTGTTTTTGCAGTCGATCACGCACTAACCAATGCAAATGAAATGCGGGGTATCCGGACACTGAAGGCTAATTTGGGATCCAATGTGGAAATTTCTGATACTGATATCGACACCAATTTTCGGCTGCCCGATGGACACTTTGAATTGGCATTCTTCCTTGGCATTCTGTACCATTTGAAAAACCCGTTCTACGCTTTGGAAAAACTAACAAGGCAAGTAAAATATTTGTTTGTCAGCACCAGAGTCGCCCGTGTCTCTCCTTCTGGAATTCCATTGGGAAATGAAGCCCTAGCTTACCTTTTGGGTACTCACGAGCTCAATCAGGATCGCAGTAACTATTGGATTTTTTCTGAACCTGCGCTACGCCGTTTGGTGGAACGTGCTGGTTGGCAAATTCTCGCGTTTCGTACTTTCGGAAGTTCACAGTCGGACACCAACAGCCTTGAGCGCGATGAGCGTGCCTTCATGCTGCTCCGAAGCGCTCACTTGATGAGTAATGTGGAATTGCTGAATGGTTGGCATGCGAACGATGGCAATGGCTGGCGCTGGACAGCAGGTTCCTTCAGCATCGCTATTCCGTTTGAAGCCAGGCGCGCAAAGAAAATATCATTGGAGATCTACATTCCTGAAATTGTGCTGCAAGACGCTGGCGCGATCACCTTGGAATCAGAAATTGGAGGTACGCATTTGGAGCCGGAAACATACAGGCGAGAGGGCGAATTTCAGTTCGTCCGTGCTTTACCGGCAGGGCGAACAGATAAGCCATTAAACTTCCGAGTGTCGCATTGCATTGTACCCGGCAAGGGAGACAACCGCGAACTGGGTCTAATCGTCGCCTCGATTCAATTGCATTTCTGAATATGATCGATCGCCGAACATTCTTGATTGGTACGGGCCTTGGAGCCAATACAAACGCGGCAACCAAACCTGCACTGCGACTGGCCTTCAGCCTCTACGGCATGAAGACGCTTCCTATGGACGAGGCCATTCAATCCTGCAAAGAAATAGGCTATGAGGGAGTAGAGGTTTGCTTATTGGATGGTTGGCAGGTTGATCGAACAGTTCTGAAAAATGTGCTTGGCAGACATCGGATGGAAGCGGCCTCTTTCATGGAAAAGCTCACTGCCGTAGTAGGGCCTGCCGAACAGACAAACCAATTGAATCGTTTGCGGAATGCTGCTGACCTAAGCCTTAGCATTGACGCGTCCAACCCGCCGGTGATTGAAACAGTGTTGGGTGGCAAGCCTGCAGATTGGGAGCCAAGTAAGGAGAGGATCGCAGATAGGATCCGTGAATGGGCTGGAGTGATGGAACGGCGAAAAGTTGTCTTATGTGTGAAAGCCCATGTAGCCGCCGCCGTGGATACTCCAGATAAATTGCTGTGGCTGCACAAGCAAGTGAGCAGCCCTTTTTTGAAGTTGACCTACGATTACAGTCACTATCAATTGATGGGGCTGGATCCGGCGGTGACAATGAAACAAATTGTCCCATTTACCCGTTTTGTTCACGTTAAAGACGCCGTTGGGACGGCTGAAAATCCGAAATTCTTATTGGTAGGCGATGGACGCTTGGATTACAAAGAGCATTTCAGAATTCTACGAAAACTGGGCTACCGAGGCTGGATTGTTGTGGAAGTCAGTTCCCAACTGCATTCCCGCAGCGATTACAATCCACTGCGCGCCGCCCGCCAGTGTTTTGAACGACTAAAGCCTGTATTGGATTGAATGGTGGACCCGAGTAGACTCGAACTACCGACCTCTTCCGTGTCAGGGAAGCGCTCTAACCAACTGAGCTACGGGTCCCATAAACAATTCAATCTAAACGCCTTATCAAGGATAGCATAGTGGCCGTGTTTTGTGAATAGCGTAATGGTTTCTTGCTTGGGAAGAGATCAAAATACCTATCGCTATCAACTGCCCTCCTACCAAGAACCCTCCGATGATTTATAAATAAATGATGCTCCGAACCTGTTCGCGATTCGATTGGATTTTGAAACCATGACCCACCACGATTTCAGCTTCGGGAGTCCGGCGACGGAGTTTTCAAAAGAAGGTTCCTTGATTTACCCACCCGGTACCCAACCCCAAGGGATTCTCAGTATGCCGGACGTTCGCCACCCACGCGAAACGCGCGTGGTACGTTGGGCGGACGAAGAATTTCTAAAATATTTTAGGAAAAAACCGGCTTCCGATTTAGCCCCATGTACCCGGTATGATTAGCCAGTAACCCTGAGCCATACGGCGTAGGTGGAGCAGCCCTGATCAGGCGCGCTTGCATTTGCCCTGTGGTTTGCGGTTTACTC
>JAYUSZ010000260.1:0-3897 GCA_043755435.1 Bryobacterales bacterium | reverse complement strand
TCCAAGGCATCCCATGGCGGAAGTCCTTCGGTATCTTTTGTAATAAGCGGCCTGCTCCACCCTTCATTTGTGTTGCGGATTCGAATTTCAGAATTTCCGCTCGCATTGGTAAGGTAGATGAATTGATTGCCAGAAGGCAACCATGACAATCGGGATTCGTTGGCGGATGTGCTTAGGAGTGGCCGTGTAGAACCTGTTTCAATGGAAACTTCATATAGATCGCCATCCTGCCCACCGCTCACGAAAGCGATTTGCTTTCCATCAGGAGAGAGTGCCGGAGAGGTAGTTTCGGCTAGCCCGGAAGTGAACGCCGTCAATCGGCTGGTTTCCAGATCGGCCAAATAGAGGTGGGCAGCAGTTCCACCGGTCCGCATGGCCGCTAAAAGAATCCGTTGGTTATCAGGAAGCCAAGAGATTACACCACCCTGCGCCCCCTCAAACAAAGTCTGAAACTGTAATTGATCAAAGTGATACTTTCGCGGCGCGCCGGAAGTCACGGGTAGAGTCCAGAAGGAGTAATCACCTTCGTCGCCAACGGAACGCGCGATAATTCCCAATTTCGAACCGTCTGGAGAAAAGGCGAAAGGACCGCGAAGAATATGATCAGGAAAAGGCGCTTGCTTGAATGGAACCAGTTTCGAAATGGTTCCAATCAATAATTGGGATCCCCGTGGGCCATCTCGTTCGGCCACCGCAAATGTCTTGCCATCGGGGGATAGCACGGCTGCTTGTGTGTTCTCCCGAACAAGTTCTGGCGCGCCTCCTGAAGCTCCAACTACTAAGAGTTTAGTCGAACTAACGTAGTAAACCCGCGAGCCGTCCGGTGACCAAAAAGGTCTGCTGCATTGATTGTTCCCTTTGGTGAGTTGCAAGGGTATGGTTGACTTAAGGCCGCGCACCATCACCTGCCGGACACCGCGTTCATCCTGCGCAACATAAGCCAGTGTTCGGCCATCGGGCGACCAAGAGGGTTCCTGTTCAGCACCGGCTTCAATGGCAAAGGGAATGAATTTGTAGGATGCCATGTCCGGGTAATTTGGAGTGAAGGCAATGGCGTGAATTACGAATCCTGCTGCCAGCATGAGGCCGCACGCAGCCATCCATTTCCACGGTGATCGCTTTACAGGTTGAGTGCTTACTGGCAGAATTTCTGTTTTGGTGGCGCTGCCAGGATTCGCATTCCGCAGCGCAAACGAAAGATCCTTGGCCGATTGAAATCGCTGCTCTGGTTCCTTTTCAAGACAACGATGCACGATCTGCTGCAACGACGGTGGCACGGATTCCGGCATTGCAGGTGGATCGTTTTTGACAATGGCGTTGAGGACCTCAGCATTGAAGTTGCCCTGAAAAGCCCGCTCCCCGGTAAGTAGCTCGTAGAGCACTGCGCCGAAGCTAAAGATGTCACTCCGAGAATCGGCTCCAATGCCTTGCACCTGCTCTGGTGCCATGTACCCCACAGTGCCAAGCACCATACCAGGTTCCGATTGAAAGCCAACACGGGTGGCTTCATCCTGCTTCAGCGGGCCGGTTTGCTTGGCTAATCCAAAGTCTAAAATCTTCGCACGGCCGTCCCTGGAAACCATGATGTTGTCAGGTTTCAGGTCGCGATGAGTAATGCCCTTGGCATGCGCAGCAGCAAGCGCATCGGCCACTTGCGCGGCTATGTCGATTTGCCTGCGAAGGGATTCCGGGCGGGCTTCACGAAGGTTCTGACCATCAATCAATTCGGTAACCAGATAGACAATCCCTGCCTGCTTACCTAGGTCATGGACCGTGATAATTCCAGGATGATTGAGGGCGCTGGCGGACTTTGCTTCCACTTCAAAGCGGCCTAAGCGATCCGTGTCATTTGCGAGCGATGGAGGAAGAACCTTAATCGCAACGTCGCGGCCAAGGCGGGGATCACGGGCTTTCCAAACTTCACCCATGCCCCCAGCGCCAATTGCTGAAAGGATTTCGTAGGGGCCGAGCATACTTCCCGGAACAAGTGTCATGGATCATTCGATTCTATCCAATCGTCATCTACAAAGAAGGTGAAAAGAGTATAGGCTGAAGATATGAGTCACCATGCTGCCCGAGATTACAGCAAGTCTCCAATGAACGTGTATTGGGAAATGACCCAGGCGTGCGCACTGGCCTGCCGCCATTGTCGCGCGGAAGCTATCTCCATGGCCCATCCCATGGAACTGAACTTTGAGGAAAGCCGGGCGTTCTTGCATCAGATTCCCAAGTTCGGAGAGCCATTGCCGCAGTTGATTCTCACCGGTGGAGATCCCTTGGCAAGGGCCGATCTTTATGAACTGATCGACGAAGCACGCAAGCTGAACATCTCGGTTTCTATTACTCCGGCAGCCACTTCCGCGCTAACCCGAGAGGTGACTGTTCGGTTGAAAGAGCACGGAGTGGAAGGTATGGGCTTGAGTCTGGATGGGTCAAATGCGGAACTGCACGATGGAATTCGAGGGGTTCCCGGCACCTTCAATCGAACCATGGATGCTCTCCGTTGGGCACAGGAACTTCAGATCCCAGTGCAAGTAAACACACTGGTGGCCGCCGAAACTGCCGCAGACCTCCCCGCTATTTACGAGTTACTCAAACCCTTCGGCATTGCCCGTTGGAGCCTGTTTTTCCTGATCGCTGTTGGTCGTGGAAAAGTGTTGCAACCGCTTTCGGCGGAAAATGCAGAGCAGTTGATGAACTGGATACATACCACTTCTCAAGACTCTCCCTTTATCGTTGCCACAACCGAAGCACCATCCTACAGACGAGTGGCTCTGGAAAGGATGCGCGAATCGGGTATGACCGGGGAGCAAATTCGTAAAAGCGGTGCCACGCGCAGTTACGAAATCCGCGACGGCCACGGCATTATGTTCGTTTCCAATACAGGCGATATTTGTCCTGCTGGCTTTCTTCCAATTGCCGTGGGAAATGTTCGTCAGGACGATATTGTCAACATGTACCGCGAGGCTCCGCTCTTTCGACAATTGCACGATCCAGCGCAGTTTGAGGATCGGTGTGGAGTTTGTGACTACCGGACTTTATGTGGCGGTTCGAGGGCAAGAGCCTTCGCAGCAACGGGTAGCCCATTGGCTTCAGACCCGCTTTGCTTGTATGAGCCCCAAGTTAAGTGAAGGTGCGAAAAGTAGCTCGTATCGTTTTTTGTTATCTTCATTGAATGCACCTTACCCGACGCACAGTTCTCAGCGTGTTGTCCGCCGCCTCCGCACTACAGGCGCAACGTCCTCCTCTGCCAAACTGGAAGCCCAAATTGGGCGTGCTTTGTTCCTACTCCGATGCGAATCTTGAGTTCGTAAAATCGGAGGGATTTACCAGTATGCAATTGCGGCTGGACCCCGACAAGCTGGACGATGCTGCTATCCAATCGATCAAGGACAAGATTAAGCGCGCAGGAATTTACGTCTCCTCGCTGGCATGCGACGGCAACCACGTTGATCCCGATCCAGCATTGCGCGACCGTCAAAACAAGTACACCGCCAAATGCATTGAACTTTGCGGCAAGATGGGAATCCCAGCCATTGGCGGACAATCGGGCACCATGCGCGGACGTCCGTTAGCGGAACAGGTGGATGAAGTTGTTCGCGTCTACAACGAAAAGTACTTCGCGCTGTGCGAGAAGAACAAGGTTCGTATTTTATGGGAACCCTATGCCGGTGGACCAAACATCGCTACCGGCCCTGTGGGTTGGGAGGCGCTATTCAAAGCCTTCCCTGCCAATGCCAATGTGGGGCTGCAGTTCGACCCTTCGCACTTGGTTTGGCAATTCATGGACCCGGTTCAGGCTGCCCGTGATTTTGTGGATAAGATCTACGACGTGCACTTAAAGGACACTGAAATCCTATGGCATATTGTGAAGAAGGCAGGCATTCAGCCGGTGAA
>JAYUSZ010000259.1:0-26384 GCA_043755435.1 Bryobacterales bacterium | reverse complement strand
TAAGGCGCGCAAGGCGCGACGCCTAGAACAACAGACCGACCGCCTTTGAGGCGGCCCAACTCATCAAGCCACCCGCTTCGCGGGGGGTGTCTGACTATAGACATACGATGACTATCGTAGTATGATCGTCGTACATGACAAAAGACCCGCCAAAGCCAACCGACGCGGAACTGGAAATCCTCACCATCTTGTGGAGCCGCGGGCAGAGCACTGTCAGGGAAGTTCATGAGGCAATTGCCGGGCGCAAAGCAACCCAGTACACTACCGTGCTGAAACAGTTACAAGTGATGACCGATAAGGGGCTGGTGCAGCGCGACGAAAATCAGCGCTCGCATGTGTACCAGCCAACGCGTCCCGCCGGGTGGACGCAACAGCAGCTTGCCGGCGATTTGTTGCATCGCGCGTTCAATAGCTCAACCGGTAACTTACTGTTAGGTGCCCTGTCGGCACAAAGACTGTCCAAGCTGGAGCTTCAAGAACTCCGGAAGATGTTGGCTGACTACGAAAGGAAAATGTAATGACTCACACATTGGAAGCTGTAATTCGGGCTCCCCTGACCGAAGCTCTGGGATGGGCTTTGGTTCATTTCCTATGGCAAGGGGCGGTTGGTGCTTTGATTTTGGCTGCAGTTTTGCCGATTGCACGATCCGCGCAAACACGCTATCTAGCAGCGTGCCTGGTTATGATTGCGTGCGTTGGTGCTTTTGCAGGTACCCTTTGGCGGCAGATGCCTGAGGAGGCAGCGCACCGACGGATAGAACCGGTTAGTCCGGTGGCGACAACTGCTGAGAAATCGGGTAGCGCCACTTCGGGGCTGCTATTTCAACCTGCTGACACGCTTCCGTGGCTAGTGCCCTTCTGGTTCGCCGGAGTTGTATTCTTCCAGTTGCGGACCATTGCGCAATGGATGGGAGTGCGCCGTTTGCGCACGCTTGGAACTTGTACGGCCCCTGCACCTTGGCAGAAGCGCCTGGTTGAGTTATCAACAAGAGTGCGCGTGTCACAGCCGGTGGCGTTGTTGGAGAGTGGCCTGGCGCAAGTACCAGCGGTGATGGGGTTTCTGCGTCCAGCTATTCTGATTCCCGCCGGCCTACTGGCGTCCATGCCGGCCAGCCACATTGAGGCAATCCTATTGCACGAGCTGGCTCATATTCGCCGCCACGATTATCTGGCGAATTTGTTGCAGGGTGTTGCGGAAGGTCTGTTGTTTTATCACCCGGCAATTTGGTGGATCTCCGGAATCATCCGCGCCGAGCGGGAGAATTGCTGCGACGACATTGCGGTAATCTCAGGCAACGGCAACGCCTACGACTATGCAACTGCATTGATGGCACTTGAGCAAAGCCGTTGGGGCGCAGCGGAACTAAAGGCAACGGCAGCTACGGGGGGCAATCTTGTAGATCGTGTTCATCGACTTTTGAATCCGGCAAAACCACGTCAAATACAATCAAGCGGCTGGGTGGCACCGCTGCTGGTGATGCTTGGCGTAGTGGCGAGCTTAGTGGCGGCACAAACTCCACAGCAGGAAGCGAACAAGAGCCCGTATACGATGTGGCTCAATGAGGATGTCACCTATATAGTGAGCCCAGGCGAGCGCGAAACTTTCCTGCGTCTGAAGAGCGATGAGGAACGAGAGCAATTTATTGTGCAGTTTTGGCTGCGGCGCGATCCTACCCCAGGTACGGTTGTCAACGAGTACAAGGAGGAGCACTATCGCCGAATCGGATATGCAAACTCCCGGTATGGTTCCTCAGTGGCGGGATGGAAGACGGATCGTGGCAGGATCTACATCGTCTACGGTCCGCCTGATGAAATAGAGTCGCACCCATCTGGGAACGGCGCGAAACCTCCATTCGAAAAGTGGCTATATAACTACATAAAAGACGTCGGCACACAGGTCATTATCGAGTTCGTGGATGCAAACAGGAATGGAGATTTCAAGATGACCACCGATCCCAACAAGAAATAGTTCTTCGCCTGGACTACTTGCAGTGATATTGTTCGTGGAGAATTTTCAGGTGGTGCAGCTCATGCCCAGCGATAATGAATGCCGCAGCACGGGCTGTTAGATTCTTACCGCTGGCATTTCCCATCCGGGTCCACCATTCCGGCTTAATCTGACGGACCAAGGAGAGTGTTGACATGCGCACCGATTCATACTCTTCCAGAAGGTCTTCCCAATCGCGGCTATTGCTTTCTGCAGCCGCAATAAAGTCATCTTGTTCAAAACCAGGCAGCGGAGTTTGATCATTACGGGCAATGCGCAAAAGGCGATAACTGAAAATGCGTTCCGTGTCGATGATGTGACCCACCACTTCCTTGATGGTCCATTTTCCAGGAGCATAGCTGAATAGTTGCCGATCTTCGGGAATGGCCTCCAGCATGTCGAGCGTTTCGCTGGTCTGCTCTTCCAGCGTGTCCAAAATATCCCCATCGGGCACTTTGGAAATGTAGGTTTCAAAGTAAGGCGCGTACTCTTCGGGTGTGGGACGGGTCATAAATTTAGACTAGCATCGTTCATGGTCCAACTTTGATTTTTGCCAGATAAATGCTGGTTTTTCCTTCGTGAGAAGAATAGTAACTCATCCACAACATGCCTTTGTGCCAAACCATTCCGGGGTAACTATTATCGCCACCTGTGGCAAGAGTCAGTTCTGGTGAATAGGCGTCCTTTGTAAGGAAACCAACGCCAGTTGTGTGTTTGGGGGTCTTCCGGTAATCGCGCCCAGCGGCAATCATCCGGCCATCGTCCAGTACCATGAAATTGGGACCGCCAATGGCGTGTCCGGCGCTGGTGAACTTCCAGTCCTTGTAGGGTGCCTTGCTCGTTCCAATGCGAGCAATGTTATCGGCACCATCGCGGCGCATCAGCATGATTGCGTCGCCATTTTTCAGGAACCGCAACGTGGTTTCGTTAGGATGGCCCGGAACGTCAAGAGCTGCCAACTTGTTCCAGGAAACACCATCACTGGAATCGAACAATGTGACTATCCAATTGTCTTTGCCCGTTGGAGTGGAATCATAACTGACTCCATAGGCATGACCTTTGTACCAAGTTACGCGCCACAACCATTCCCCATCTTTCAGAACTTTTTGAGGCGCAGTCCATTGCTTGCCATCCTTCGAAAACATAACTCGTGGTTGGCGGGCCTTCAGCACTTTGGTGCCGCCATAGAGTGATCCACCAGCGACAATCATCAACCGACCGTCGGCTGCAATGGACAACTTAGGATCGCGCAGGTCAATGCCGGTTTCTTCAAGCAATGCTGCTGACTCCCACTTAACGCCATCCTTCGATTCAAGAACGCGAAGTTTTCCATCACCACCAACATGCCCTTCGGATTCGCGAAACGTGCAATAGAATCGGCCTTTGAAACGAATCAGGTCGGTGAAAGCATTGTGGTTCCCCTGGTCCCAGATCTTTACTGCGGAGACTAGCTCCAGACTAGCTGCTGTTGTTGGAAGACAGCAGGCTAGCGGCAAAAGCAATTTTAATAGTTGTCTTCCCATAACTTCACACCTCCATAGATACCGTTCGAATTTGGAGTAATTTTCGTATTGGGAGGCAGTTCACCTTTGATGTGCTTGGTGTTGCCGCCGCCAAGATAAAGGTGGTCGTAATGAAACAGGTTGAACCAGTTTTCAATGGCTTCGCGAAGTGCTTTGTTCCAATCCTTCGGCCCCAGTTTTTGAAGAGCTTTTTTACCGAGCATATCCTCATAGGTCTTGCCCTTACAAAAGGGATGATGGGCCATTTCCAGCGCAGCGGCCAACTTGCCGTGCAGAAATAGCGAGGAGCCAAGTCCGGTTCCCAACGTGATCACCAGTTCAAGACCGTTGCCTTCAACTGCGCCATACCCTTGCACGGCAGCATCGTTCGCCACACGGGCGGGCTTGCCGAATCTCTTGCGTAGCGCTTCTTGTAGCGGATAGTTTTCCCAAGATTTATGAAGGTTCGGGGCGGTAAGCACCACACCCTTTTTCACCACACCCGGAAAGCCCACTGCGATCCGGTCAAAGGCCCGTTCCTTCTTTGCAAGCTCTTCAATTACGTCAAGAATCTTTTCAGGTGTAGCTGGTCGGGGAGTATCCATGCGCTGAAACTCTGCGTTCGGACGACCGTCGTCGTCCAAGGAATCCAACTTAATTCCAGTACCCCCAATATCCACCGCAAGTGTGAGCGGATGCTTTTTAGGTTGATTTGATTTTGTGCCCATCTTTGTGCTCATCAGAGTCCATTGTAATTCTGTTCGCTGTGCCATGTTTCGAAATGAAAAAGTCCGGAAGCCGACACCTTCATGCGGTGGCTTCCGGACGTAGGGAAGATTGTAACTATTGAAGTGTGACGAAGAAAGTGCTGCCCTCCCTGCTTACCAGAAGCACAGCCTCATTACCTGCCGACTTCATTGCATTTCGGAACATGGATGGGGAAGCAACTTGCTTGCGGTTCACTTGCAGCACCACGTCGCCGGGCCGAAGTCCAGAGCGTGCCGCGCTGCTGTCGGGATCAATCTTACGAACAACCACACCCTTTGTTTGCGGTGAAAGTTCCAAGCGCTGGACAGCTTCTGAGGTCAACGGCTCCACCTCGATCGCGTCTGCGGCTTCGCTACTTCCTTCCGATTCCTGACCACCACGAGCTGCTTTGCCAGACAATTCGCCCAACTTGGCGGTGAGAGCTTTGGTCTGCCCATCGCGGATCAGTTCCAATTCCACCTTCGAGCCTGGTTCCGTCATGGCGATGCGATTTCGCAGTTGGTTATTATCAAGCACGGGTTTTCCATTCATGCTGGTGATAACGTCGCCCGCTTTGATACCAGCCTCGGCAGCGGGGCTATTTGGTGTGACGTCGCCAATCAGCGCGCCCTTTGTATCTTTTAATCCGAAGGTCTTGGCCAGAGCCGGAGTCACTGGTTGAACGATAACGCCCAGTTGCGCCCGCCTCACTTTTCCGTTCTTCAACAACTGATCCATTACGCCCAGCGCCATGTTACTTGGTATGGCGAAGGCCACTCCATTATTACCGCCAGAACCGGACATGATAGCGGTGTTGATACCCACTAGGTCACCGTTGGTATTCACCAAGGCTCCGCCGGAATTTCCCTTGTTAACAGCGGCGTCGGTTTGAATAAAATCCTCGTAGTCTTCAATGCCCAAATTTGAACGGCCAGTGGCGCTGACGATTCCTTGCGTCACTGTTTGACCAATGCCGAAGGGGTTGCCAATGGCAAGAACGCTATCACCAACTTCCAGCATTGAAGAATCAGCGAACTTCAAATAGGGCAAGCCGCTGGCTTCCACTTTGATAACAGCAACGTCGGTTTTTGCATCGGTTCCCAACACAGTTGCCTTGAACTCGCGCTGGTCACGAAGACGAACGCGAATTTCAGTGGCTCCTTCCACAACATGGTTGTTGGTTAGAATGTAGCCATCCTGATTGATGATGACGCCTGAACCGGAACCCTGCGAACGCCGATTAGGCTGCTGTTGGGGACCGTCGGGTCCGAAGAATCGTCGGAAGAACGGATCCATTTCCGGTCCGCCTTCATTCGATACTTTGGTTACCTTTGTAACAGCCACATCAACAACGGCAGGGGTAACCCGCTTGAGAATATCGCGGTATCCAGCTGTTGGTGTTGGGGTGTTAGAAACGGTAGCTACCGTTGAATGCTGCTGCACAGCTGTTGCAGCGATGGCCGCGGTGAGGCCCACCGCAAGGGCAAGAGTCAGTGATTTTGTCTGTGTGAGTTTCATGACAATCACAGAATAGGGCTTTAGGGCAAGCTTTCCCATACCGGCGAGGCTGTAGATTCGTCTACCGTCTCGCCGGTATGCCTCGCTCGTTAATCAAACCACCTATGATCGCCGAGCGAGAACGTAGAGAGTACCTGGTACATTTCCTTGTTCAAGAATTTGGAAACCTGCGTCTTTGATGCGCCCTGTCCACCAGTCGGGACCGCGCGGTCCGCCATGCATTAGCAGAGGTCCGAATGTAAATTGAAGTAACCAATCCTTGGCAACTACCATCATCAGAAACTCACCGCCAGGCTTCACAACGCGAGCAGTTTCGGCAAGCGCTTGTCCGATCCCGTCGCGGTTCAAATGGTCGATTGCGTAGGCGGTAACTGCTGCATCGAAGCTGGCCGCAGGGAAAGGGAGTTTCCGCATGTCGGCGGTTTCAATAGTGGCGCGTTGATCCACGCCAGCTTCTTTCAGATTTGCAAGCAGCCGCTGTTGTGGACTCTCTCCAGGCCCGAAGTGGCTATCAAAAGATGCTGCGAAAAGATCGGTTGCAACCATGGTCGCTTGTGGACGGGCTTCAAGAACCATGATGGAGGATCTTCCAGTGCCGGCTCCTAAATCGATGACTCGCCCTGAACCCTTGCGAAGGAAAGCTTGCGTTGGCAGAGAGCCCTTTGCATTGACGTTGAATTGGAAGTAAATCAATAAGAAGGACGTAGCGGACCAGAGGGCAACAATTCCAAAAAGCATCATGGGCCACTTAGACCATTTCAAATACTTGCCAAGAAACAAGGCGGCAACCACACAGGCAAGGATCAGCAGGTGGCCATAGCTAAGCCACCAAGGGTAACCAAAATCAAGATGAGCAATTACGAAGACAGGCATAGGTCTATTCTGCACCAGGTGCGTGAACCGATGCTGAACGGTCTGTTCATCCGGCGTTCATCGGACTGCGGTATAAATGACTCATTGCGAGTCCTGATTGTAGAAGACGAAGTAAAGCTTTCAAAGCAACTAGCGGCAGAGTTCACCGAAGCCGGATATGCGCTGGATTGTGCCATTGATGGAGAGCGGGCCGATTTCCTGATCAACACTGGCCAGTATGACGCAGTGGTGTTGGACCTTGGATTACCGAAGATCGACGGGCTTACACTACTTCGCCGGTGGCGCGAAGCTGGAATAGCGGTGCCTGTTCTGATCCTTACGGCACGTGGAAGTTGGCACGAAAAAGTGCAGGGGATTGACGGCGGCGCAGATGATTACATGGCAAAGCCATTTCGAATTGAAGAGGTGCTCGCTCGCATTCGTGCCCTAATCCGGCGTGCGAGCGGCAGCACCCAGGCCGAAATGAGGTGCGGCTCATTGATGTTGGACGCCCGAACCTCACGCGTTTCCGCTGCAGGGATTCCCGTGAAGTTAACCAGCCATGAATTCCGCGTGCTTTCTTACCTTATGCATCATCGGGAACGAGTGGTTTCCCGCGCTGAACTGATTGAGCACATCTACTCGCAAGACTTCGACCGGGATTCGAATACAGTTGAAGTGTTCATCGCGCGGCTTCGCCGCAAACTGGGTGGAGCCTACATTGAAACGGTGCGTGGACTTGGTTACCGGATGCTGGAATCTGCTGAGAAGGATCCTGTTTAATCATGCTGCGGTCGTTACGGTCCAGGCTGATTCTTGCTTCGCTTCTTTGGACATCGGGATTGCTGATGCTGATGCATATGGCATCGCTTGTAATGATGCACGTGTTCCCAGGGGTCCGCAAAGTGAATGCACTGGGACCGATTGTGGCCGGTGTGATCTTCATGATTGCGGGAATCGTTGGAGCATTGCGCGGACTCACTCCGTTTCGGCTTTTGAAGGAGAAACTAAGCGCTGTTCGGATGGGGCAGGATCGGCGCGTTGAGGGCGAATATCCAAGCGAAATTCAGCCATTGATTGACGAATTGAACGCGCTGTTGGAAGATCGTGAAAAGGCGGTGAAACGCGCTATTGCAACTGCTGGAGATTTGGCACACAGCCTTAAGACTCCCTTGGCGTTGTTGGCTCAGGAGACGGATCGCACAGCGATCGCGCAACAAGTAGACCGTATGTCGCGCCAAGTGGATTATCATTTGGCACGCGCGCGAGCTGCTGCGTCAGGGGCCTCCGGTGCAGCCCGATGCCTGGTGGCTTCCTGCGCGAGTGGTCTTGCACGGACGTTGATGAAGCTGCACGCTGGAAAGGCAATTGAGATTTCATCGGCCATTGATGCTGAGCTTTTCGTGCGAGTGCAGCGCGAGGATCTAGACGAGATGCTGGGCAACCTGCTGGACAATGCTTGCAAGTGGGCCAAATCCAAAGTGTTGATTGAGGCGGATCTTAAAGGAACCATGTTGGTCATAACTGTTCATGACGATGGGCCTGGTTTGCCTTCGGAGCTTCGTGCCGTTGTTTTGGAACGCGGGGTTAGAATCGACGAAGCCACCCCTGGGTCTGGCCTTGGTTTGGCGATTGTGCGGGACCTTTCCGAATTGTATGGCGGTTCCATTGCATTGGAGGATTCCCACTTAGGGGGACTGGCTGCGCGAGTGGTACTTCCGGTTGGAGCAGGCGCGTCTAAATGACACTACGGCCTTGCGAACTGGCCAGCTTTTTCAAATTCAACAACTGGCAGAGCCACCTTCACTTCTCCCGTTGCAACTGCCGCCCAGCAGTTGTGCTTGACTTACAAGCTCAATTACTCGACTTCCCAGCCAAGTAAGTAACGCGGGTTTTCCATGTTAGCGGCTCTACAGATTGTTTATTACTGCGACTTGGATCGACCCAAGCGCCTCCCGTGTTGACGGAAGGGCTTTATTGAACAAGAGCATTCCGGCCGGAACTTATCTCTCTATTTAAATACTAGCAGGAGGGTGCTAACGTTTTTGGGTGCTGAAAGGAGTAAGTGGTTGGAATCATTCAGCAATATAGGTTTTATTTCATCTGTGACCGCCATATATACTGGATGAACAATGTCTGCCACGACGCTTGTTATCCAACATGTGGAAGGGTCGAACCCGTGTGAGTTCCGGCTGCTCCGTCATGATCTTAAGTCTGCGCCGCCCGTTTCTATTGCCTCCCCCTATGAATTTCCGATTGAAAACCAGCCCAATATCCGAATGATGGCGCGGCTGCGCTGGTATTTGGAAGAATTTCTGGAATATCCTTTTCCTCCGGAAACCAATAAAGCCGATGCCGTGCTGGATGCCTTGAAAGGCTGGGGCACGCAGGCTTTCAACGCGCTGTTTGACCGCCGCGATGCGCCGGCTTGGCTGATAGAATCGGAAATCCTGCAGGAAGTGAGTTGGAGCGGAAGATCAGCGGAAGCTGGAGCTAATGTGGCGGGAGGTGAGGTTGGGGGAGTTTCCTGGTGGACCGAATTCATCAAGCAAAGCGTGACCGCTTGGGCCAGACTCCGGGAAGTTGTTCGAAGGACCTTCAATTTGTCCTAAGCAGTTGCCTGCCGGAATACCATGGCGTTACTCCGCTTGCTCGCGCGCGCGGCTCGGAAGGAGAGTTTCAGAGACGCGATTCGACAGGGCGGGAGGTTGGACACGCGCGTGGTTCAGAAGGGGCGTATCCTAGCTTTTTCCTGCCTTTGGCAAATGCTGCTTAGACAACTGCTTTGCCTTTGGTGACAATTTCCACTTTGGAGATTTTTCCGCCTGCGGTCATCTTTTCAATGGCTGTTTTTGCGCGTCGCCGTTGATGCTGAAGACAGCAGCAGATGCGGAAACCGACAGAATCGGCTAGCTAAACCATAATAGTTGGGATGGCCGCTGGGCTTCATCAGTTTGAAGGTGCCCTTCACAGTGTAATTGCCCGTAGCTTTGTTCGCCGGATTCCAATATACAGCGGCTTTCGGATTCGTGGCGTGGAAGCCCGTTCCCATGGTGACGAACTTGATGTCACCTGGAGCGTCAGGGTCAGATGCGGACGTGCTGGGTCAACTTCAGCGCGCAGTAGATCAAGATGCATCGTTTCTGTACTCCGGAGAAGCTGCAAATCGGCGGGCGTGAAGCAGGAAGGCGTTCACCCGATCATAATCGGGATGCAAAGGGAGATGAGTATTATCTAAAGCTTGATCCATTTCCCGGTGCAAGCGCAGACGCCAATGCTCAACCTGATCCCAAGGAACCTCTCCATGACGGATGGCAAGTAACCTATCCCGGTGCTCGTCAACCCGCAGAGGTATAAATCCATGCTTCAAAACCACAATCCCAGAAAGCAACAATCGGATCAGGTGCATTACATGCTTCCAGCGCACTTCCCGTTGATTTCGTAAATCTCGCTCAATTTTCTTGAACTGCGAAAGTACGTAGGAGTTGTATGTGCGGTGAAAACACTGGGAAAGGAAAGCCTGTCGCATATCAATAAGTTCTTGTGCAAGAGGAGAACAGGTTTCAATCAAAGGGGAATACAAACACTCAAGCACATTTGGATTTGCTTTTAATGCCAGCCGGATGAATTTTTCAATTTCCCAATAGCATTCTTCTTCGTTGGTTTCCAGCTGTTCGGGCACACTGTTAAGCGACCAGTGAAGATCGGCTGGTGGCAGATAAAAACCACGTCGATCAACATCAGAACCCTCAATGTTCAAGCCATAGGCGGTGGAACCAACGATGCAACGGAAGACTACAAAACGATGAAGTTCCGCTGGATTTTGGGCACCCGAAATTCCCGCGTCGGTGTGCTTGAATATCAAGAGCTGATCGCGCCGGTAGGTTTCTTCACTGCCGTCAGCGAACCGCACTCTATGGCTTTCCTTTGGCACATCGAGAGAGTGGAGCACAATGCCCAAATTCCCGCCCGGCTGCGTCAAGACTTTTGTGCCAGTTGCAATAGGAAACCGAATGGAATTTGAAGCCACTTTGTCGTCCCTTCTATACTTTAACCACTCGCCGCAGCGTGTACAGTTCAGGATTCACAGTAGACCTTTCCAGCTTCTTCCAATCATCATTCACATGCACGACTTTCCCCGTAATATGGTTCGACGACTCTGACGATAAAAACGCCGCCAATTGAATTTGCCGGTCCGCCTGCACGCCTCCTGTGGTTCGAATCGAAGTAGCGTCATCAATCTCCTTCCACCCGGCCTTGTCCCCTGCATGCAGAATTTCATCCGTCATGGAAGTGTAGCTGCCGCCTGGAGCCATGCAGTTAATCTGCACATTATGATCATGCGTTTCAACCGCAATCGTTTCTACAAATCGAACTACTGCCGTTTTTGAAGCCGAGTAGGCGGAAAAATTCGGACGAGGTGTTAAGGAGCCGCCTCCGCTCAGCACCACAATCTTTCCACTTCGCCGTTCAATCATCGGTCCCAACACCACTCGGATTGAATTCATCACGCCGAACAAATTGGTTTCAATGGTCTCGCACCATGCCTTGGACGAAGTCTCCAGAAATGGACCGATCGGACCTTGCACTCCAGCGGCGGCGATCAAAATGTCGATCGCTCCCCAGTGCACTCGCATACGCTCGGCCGCAGCCTGCAATTGGTCCAGTTCACGAACATCGGCACGAAGGTGCAGCGCCTGGCCACCAGCATGCTCAATTTCCAGTTTCGCTAAATCGATTTCAGCCTTTGAACGGGCCAGCAATCCTACACGCGCCCCCTTCGCTGCAAGACCCATTGCGAGCCGTTTGCCGATGCCGCGTCCAGCGCCAGTGATTAGAATGTTTTTGTTGGTTAAGGGGTTTGCCACTAACTAGTCCAGCTTTATTATATGCGGCATCGGCTGTGGAAATCGCGTGGGCTGACGATAGAATAGAAAAGTGATCCTTTGGCATGAATTGGAAAATTAAAGCAGCAGTACAAAACGCCTGCGCAGCGCTGCCGGCATTTCAGGAACAAGCATATTTCAACGTTCTAAAAGCTTTTGGTGACTTACATAACAAGCCTGATCCCATGGAAATGTTGGGTGCGGCAGCTGAATTGGTAGAGATGATTCAGAAGGCTGGAACCGATGTGGAAGGTTCCCGAGTGTTTGAAGTTGGCACTGGTCGACGTATAGATATGCCTCTCGGCTTCTTTCTGGCGGGGGCACGCTCCGTCACTACTTGCGATCTGCATCGTTACATGAAGCCGGAACTGGTAATGTCTTCCTTTGGCCGCATGAAGACTCGCCGAGATGAAATTCGGGCGCTTTTCGCACCCATTACAAATCCGCGCGAACTAGACCGTAGACTTGATATTTTCAGTTCCATATCCGGTTTTGACGAACTCCTCGCCAAAACCAATATCAACTACCTCGCCCCCGCCGACGCTGCCGCCACTGGACTTCCAGCTGGGTCAATTGACATTCACACTTCCTACACTGTGTTTGAACACATTCCAGCGCCAGTGCTTTCGGCAATTCTTTTAGAAGCTGGGCGGCTTCTTTCTCCTCAGGGAGTGGCGGTGCACCACATTGATTTATCAGATCATTTCTCGCAAGCTGACGGCATTACGAAAATCAACTTCCTGCAATACTCCACGGCTCAATGGGATAAATATGCGGGCAACCAGTTCGCATATCACAACAGGTTGCGTCCGTCCCAGTACCGGGAAGTTTATGCCGCAGGCATGCAAAACGTGAAGCAATGGATCCCAATGGTGGACCCGGTTAGCATGAAGGCACTTCAAAATGGATTTCCAATTGACTCAGAATTCCGTCAGCATTCGCCCGAGGAATTATGCACCACCGTACTGCAGGTAGTATCGCACCCACAACGCTAAACCAGACCGTCACCGCATCGCCTGACACGACAGCGTAGAATTTCATCGTCTGGAGGATCGTTGTAAACCAGGTTTCCAACAAATGCGCTGCAAGGCATGCAACTCTCTATGGGTGCGCGCGGCCTGCAAAATCCAGGTTCTACGTACGAAAGATGTTCAACTGAATTACACCCCGTCCCCGGAGTTTCGCGAACCTGACGGTAAATGTGTAGTCCATGGCTTGCAACGACTAAAGCTACAGGCATCTACCAATAGCATGATGCTTGCCGGCTTCACGGGCCGAAGCGGATGCGGCGACAACAAAGCAGCCCGTTAGCCGATGGATGGGAGTTCGTAGCCCTTCCGGCGGGGGCGGCTAAGCTTGGCGTTTGCTTCGTCGGCACCGGGCCCGTGGAAGCGCTCCACCTTGGGGTCCCAAGCGAGGGAGGTGCGGCCGACTTCGCGGCATATGTTTACCAAGTGGCAGACAACAGTCGAGCGATGGCCGATCTCGACATCGGCGTTCGGCAATTGACGCGAACGGATGCATTCCACAAAATTGCGGACGTGCGGCGTGCTTTCACCTGGACCTTCCTTCGTAGGTTCGGGCGCGCCCTGGCGGAGTTCGGGGCGGTTGGTCTTGAAGTCGCCGCGCAGGATTTGGATCTCACCATCGGTACCTTGGAAGATGGCACCGAGTTGCTGGTGGTCGTCGATTTTAGGCTGCTCGAGCGAGACTTCGGCCCCGCTGGCGTAAACGAGCGTTACCTTGCTTTGGTCCCCGAGGCGGATCTCCACGGGTCCGGTGAGTGAAGTTCCCAGCGCGTCCTGGACCTGATCGAGCGAGTGCGTGCCCCAACCGGTGACGCCCCAGGATTGACCGCCGCCATCGAAATCCCAGTAATTCGACCAGCCGCGGTGGAGTGCGCTATGGTAGGGCCGGAGTTCGGTCTGATTGCACCATTGGTCCCAATCCAGGCCTGGGGGTTTGGGCTGCGCAGGCTTGGGTACCCAACGCTCGGGCGCGAGGAAGTTGCAGACGATCACCTTGCGGATGCGTCCGATCTTGCCCGTCTCCACCAGGCGGCTGGCGAACATATTCATTGGTATGGAGCGTTGCTGCGTGCCTACCTGAAGAACCCGGCGGTAGTGTCGGGCCGCCTTGGTGAGGACCTGGCCTTCGTGAACGGTTAGACTGACTGGCTTCTCGGCGTAGACGTCTAGTCCCGCTTGCATGGCGTGCATGCAGATGAGGGCGCGCGCGTGCGTTGGCGTTTCGACGAAAACCGCGTCGAGCTTTTCATTCTCGAACATGCGGCGGTAGTCATGGTAGGGCCGCCAGACTTGGCCGTCCGGCTGATAGCGCGAAGTTTCGGCCAAGACGGCTGGATTAATGTCCGCCATGGCGACGACGCGCGCTGTACCCATATCCTCCCTGCGAAGCAGCCAGCGGGCGCGCAAGCCGACTCCTATGAAACCGATCTCGACACGGTCGTTAGCGCCCCGGACCGTGGACGCGGCGACGAAAGGGAAAGCCACGGTTTTGAGGATGTCCCGGCGTGTTTTCTTCATGGTTTTCGTTTTCATGTTTCTCCCGGCTCAGAACGAAAACTTCAGCCCAAGTTGGATGCGGCGCGCTGCGGCCGCAGAGATCACTTGGCCGAAACGCTGGTTCACCTGACGGCCCTGTGCATCCCAGCGGCTGCCGGTGTCGATGCCCGTGAACTGCGTGTGGTTGAACGCATTGTAAGTCTCAAAACGGAACTGGAGCTTCCGCGACTCATTGGCACCCCAAGCGAAATTCTTGTAGAGTGACAGGTCATAGTTGTGGAGGCCAGGACCGCGCACGGCATCCTTCGGTGCGTTGCCGATGCCGAAGGTTGCGGTGGGGGGCTGTTGCACGACGCTCGTGTCGAAAAAGCGCAGGCGATCCCGGTTACTGAAGGACAGGTTGGGATTGCCGGTGAGGTTGACCCGTGAGTCGATGCCACTACCGCCGGTCAGGTCGATGGCCTGTACGAAGCTCGCTCCGATGCCGGTGGGAGCACCACTCAGGAACAGGGCGACGCCGCCCACCTGCCAGCCGTCGAACACGGTGCGGCTCACCACGTTGTTCCAGGAATTGCTGAACTTCGGCAGATCATAGATAAAGTTTGCGGTCACGTTGTGAGTGTGATCAAAAGCGCCTTTGCCGTAGTTCCAGCGTTTGAAGTTCAAGTAGGGATTCACGCTGCCGAAGTCTTCGTCCTGGTAGTTCATCAGTTTCGACCAGGTCCAGGTGGAGCCGAAAACCAGGTTGCGTGTGAACCGGCGGTTAGCTTGCATTTGGAGGGAATGATAGTTGGACGTACCTGCAAGTTCGCGATAGGTGATATCGGCGTAGCCCCGGTAGGGACGCAGGAAGTTCACCGGCAACGGCCGTCCGGGCGAAGTGGAATCGGCTGCGGAGGGCAAGTAGTTGGTGCCGTAGTTCGTTGCGTTGATGTTCCGGTTTTGAAGGAGGTGGCGGCC
Organism: Bryobacterales bacterium; assembly: GCA_043755435.1. GTDB lineage: Bacteria > Acidobacteriota > Terriglobia > Bryobacterales > Bryobacteraceae > JANXSF01. The sequence continues at coordinate 11,407 of JAYUSZ010000259.1, read as the reverse complement.
GACGGAGCCGACATAAGCAACATCGATCACAGTACCGAAACCGATATCCTGCTGGATACCAAAGCTCCAGTTGTAGGTGGTGGGCAAATTATTTGAGCCCTCCTGCCCGGAAACGGCCGCCGGGCTGTCGCTGAGCGGAGTGCTGAGAAGACTCGCAATGGTGGTGTAGTTGGCGGTGGAGGTGTTCACCAGTGGGCGCAATTCCGTCCAGCTCATCACGTAGTCGTCGGAGAAGCGGCTGAAAAACATTCCAAAGCCACCGCGGACGGCCGTCTTACCCTTGCCGAATACGTCCCAAGCAAAGCCGAAACGCGGAGCAAGTTTGACGCTGGGCGTGGGCAGAACCTTACCGTCGTAGACCCGCATGCCATTGATGATGTTTCCGGGGCCCGGCGCGAAGGTGCCGATCTTGACTTCGGGCACGATCTCCCCTGTCACCGGATTGCGGCCCAGGCGTGTGCTGGTGGGCGTGGCGCGATAAGGCTCAATCAGAAACGGTGCCTTGCTGCGGTCAAAATCCTCAGGGAAGAAAGCTGCCAGCTTGTCGCCGTCGGTATAGGTCGGCGATACGCGGTAGAAGCGCGCGCCCAACTCGAGCGTAAGCCGCTTGTGCGGCCGCCACGTGTCCTGCGCGTACCACTCGATGTTGGTATAACGGCCGTGCGCCTCCGGATGTTTGTTGGACTCGGTGTAGGAGTTCACCAGGCCCATCACGGCATTCGAGTAGGCGTAGTTGGAGTCAAACGGGTTGAGCACGTTGCGGCCAAAGTCAAAAGCGCCGTTGAAGGTGCTGGACCGCGCCGCGTTGCGCGCCACCTTTTCGAGGAAGAAGCCGCCCTTGAAGTGGTGCTTGCCCCGGATCTTCGATAGGTTATCCGTAACGTTCCAGATGGATTGCGTGCCAAAGAACGGGAAGCGGCTTTCATAGCTGATGGCACCCGCGTTCGGCACACCGCCAAAGCTCGCGTTAGGAAGCAGCCCAAGCGGATTGGCCTGCGGGAAGAACTGCGGCAAACCTACCCCCAGCTTGTCCCGGTTATTCTTGTCGAGCGACGACTGAGGAATATTCAGTTGCTGGTTCTGACGGCTGACTCCCGCGCTGAACTCGTTGACCAGCGTCGGGCTGAGCGTATAGATCAACGAGGCAACCAGCCCCTTGGAGGGCGAACCGTAGTCGAGCGGCAGGTGCTGAAAGCTGACGCCCGAGAGACAGCAGACGTCGCCCGATTGGGTGTTCTTACTGTTCAGTCCACGGGCGTAAAAGTTCGCTTTCGAGGAAATGTTGTAGTCGACGCGCAGCACTTCCATCCGGTACTGGTTGTCCACCACCTGGTCAAAGACGTAGTTGAACAGCCGCTGCGGATCCGACGTGTTCGGCAGCGGGAAGAAATTGAGAAGCGCCTGGCCGCGGCGGTCGGCCCGGTTCGCAGGAACCAGGTTGCCGGGGATCGGCTGGCGATTGTTCAACGGATCGAGCACCGGAATCACCGTGCCGTTGGTATCGAGTGTCTGTGAAAAGTTACCCTGACGTTCGAGCGATGTAGGGAACGTGAGGCGTCGCGCGCCGTTGGGCGTTTTCCTGGGCAGCCACTCCTGCGACCAGAAGAAGAACAGCTTGTCGCGCTTCGTCGTCACGCCTGGGATGAGCACCGGGCCGCCCACATAATAGCCCGGATTATCGTAGCGGTAACGTTGGCGCGGCACCCCGACTTGGTTGTTGAAGAACTCGTTGGCATTGAATGCCTCATTGCGCTTGAAGTAGTAAGTGCCGCCATGAAACTCACGCGTCCCGCCCTTGGTGACCACGTGAATGCCTGTGGTGGTGCGGCCGTATTCGGCCTGGTAGTTCGTCAGCAACACCTTCACTTCCGCAATCGCTTCCACAGGCGGCGTGAACAGGGGCCAGAACTGGTTGCCAGTATCCATCTGAGATACGCCGTCGAGCGTAGCAGTCACCGACGTAGACCGCCCACCGTTGGCCTGCACGAAGCGGAAGCCGAAGCTGCGCGGTGCTTCCCGGTCAGAGGTGTCATTTACCCCGGGCAGCAGACGCAGCATCCCAGCATAGTCGCGGCTCTTGAGCGGCACCTCCTGAAGTTGTTTCGCCGTGATCAGCCCGGAGCGCTCGCCGCTCTGGATCTGCAAGCGGACCGCATCGGCTTGCACCGACGTCGTTTGCGCCACCTCTCCGATCCGAAGCGTGATCGTCCGGAGAACCAGCCGCTCAGTGGCAGTAAGCATCAAGCCCGTTTGCTCAAAGGCGGTGAAGCCGGAGGCGGTCACCTTCAGGTTGTAGGTGCCCCGGAGGAGTTCAGCCACAATGAACCCGCCAGTGGCATCGCTTTGGGTTTGCCGGACCTGGCCTGTGGCCGTGTTCACGAATTCGATGGCCGCATTCGGGACCACCGCGCCGCTTGGGTCGGCAATCGTTCCCGAAATCTGGCCTGTCAGACCTTGCGCACCCAGGCGTGCGGCGAGCATGGCGAAAAGAATAAAGGACAGTGACTGTTGGCGCAAATTAATCACGTGAGGGGCTCCTTAAAGTGGATCGAGCACTCCGGCAAGCCACAGCGCTCGATTGTTTAGATTAGTATGCGCCCTTAGGACGTGGTAAGCAAGGGGTCAACGTTTACTGGCGTGGAAGCCAACTGTCACTTGAATGGTGAGGCATTTCCAAATTCACTCAAGCCTACGTCATCTCATCATTTTGAGCCGCATATCGGCGGCGTCGAAAGCGCCCTTGGTATTGCGGGGGAAACGGAAGCGCAGGGTGGTCACGTCCCGAGTGGTGGTTTTGACCTGGAATACGATGGTGTGCTCCTGCCATTGATCGGTTAGCGTAATTCGAGCCTCCCGCGAAACCACACGCCAGTCGTCGCCCAGTTCAAACTCCACCGACTGGCCGGGGGTACCGCGCGCGCTGAACACGAACCGGTGGAGGCCTGGGTCGAGTTTGAGGCCAACGCCGAAGTGGTATTCGAGGCTCGAATCATTGCCGTAATCACCGGTGACCCGCAGGCCACGGCTGCCGCCAGGGCCATCGGCGAGACTCTGCTTCTCCAGATCGTCGTTTGGCGTTCGCAGCACCCAATATCGCCAGGGATTGATCAGTTCGGTGTCCGGGTCAGGAGTCCAGCGCGTCACGGGTGTAACGAAAGGCATAGGCGGCGCAGCCACAGCCCGCAGCGCCGCGGGCACTTTGTAAGAAAGACTGTCATCGAAGGCGGGGCTATCGAAGGTCACATTCTTCAATGAAACCTCTTGCGGCGGCTCGCCGATGCCGATGAAGCCCAGCGGATGCCAGCCACCGCGGAAGTAGTTCTCGATGGCAAACCGCGCGCTCGGCATCATGCCGTCCTGACGATCAAGCATGGCCAAGGCCAGGATGTAAGAGCCCGGTTGGATGTCCGGCGGCAGGGTGGCGTAGCCTTCGTTGCTATGCGGCACTGCGGGGCGGCGATAGGCGAACTCCGCGCTGTCCCAATCCTCGCCTGGCAGCCATTGACGGATGTCCACGCCCTCCAGGGGAGCGGACCAGACAGGCTTTTTCGTAGCTGGATCCAGCAGCGCCAATCCTACCGGCCAGTCGAGGTAAAAGGGGGCGCTACCGGTGTTTCGTACCGTCATCTTCACCGATAAATTGTTGCCGGGTTGCACTGCGAGCGGATAACTGGCGGAATCGAGCACAAAACGGTAGCCGAAGGCTTTTTGCAGTTCGCCAGCGCCGGCCACCACGTCGTCTTTGGAGTCGTCATAGTCACTGATCCAGCCGAGAACACTGGCGTGGTAGCGGCGGATCTTGTCGAGCATGTAGTTGCGGTAGGCCGGCACTGTCATCGTCTCGTTGGGCGTAAGTCCGAACGTCTCCAGTGGCATCGAACTCTCACGGTCCCGCTGCCAGTTGTACTCCACTTCGCCTTCGATCGGACCGCGTTTCCAGATATCGGGATACACATTCGTGGCAGCCCAGGGAAACTGATCCTTGGGCCCCTGAGGTGGTTCCCGCGTGATGGTGCCGAAGGTGTCGTAGTAGATGCCGAAGCCGCCTTGCATGAACTCCGCGTTCGTGTGCCGGACAAGCACGGGTTTGTTCTTGAACGCTCGCTGAAAACTTTCCGTCAGCATGCGCCGCTGCGCGACGGTTGGCGCGGGAGTGTGATGCTCGCCCCAGTATCCAATCAGTCCCATTTGAACGGCAAAGATGCGCGGGTCATCGTCCCATGCCTTCCCAAGCTTCTCGACAAGACGCAGCAGCCTTTCCTGAAAAGCTGGGCTGTCGTAGTCGAATGTCTGTAAGTCAGCTGGCCAGTGCTGATTTCGCGGAGCCCCATTCCAGTCCAGATACACTCGCGGCACAAGTTTGACATTCAGATCCTCGAAGCGCCTGCCATTGATCATGGTGATCCGGTTGACATGGGCGATGATGCGCTCTACCGAGTCATCCGCTCCGGCTTCTATCTCGTTCCACCTGATGTATTGCCGCCTCAGGAGCCCATAGCCACTCCTTTTGTAGTCGCGGAAGCCCTTGAGCGGATTGTTGATTGCGCCTTGGAATTCGGGCGGAATCACCGTGACCCAGCCGTCTTGAGCCGATTGCCCCATTACCGGAGACAGCGCGCAACATAGCAGCGCGGGCAGTGCGAGTAGTTTTGTTCTCATACAGCACATCCTTGTTATTTCTTATTCTATGTTAAGGGAATAATCCTTCAACCTAAAAGCAGTTGCCGTCATAGGATCAGTGAAAACACTCGAAGGGTGAGACTGAACTCCTAAAAAAAGCCGCCAAACGGGGACACGCAAGCCAGGCAGCCGCTTAGGGCGGTCTTATATTTTATGCAGAATTTCAGTAGCTTGTGCCAGGCTCAAATGTCCCCGTTTGGCTTGCGGTGTCCAAGTTATTGAGGCATTCAACTGCCGTTTCAGGGTTCAAGTCTACGCCCGGCCATCGTGGTGATCCACTTAGTCCCGTAGCACCCGCTCCGTTGTAGGATCGAGGTCGATCTGCCGTCGCCGCAAGTATGCCAGCGTCGCCAAATGAGACGCCTGGGCGGCCCGGTGCCCGATCAATACATCCCCGTTCGGCATCTTCCGCGACCGCATGCAATCAAGAAAGTTGCGCACGTGCGGTGCCACCTGGTCGGCGTTCGAGGTGACCGACTCGGGCTTGCCCCCGCCCTCAGCAGGGATGAATTCGACGGCTCGGCCAACCGTCAGCCGTCCCTCCACACCCGCGATTTCGATTCCAGCTCCGGCCGCGCCGGGCGCGAGCATCCCTTCGTAAGTCGCGTTCCATCCTCCGGGATAACTAAGCAGAGCATGAATTGTATCGGGCGCAGTTCGCCCGTCGCGGTAATGGAAGACACCCCCCGCCGCAGCCCCGCTATGCGGAATATCCTCGCCGATCAGCATGTGCGACGCATCAATCAGGTGCGTAAAAAGATCCGTGATCATACCGCCCCCGAAATCCAGATAACCCCGGAAATTGAAAAACTGCTGTGGGTCCCATTCCCGCCAAGTGGCCGGTCCCAGGAATCGTCCCCAATCCAATCCAGCGGGTTTGGTGCGCCACGAATCCGGAGCCCTGCGCAGGTGAGCCGTATTGCCGTTCCACCACGTCCGTGCCCGCAGAATCTTGCCCAGCTTCGGAACCAGCTTCTCCCGCGCTTCGATAATCTGAGGCGAAGACCGCCGCTGCATCCCCACTTGGCACACCCGTTGATTCAACCGCACCGCCTTTACGATTGGGAGTCCCTCCTCGATCCGCAGCGTCAACGGCTTCTCCACGTAGATGTCCTTGCCCGCATTCGCTGCATCGATTGCGATCGCGGCATGCCAGTGGTCCGGGGTGGCAATCACCACGCCATCCAAATCCTTTCGCTCCAGCACTCGCCGGTGATCCTGATACGGTTGAGCCCCCGGCGCTTTGGCGCGAGCCTCCGCAATCCGCGCGTCGTAAACGTCGCAAACCGCGCCCACCTGCACTTCACCCTGAGCCTGAAATTTCTCGATCAGGAATTTTCCCCGCTCACCCACTCCAATAAAGCCCAGAGCAATCCGGTCATTAGCGCCGAGGATGCGCGAGTAGGAAGCTGCTGTCGCTGCCGTCAGAATAGTTCGTCTTGTGGGTCTCATTTCAATGGAAGTCCTATATTCTCGTCACGGCCTGGAAGCGAAGCTCACGGCGAGGCGATACAAGCGAAACCTGAATATGCTTCGCCTGATCCGGCACGATGCGCGGCCGCCCGTCGACCAAATACCAATTCGAATTATGATAGTATACCGGGAGAATGGCTTCAGTCGGTTAATTGAGTATGCTGCGGAAGTTCGGAAATCGTAAATAGCCGCAGCTCGATCTTGCTTGCGATCCCATTACAGATTCCTTTGTTCGGAGTTCAACAATGACGTTTAGAAAATTCATCCTTACCGGCGCCCTGATGCTCGCCGTCTCTGCTGCCTGGGCCCAAGACACTCGCGGCAAAATCCAAGGCCGCGTCCACGACGCCTCCGATGCCGTCATCGTCGGCGCTTCCGTCGCTCTTTTAAATAACAACACCGCTGTCTCGGTAACCACCCAGTCCAATCCCAACGGACAGTACCTCTTCGACTTTGTCACTCCTGGAACTTACACCATCACCGTCGAATTGGCCGGCTTCTCAAAGTTCATCGCCAAGGATATCCTCGTCCAGGCCCGGGCCGACGTCACTATTGACGCTCCAATGAAGACCGGCTCCACCATGGATACGATCACGGTTGAGGCCTCCGCTGTCGCTCTCCAGTTCAGCACCTCCACTATGGGCTTGACCATCGACACCAAGATGACCAACAACCTGCCCATCATCCACCGCAACCCGTTCCTGCTCGCCTCGCTGAACCCCGCCGTCGTGGTCCGCTCCTCCACCGAACAGAGCCCCTTCCACCACTGGGCTGCCAGCCAACTCGACGTTGGCGGCGGGACCTCCACCAAGAACGACATCATTCTTGACGGCTCCCCTTCCATGACCGGCCAGAAGTCCTCCTACACGCCCCCCATGGACGCCGTCTCCGAAGTCAACCTGCAGCAGAATGCCGTTGACGCCGAGTTCGGCCACTCCGCCGGTGGCGTGCTCTCCGTGTCCATGAAGTCCGGCTCCAACGATCTGAAAGGCACTGTCTACTACCTAGGCCGCAACCCAGCCATCAACGCCCTTGCTGATCGCATTAACCGCCGGCCCAATCTCACCAAGCAGAACGTGTTGGGCTCCACCGTCGGAGCGCCCATTATCAAGAACAAGCTCTTTACCTTCGCCTCCTTTGAGGCTTGGCGCACCATTGAACCCCGCGCGTATCAACAGACACTGCCTACGGACGCCGAACGTACCGGTGACTTTTCCCGCTCCCTTAATGCTGTTGGCGGCCTGCGCACAATCTACGATCCCTGGACCACACTGGTCAACAACAACGTAGTCACCCGCACACCCTTCCCCGGCAACATCATTCCCGGCAACCGCATTGACCCCACTGGCAAGATCATCGTTGGCGACTTGTGGAAACCCAATGGCGCCGGCACCGGACCCTCCGGGCTGAACAATTTCCTCTCCGGTGCCGCCAATCGCTTCCGTTATTGGAATTTCTCTGACCGCGTGGATTACAACATCAATGATCGCCTGAAAGTCTTCGGCCGCTTCAACATCTTTCGGACATACACCGAAGTTGACGACTTCACCGGCGGCTCCCCCGCTTTCCAGATTGATGGTTCCAAACGCCACTCTCGCAGCTTCTCTGGTGACGCCGTCTACACCCTCAATTCCTCAACCGTACTCAACGTACGCGGCGCCTACAATTCCATCGTCGACTCTTTCGGCGTACCCTCCGCCGTACTTAAGGACCTGGAGCGCATTTGGCCCGGCAACCCCTGGTACAAGTCATACCTCGCCGACCTTCCCGATCTTTACTACCCCGGCGTCAACGTCACCCAAGGCACCACCACCAACCTCGGCCGCGGCAACTACTGGTACCAGGAGCCAAACTCCTACAACTTTGAAACCAAGATGTCGAAGAACCAGGGCAAGCACTATTACAAGTTTGGCGGCGAATACCGCCGGGAAAATGTCAACGGCGCCCGGCCGCGTTTTACCATCTTCAACGTCAATGCGGCTCTCACCAACGCCACCTTCAACGCACCCAACGTCGGCACCTCAGGCGATGGCTGGGCAACTCTCCTGCTGGGAGCCCTCGAAGGCAACTCCACCGCCGAGTCCATCCCCATCCAGCGGCCCCGCGTAAACATGATCGGCCTCTTCTTCCACGATGACTATAAGATCACCCAGAAGTTGACCCTCAACCTTGGCATTCGTTACGAGTACTTCGGCGCAATGACCGACCCTGACAACCGCCTCTCCCGCAGCCTCGATCTCACGGTGCCGATTCCCGAGTTCCAGGGTGCCAACGCCCCCCGCCTCCCGGCTCAAGCGATCGCCTTGCGCAACAGCGCCCCCATCTATAACGGCGCGTGGAGGTTTACCGATAAAGACAACCGCGACTCCTGGAAACCCAAAAAAGGGTTGTTCATGCCCCGCCTCGGCTTGGCCTATCGCGTCAATGACAAAATGGCGATTCGCGTCGGCTTCGCCCGCTACATCATTCCATCCACCCTCACCGATGGGCTCGATATTCTCGGCTCCGTCGACATGCCTGGCTTCCAAACGTTGACCTCCACCAATCCCGCCATTCAGGGCGTTCCGCAGCAGCGCATCTCCAACCCATTTCCGGGCGGCCTCGTCCCGGTCTCCGGCAAGTCCTTCGGAACCTCCACCAACTTGGGCAACCCCGCTGTCTGGTACAACGAAAACTTCAAACCCGGAACCAATGACCGTTTGAATGTCTCGCTCCAAAGAACGTTGCCCGGCAACATCCTCGCCGACATCACCTGGTTTATGAACTTCGGTCGCCACCTGCCCTACAATTACGACATCAATCAGGTCGATCCTCGCATTGGCTTCCAGGTGCAAAACGCCATCAATGCCAGCGTGCCCAATCCCTTCTTCAATATTCTGCCGGCCGACAAGATGCCCGGCACCCTGCGCACCCAGGCCAACATTCCCGTCAGCCAGCTCCTCCGGCCCTATCCGCAATATGCAGCCATGACCGAGAAGCTCCGCTTCGGTCGCGAGAACCGCTACAAGTCGCTTCAAATGCAGTTCCAGCGGCCCTTCGTCCACGGCTTTAACTTTGTTGTTGGCTACAACTGGAACAGTGAGCAAAATTCGGAGTTCTACGACAACGTCGACAACTTCACCCAGACTTTCACGATGCAAAACGCCACCAATGCCCGCCATCGCCTCACCGGGGCGGCCATTTATGAACTGCCCTTCGGCAAAGGCCGCAAGTTCATGGGTTCCGCTCCCCGAGCGATCGACCTTATTTTGGGCGGCTGGGCCACCAGCGCCTTGACGACCTACAACGCCGGTCTGCACCTGCGTTTCCCCGGCGCCCTTGTCTCCGGTGACCCCAGCGTCAGCAGCCCCACACAGGGCCAGTGGTTCAACACCGCCGCTTTCCGCCCACTTCCCGCTTTCACCCGCCGTACCAACCCCTTGCAGTACGACAATGTGAAGGGACCCAACACGGTCAACTTCGACGTAACTCTCAACAAGATGTTCCCCATCAAGGAGCGCTTCAAGTTCGAAATACGCCTGGAGGCCTACAACTTGGCCAATACCTTCTTCGGCGCCGACCCTGCCACCGATCCCAACAACGCCGCCGCCTTCGGCCGAGTCCTGGCACAACGCGCCGGTTTCTTCGGACGCCAGTTGCAATACACGGGTCGAATCTATTTCTAGATCGGCACTAGTCTAACGCCTAGAGAAATTCCTACGCCTTCGCTGGCATTATGCGCATAGCCAATAATGCCAGCGAGCCAACTCATTCTGGTTGACCATCATCGAAATCCAGGAAGGCATTGTCATAATCATAAGCGCCTTCCAAGCAGAAAAGCGTTTGGAGTTGACAGGGAGGTCCTGTCTCAGGGATTTTAGTCCTGTCATTTTGTGCAAATTGCCTGACCTGCACCCGATGCACTGAACGGACCAATGCGAAGGAATGTCAATTGACCCATAGCTTTCGGTAATTCTCGTAGAAGCAGGCGGCTTCTTTCTCATCCAGACCGTGGCGTTGCACCACATGGATCTAACCGGTTGCCTCCACGTGAAGCAATGGATCACTATGCACTAGTGTCGCACCCGCAACGTTAACTTAGGCCGTCAATTGCTGTTTGCGAATGGAGTGATATTCGTTCAACTTCACGCCAGCATCAACAATAGTGCTGAGCTCAGCGGCAACTTTTTCCAGCGCATCGCCTGGCACAACGGCGTAGAATTCATCGTCAGGAAGATCGTTGTAAACCCGGTTTCCAACACATGCGCCGCTGCTGACTACTCCATTCTTCAGCGCCGCAGGCAAGGCCATACAAGTAGGCCGTGCCAGCAGCGGAAGGTTGGATAGAACTCCAGCCCGATTGGCTGCTTCCACCAACAGCATGATGCTTGCCGGCTTCCCAGTGAAGATAACCACACTCGGCTTGGCCGGAGCTTTATTTAATGGGCTGTAGATAACCACCCCCGGAGTTGTATCCAGCCGGAACACTCCTGGCACCTCTTCCATTTTCAAGTAACCAATGCTGCTCATCAATTCCAGCGTCCCCATCAACTCACTTTCTCTGGCGGCCGGTAAAGGGACATTGTGAGTGTAGCTGCCAATAGGGCAGTTGTAATGATCCTTATCTTCCGTCGCAATAACCTTTCCCTGCTGGGCCAGCTTCCAAAAAGTACAACCGCTGGGGGCGGAGCCTTCAAACATGATAAGACCCTCAGGCTTTGAATTCGCATAAATTACAGAAATCGGAGGCTTGGAAAGCCCAAGTAGGTTCTTGAAACTGTTTTCGAGTTGAGATAGATTCACTCGGTAAGTTTAACCCAATTGACCTTCGTCCGCTGATGGTCCGTAAACGGCTGGCACAGGAATATCCAGAAGCCGCAAATAAACGCCCATTTGTGCCCGATGATGCACGTTATGATTCATTACCCAACTGCGGACTACAGCGATCTTGGGTAAGGTCATCAAAGTTTTTTCACCCATCATCAAGGACCACGGTTTCATCCAGGTTTCGTCGGAACATGCAGCAATGGCGGCTCGGCCTGCAGCAACGTTCTTGTCAAAATCCACTAACGCCGCCGCTTGGTTTGGCACTGGCGCCATTGGAGGACTTGCAGCAAGGTCCAGCGTGTCGTGATTGATGGTCATCACAGCCCAATAGGGAATATGGGCCAAGTGGGAAGTCAGCCGGACCACGGTCATTGATTTGGAATGCGGGGCCCAATCGAATTTCTCGTTCGGGATGCGTTCCAGGGTTTTTCTGGTGATCGACATTTCG
>JAYUSZ010000258.1:0-26503 GCA_043755435.1 Bryobacterales bacterium | reverse complement strand
ATGCGGTCCGAATTCCGCCGGTCGGATCTAAAAAGAGCGGCCCAGCGCCATCTTACTTTTACCAGGGATCAGGTGGAAACAATTCGACGATCCCTACTGATGAAAATCCGGTGATTTAAGTTGGATTGAATTCATAATTGTTGCGCCAGCACAGGAAATAGATACTACAATCGCTACATGCGTTGTGTGGTGTTTCTACTTGTAGTAAGTTTTATCTGCTCTGCCCAGGAACCCGAGGAAGTCCGCATTAAGGTTGATGTGAACCTTATGCAAGTGGACGTCACTGTCCTGGACAAATCAGGGCGTCATGTTGAGGGACTTACTGCTGCTGATTTCCAGGTATTTCGTGACGGCAAACTACAGGCTATTAAGAACGTGCTGTATGTCTCCCGCCCTCCAGTTGCACCAAATGTTCCAGCACAATCCAACACAACTGCGCCTTCAGCATTGCTTGCCGCAAGCCTTCCATCCAGGCAACTGCAAGCCAAGGACGTCCGGCGCACCATTGCTGTGCTAATTGACGATCTCAGCATCGGTGCCTTTAACTTGCAGGCTGTCCGCGAAGCGCTCCGCATGTTCATCCTGGAAAAGGTTCAACCAGGGGATCTAGTTGCCATCCACCTTTCCTCTGGAGGACTCGGTCTGTTTCAACAGTTCACCACAGACAAACGGGCTATCCTCGCCAGCATTGATCGCATGCGTTACCGCAACATAAATGGAGTAGACTCCCTTGCCCCGATTTCTACTAACTCTCAGGAAGACGATTCTGACCCAACCATAGCCAAAATGGCAGTGATGGCGAGGCTCCAAGAGGAAGTCCTCATGGCTAAGCGGCAAGACTACTTAACAGCCGGCATGCTTTCCACAGCAGGATTCATTGTCCGCGGTCTGCAGGAGTTGCCTGGCCGAAAGTCGTTGGTGCTGTTCTCAGAGAGCATCCAATTGGCGGACGCTCCAAAGACGCTGACCAACCCGCTGGCAACCTCTATGTCTCCAGGAGGCATGGGAGAGGTACGCGTACAAACCATTCAGGCCGTCCGCTCCCTGGTGGATCTTGCGAATAAGTATGGAGTTGTTTTCTATACGGTGGACCCGCGCGGGCCGCAACACTTGGGGGCGACAGCGGCTGATCAACTGCCTGGAAACTTTCGCAACGCGCAGGGTCGCATTCAACAAAGGGAGATCGATTTTACCGCTTCCAACGACGGCATGGCGATGCTGGCCGAAGAAACGGGCGGCCGATTTTTCCACGACACCAACGACCTTGGCCGCGCAATGACTGGTGCGGCAAACGACCAGGATGGCTATTATCTGATCGCCTTCAATTTGGCCGAAGCCGCCACGGCCAAGGCGCAAAAGGATGCTGCCAAGATTCACAAGTTGTCCATCAAAGTCCGCAAGCCGGGACTCAACGTTCGCTTCCGCAAGAGCTTTATAGGTGTTCCGGATTCCCAGCCTGTTGTTCAAAAGGATCCATTGATTTCGGCTATGCAAAGTCCGTTTCGAGCCCTTGAAATACCCATCAAATTAACGCCGCTCTATATGGATGACGGAAACGGCGGTTCCATAATTCGTGCTTTTCTATCCTTTGACCCAAGCCACCTTCAATTCGTGGATGATCCGGCCGCAATGGATGACAAGGATCAAACTCCTTGGAAGAAGGCAGTCGCAGATCAGATTTTGATTCTTTATGATCAGCGCGGCATTGCTGTTGACCGATTGTCGCAGACACAGACCATCCGGTTGCGGAGATCAGCGATGGAGAATGCAATGAAGAACGGAGTTATCCAAATATTCAACGTCCCTGTGAAGCAGCCTGGCCCATACCAGTTACGCGCTGCCATGATGGATACGGCAACGAAGAAAACGGGATCCTCCTCACAGTTTATCTTCATCCCCGATTTGAAGAACAAGCAGCTTGCCATGTCCGATGTGGGCGTATTGACGGAAGCATACTTGGAATCGAAATCAAACACAGGTAGTCCCGGTTCACGCGTGTTTCATGGTGGGGATAAGCTGCTTTACACCGCCTACATCTACAACGCAAAGGCGTCGAAAGAAGTTGGCAAATCGAACCTGGAAACCCAAGTGATTCTTTACCGCGATGGGAAAGTTGTCTTCACGGGAAACAGGACTCCTTTCCACCCTTCAGGTTTCGTTGAAGGCAAGCCGTTGACGATCAGCGGCAGCTTGCAACTTGCTGAGAAAATGACTCCAGGCGATTATGTTGTGCAGGTGGCGATTCGAGATTTGGAAGCGCCTAAGAAACATCAGTTTGCCGTCCGGACTGCCGAATTTGAAGTGCGGCAGTGATCTAACAATCTGTGGTTTTATTCAGAGAATGACCGCTCCCTCGCGGTCACGGCTCGGAAATCGTATGATCCTATTCCGAAAGCTACGGGCCGCTAAGCGCGCCCGCCGAATTCCCGAGTCTCCGTCGACACCTTTACCTTTTCCCCTTCTTTGATGAAGAGAGGCACTTTAATTTCAAGGCCAGTTTCAAGCCGGGCAGTTTTGGTGGCTCCTCCGCTGGATGTATCGCCTTTCACTCCTGGTTCGGCATAGGCTACATTCAGTTCAACGAACGCCGGGAGTTGCAGCCCAATAGGATTGCCGTTGTACTTGTGAAGCTGAATGATGGTGCCTTCAATGAGTAAGTCTAAGGTATCCCCAATCACTTCTTCAGAAAGGGTCAGAGTGTCGAAACTATCCTGATCGAGGAAGTGAGAACCTTCCCCGTCACTGTACAAATAAGATGCCGCAACGAATTGCAGATCGGGTTCTTTGAACTTATCTCCTGCTTTGAATGTTTTCTCAAACACTGCGCTTGTAAGAAGATTACGGATCTTCAGGCGCACTAGGGTTTGACCACCACGGGCAGTAGGGGTGCTCACTTCTGCTTCAAGACAACAGAACGGGGTGTTCTCAAACTCAAACAAGCTTTTGCGCTTAACGGTAATTGCATCAATCAATACGGCCATAAATTCCTTTCCCTACAAGTATAGGTTATGCCTTCAACTCTCCGTTGCAACAAGCGCTTGTTTTTCAAGCAGCGCTGCGACAATTCGTTTGGCAATCACTTTCCCTTGTTCGCCTACTTCACCGGAAGGTCCAACGCAGCTTGGGCAGCCAGATTCGCAGGGGCAGCTATCAAAGAGTTCCCCTGTCCCTTTCAGCAGACGTTCGCACATTTCCCACAATGGCGCGCTGCCGCCCACGCCGCCTGGGTAGTTGTCGTATAGATACAGATTTGGTTCAAAGCCACGGATCAGTTCCGATGGATTTTCGGTCAGAGCAACGGAAAGGTCTCGGGGATCGCACATCAAAAGTAAAGCTGCCACGGCGCGCAAACCGTTGCCTAATCCGATCAGGCCATATTGCTTTTCGGTAGGTGTCAAATTCCCCAATTGCTCCAGGAACTGTTCGGGGAAATGGAGCCAGAAAGCAGTGGTGTGCATTTCCTGTTCCGGTAAAGAAAGATGCCCGGCACCAACATTTTCCAGCGTATAAAACTTCACTTTCTTGAACCCGACAATTTGCGTGTTCACGCGAACTTCACCATGTAAAGCCGAGGCCGTTGCCAGTGGTTTGGTGGCAAATTCGTTGATGATTTTCACTTGCGTATAATCCATGGCATCGGTGAAATAGTCACATTCCACAGAACGGACATAGGCTTTGCGATTGTCGTAATCGAATTTCTCAACCTGATATTGACGGGCATCGTGAAGGTAGATGGCCTTCTCATGAAGCGAGGTGAGGGCCACGGGGAAAGACACTTCAGCGATCACTTTCGGTTCGCCAGTTGTATCGATCACAACAAAGTTGTCGCTGGTGACCGCCCGGAGGCTGATGGCATTGGCGGGGTAGGAATCGCTGGTCCAATGCCATTGCTCGCCCGCTTGATGTAGTACGCCCAGTTCCTGAAGGAAGGCGCACATTTCGGTAATCTGGTGGGGACCAAAACGTTCATCATTGCGGATGGGTAATTCGAAGGCGGCACACTTCATGTGGCTCAACAAAATTTCCAGGTTGTCAGCATTGATGAAGGCACTTTCCGGGCTGCGGTTAAAGAAGTATTCCGGATGCTCAATAATGTACTGATCCAAAGGCGCGCTGGAGGCCACCAGAACTGCCAGCGAAGTATTCTGGCGTCGTCCGGCGCGTCCGGAACGTTGCCAGGTGGAAGCTACCGTGCCAGGGTAGCCGGCCATAACAACGGCGTCGAGCGAACCAATGTCGACGCCCAGTTCAAGGGCGTTGGTGGAAATTACGGCTCGAATTTTGCCATCGCGGAGGTTGCGTTCAATCTCTCGCCGCTCTTTGGGAAGATAGCCGCCACGATAGCCCCGCACTGCGCCTGGGCCGCGCGGTGGACGGTCAAGCGCGTCTTTTAGGTAGGTTGTTAGCACCTCGGTAGCCAGGCGGTTGTTGGCGAAGATAAGGGTCTGCTGGCCGCGTTCTACAAATTCAATAGCTATGCGACGGGCTTCATGCAAATAGCTGCGGCGGATACCTAATTGCCGATTGATAACCGGTGGGTTGTAAAAGACAAAATACTTTTCGCCGGCCGGTGCGCCGTTGTTTTCAACCAGCGAAAACGGCTGTTCCACCAGGGCTTCTGCCAGTTGGCGAGGGTTGGCGATGGTGGCTGAACAGCAGATGAATTGGGGCTTCGAACCATAGAATTCGCAAATGCGTTTCAGACGCCGGATGAGGTTGGCCAGATGGCTTCCGTAAACACCTCGATAATAGTGCAGTTCATCAATGATGAAATAGCGCAGGTTTTCAAAAGCCTTGGCCCACTTAGTGTGGTGAGGCAAAATACCGCTGTGCAGCATGTCGGGGTTGGTGAACACCACGTTGGCACGTTCGCGAATGGCACGGCGCGCATCTTGCGGAGTGTCGCCGTCAAATGTAAAGGCGCGGATATCAGACCCCATGGATTCCACCATGGCGTTAAATTCCTGCAACTGATCTTCTGCCAGTGCCTTAGTGGGGAACAAGTACATGGCCCGTGCGTCAGGGTCGGCCATCAGGTGGCTTAACACTGGCAGGTTGTAGCAAAGTGTTTTGCCGCTGGCGGTTGGGGTGACTACAACAAGGTTCTTGCCGGCTGCGGCTAAATCGAACGCTTCAGCCTGATGGGAATATAGCTGCCCAATATTGCGCTTAGTGAGCGTCTGCGCAAGCTTTTCAGGAACCTGTGCTGGAATGGGGGCGAATTGACCCGGTTTCGCTGGTTGATGGTGAATGGAACGGATTGGGGAATTGCCATCGGTCATCCCTTCGCGGAAACGGTTCAGCGCGCCTTCCACTCCCGATGGACGTCCAAGGGCTTGCTTTACAGTTTCAGCGGCTAGCTGATCTTTATGATCTTTTGACTGATGGGTGTCGGAGGAGTCGTTGGGAGCGTCTGGGAAGCCAAGAGACAGATTCATTTACCTTTCGCCTTTTCTTTGCTATGGTACATGAATCCGGGCTCCCCGTGGGGAAGTTTCTTTAATTGGTCTTGGTGCGGATAAATTCGTATCTTTCGAGGGTGGCTGCAATGCGGAAAGGGCGGCGGGAAATCAACTCTACACCTTCTTCTCTGGGTTCGGTACGCATCACTTTGCCCATACAGCGTATCCGGACCTGAGTGTTGTGGCTGACGGAGGATGGAAGCGTGACCATGTACTCTATGGGGTCACCAATTTCCATTTGGTTTTCGGAGGTGAACAGCACGCCTCCGGAACTCATATTATGGGTTTCACCTGTTTGATGGACGGGAATGGACCCGGTGCGGACTAGTTCAACTGGCAGGTTCAGTTGAAAGCGTTTTGTTCTTCTTTGTTCTGACACAACACGTCCACTGTAATGTGAACTACTTATTCCGTCAATAGTGGAGGTACTAAAAATTAAGGTATTTGAGTCAGTACTTTGAGGGGATTGTAGGACTTTTTTCCCAGTACAATGGTTCTACCGTGATTACGAATCGTTTGCGTCTGTAACGCATCGCTCCTTTATTTTGAATAGCTTGAAACCGTTCTTTTCGATTATTTCATACAGTGTTTTAATTTCAACTTGCCCGGTTTGGCGGTAGAACCAAAGTGTTTTGGACTTTAATTTTTTTATTTTGAATTGCTGCGAGTCGACGGTTTTCATGACTGCAATTGTGGCATAGGGTTAATTGCAGGACTAAACTGGTCTAGTCCTAACTGGCGAGGAAATAGGCAGATATCTCTTTTGCAACACACGTGATTGGTGGTTTTCCCGGTATGCCTTTTAGGGTGTACCGGGAAAGTTGGAGTGGTCTACCGGCGGTCGTTGTCGCGACGGTCGCGATCTCTGCGGTTGCGGTCACGATCCCAACCGTGGTTGTGGTCAAACCGATCATTGTCGTTTTGCCAGAAACCTTGAAAAAATGAGCGGCCGTCATAGCGACCGGGAGCCCATCGTGCTCCTGCGAATGGTGGCCGGGTCCAATAGCCCTTATGCCACTTGTAACGATTCCGCTCGGGGTACCAGTACCCGTCGATCCATACATAATCTGCGCTTGGACGGCGTATATTATTTCGTTCCACGCGGATTGGCGGCGGGGCACCAATCCTGACGCCAATTGAGACTTGGGCTGGCAGCAGAGTGCAAGCCGCAAAAATCAGGAATAGCAGTCTTTGTTTCATTTTCAACTCCTGGCTGAAGTTGGTGCAGTTAGTTGGCCAACCTACGCTGCTGATTCCAAACGGATATTGAGGATCATGACCAGCTAATACGAGGTAAGAGTGACCATATTTGGCCGTTTGGCGCTAGTTGAAATGCCTTGCGTAATTTCTATCATTCGAGTATCGTAGAAATATACACCTTTAATTATGAACGGAGGACAACCAAATGAACGACGCAGAAGGCGAACGACCACTAAATGGAAAAGCGAATGTGCAAGTCTTTGATCCAGCAATGTGTTGTTCCACTGGGGTTTGCGGTCCTTCCATAAATCCAGTTTTGCCGCGCTTTGCTTCGGATTTGGAATGGCTTGCGGCTCAAGGTGCAACTGTACAGCGGCACAACCTATCGCAAGAACCTGGCGCCTTTGCTGCCAATCCTGACGTTCAGGCTGCTTTAGTGGAGATGGGCACGGTCTGTTTGCCGGTGATTATCGTGAATGGCAAGGTGATGAGCAAAGGGAAGTATCCGGTGCGTTTCACCTTGGCTAAATGGGCGGGAATTTCCATGGCAGCGCCTGTGGAATTGCCTATTCTCGGAGCTGGTTCAGCGGCACCTAGGAACTCCTGATGCAACCCTTGCAGAAACTGACCAGAGTACTGCTGTTCACCGGAAAAGGTGGGGTAGGGAAGACGTCGCTGGCTTGCAGTTTCGCGGTAATGCTGGCGGACCAAGGCCAGCGCGTCCTGCTTGTGAGCACCGATCCCGCATCTAATCTTGACGAGGTTTTGGAAACGCCAGTGGGTACACAAAGACAGCCTGTGCCGGTGCTTAATGCGCCCGGGCTAAAGGCTTTGAACATTAATCCTGAGGCAGCAGCAGCAGCCTATCGAGACAGAGTTATTGGTCCTTATCGCGGGATCCTTCCTCCAGCTGCATTAAACAGCATGGAAGAACAGCTATCGGGCGCTTGCACTGTGGAGATTGCTGCTTTTGATGAATTCACCAAATTGCTGGCAGACCCAACTGCGTCCGCCAACTTCGATCATGTGATTTTCGATACTGCACCAACTGGCCATACCCTGAGATTGCTCAAGCTTCCCGGTGCGTGGACGGAATTTATCGGGACCAATTCGACGGGCACATCCTGCTTGGGACCACTGGCTGGATTGCAGACTCAGCAGGCACTTTACAAAGCGAGTGTTCAAGCGCTAACCGATGCTGCGGTGACAACAGTGATCCTGGTGGCGCGTCCGGAACGTTCCGCATTGCGAGAAGCTGAACGGACGCGTGTAGAACTGGCAGAAGCCGGTATCCACAACATTGCGTTTGCGCTGAACGGAGTTTTTCATGCCAGCGACAGGAATGACGTAACTTCGGCGGCGCTGGAAGATAGAATGACTCGGTCATTGGATGAAATTCCGGGAGCTCTGAAAGGGCTGCCACGGTTCGAGGTGCCGATTTTGCCATTTGCACCCATCGGCACCAATAACCTGCGGCGCGTATTCAATCCTACTGCTGCCAGTCAGCCAAGTAGCTCTAAAACTGTTAGTGCTCCGCCAACTTCATCGTTGAGTGAATTGATCGGCGCCATTGAAATGAGCGGTCATGGTGTAGTGCTGACAATGGGCAAAGGAGGTGTTGGGAAGACAACGATTGCTGCTGCGATTGCGGTGGAACTGGCTCATCGGGGCCACCGGGTGCACTTGAGCACAACTGATCCTGCTGCCCACATTGCCAACGCGGTGGATGGAAAAGTGAAAGGCCTGACCATGAGCCGCATTGACCCAGAACAGGTAACGAGGCGCTATTCGGATGAAGTGATGGGTAAAGCAGCTGCGAGTTTGGATGAAAAAGGCCGGGCGTTGCTGGAAGAAGATTTGCGGTCACCGTGCACGGAGGAAATTGCAGTGTTCCGGGCATTCGCCGAAGTTGTGGCTATGGGACAAAACGGATTTGTGATTCTGGATACCGCGCCTACCGGGCACACCTTGCTGTTGCTGGACGCGGCTGAATCCTATCATCGCGAAATTGCACGGTCTGAAAGTAACACACCGGAAGCTGTGCGAAAGCTGCTTCCACGATTAAGGGATCCGAAATTTACGCGAGTGATTCTGGTTGCGCTACCGGAAGCAACTCCAGTTCATGAAGCTGCCCGGTTGCAGGAGGATTTGCGACGCGCTGGCATTGAGCCGTTTGCATGGGTGGTGAATCAGAGCTTCCTGCTGACTGGGTCGAATGATCCGGTGCTTCGGGAACGAGGCTCCCGGGAAGCGGTCTACCTCGAAGAGGTTCGAACTTTGCATACCGGGAGAATGGCTGTTGTGGAATGGATGGCGGAGGAACCGGTTGGCGAGTTGGCGCTTCGCAAATTTGCCGGGGAGTCAGTTGTTGCGGTGAATTAACTCTTAGGGAACACGCGCAAAACGGAGCTCCGGCGGCGAAGGACTTTCGTGTTCCTTTACTATTGGTGGCCCGCCGCCGGGCCCTTTGCGCTTTTAAGGAATTTCAATGAATCTTTTTACTACACTTTCGATTGGGCTGGCGATGTTGATGCCAGTTACGGGCTTTTCACAGGTGGCTGCTGCGAATAGGACAAAGAGAATTTTAGTGCTGTGCACAGGTAACAGTGCGAGGTCGCAGATGACGCAGGGCTTCCTGAAGTCTTTTAATCCAGCGCTTGAAGTCTACTCGGCAGGCACAGCACCTTCGCCTAGGATCAATCCATTTGCTGTGCAGGTTATGAAGGAGTTGGACATTGACATTTCTTCCGGGACACCGAAGAACGTCAAGCAGTTTTTGGGTGAGTCATTCGACTACTTAGTAACTGTTTGCGATGATGCGGACAAGAGTTGCCCGACATTTCGAGGCAAGGTTGGAAAGCGGCTTCATATTGGATTTCCTGATCCGGCAAAAGCGGTGGGGACCGATGCTGAGAAACTGTTAGTGTTCCGGCGAGTGCGGGACGACATCCGAACGCGATTCAAAAAGTTTTATGAAAACGAGCGGCTGGGTGCGATTGTTTCCTCGCGAAAAGTGGACTAAACTAAAGAGACTTAGTTTAGCAAGCTTAGTTTAGCGAGGAGCCATGCAAACAGTCAACATTCATGAAGCGAAGACTCAACTATCTCGACTGGTTGATCAAGCGGCCAAGGGGGAGCCCTTTATAATTGCCAAGGCTGGCAAGCCAATGGTAAAAGTGACATCGCTGGATGCACCTACAAGCAAAGAAGTTCGGAGGCTTGGATTCATGGCTGGGCAGTTTGAGATCCCAGATGATTTCGACAAGCTGCATAGCGCAGAAATCGAGGGACTCTTCCGTGGTGGGAAGTGAAGCTACTGTTGGATACGCAATTGTTGTTGTGGGCGGCGGCAAGTCCGGCAAAGTTGCCGCTGCCGGCACGGAAGTTATTGAAAGACCCGCAAAACGAATTGATTTTCAGTGCCGCCAGTTTGTGGGAAGTTGCGATCAAGAGCGACTTGGGGCGGGACGATTTCCAGGTTGATGTCAATGTGCTTCGGCGGGGTCTGTTAGACAACGGGTATCAGGAACTTGCCATTAGCAGTCTTCACGCCGTTGCAGTCAAAGGTCTGCCGCCGATTCACAAGGACCCATTTGACCGAATTCTGGTGGCACAGTCGATGGTGGAAGGCGTAACTTTACTTACAACGGATTCCACTGTTGCCAAGTACGGGGCAATGGTAAAAAAACTTTGAGTAGGAACCCGGGCCTGTGCTTTTCTTTATTCATTTTTCTGAAGCTTTCAACTGGCTGGTTTCATCTAGTATGGGCCAGTAATCAACATGAATCTCTTCTCACCTCTAACTCTAGATAGCTATTCGCTTCGCAATCGGATCGTAATGGCTCCAATGACTCGCTCGAGGGCAGATGCACTTGCCGTGCCTTCTCCTTTGGCCGCTGAATACTATGCTTCGCGTGCTGACGCCGGATTGATCCTAACAGAAGGGACTGGTACAAGTGCAATGGGTATGGGTTACGCACGAACTCCGGGAATTTATAACGAGGCTCAAATCGCCGCATGGCGGGTTGTGACTGATGCCGTGCATGCACGCGGCGGCAAGATTTTTCTGCAATTGATGCATGTTGGCCGGATCGCACATTCGGCGAACCGTAACCTTGCCGACGCTCCGGTTGCACCCTCTGCCATTCGGGCAGCAGGCCAGATGTGGACTGATTCGCAGGGCATGCAGCCAAACGATATGCCACGGGCTTTGGAACTCAGCGAAATTCCGACGGTAATCGCCGAATTCGGTAACGCTACAAGTAATGCTTTGACTGCTGGTTTTGATGGTGTGGAACTTCACGCCGCATCGGGTTACTTGCCAAATCAATTCCTCAGTCCGTGTGCAAATCAAAGGACCGATGCTTACGGTGGTTCGATTGAAAACCGGATTCGCTTTGTTGTGGAAGCGCTTGATTCGATGATTGAGGCCGCTGGGTCGGCAGGCAAGGTTGGAATGAAAGTTAGTCCGGGGATGGTTTTTAACGACATTAAAGACGAAGATCCGCTTCCTACATATCTTGCCTTAGTGAAGGCGATTGCTGGACATGGTTTGTCCTACTTGCATGTAATGCGCACAGGTATTGGCGCGGAGGCTGCGTTGCGAGAAACTTTTCCGGGAACTCTTTTGGTGGGTGGTGGATTCAAGAAGGAAGAAGCGAACAAGACGTTGGCGGATGGCGGCGCGGATGCCATTGTTTTTGGTTCGCTCTATATCGCGAATCCTGATTTGGTGAAACGTTTGGAACTCGACTCCCCATTGAATGCGCCCGACCAATCCACGTTTTACACGCCAGGGGCGAAGGGCTACACGGACTATCCAACGCTTGGGTAGGCAAGTGTCAGGATATCGGTGGGCCATGCACCCTGTGTGTCACTCACGGTCGCGCGTCTGTAAGCGGATGAAGCTATAGAGTCGGGACAAGTGAGAGAGCGGTCGCCAATATTAAGATGGCTTGCAATTGCCGTTTTCAGGATCAAGGATAAATGCTATCGCGGCTCATGGCCCCAGGCACGAAACTGACGGGCACATTCCTTGGGGTCAGTTCTTTGGAGATGAGCAATAGAAGTTGGTTGAACAAGCCGCTCCGCCATTTCCTGTAGCCAGCTTTCCACCGTCTGCCCTTGGCTAAGGCCTGCGCACTCAGCGCCGCCGCCTTCTCCTCTGACAGTTTAATGGTTAAGTGCATGGTTTGAGCCTTCCACTTCAAATTACCGTTTTTGGGCGAAACCAGACATTGACGGTACAATAGAGACTTGCTCAAACGGATCACCGTGCACGGGGCGCGGCAGCATAACCTCAAAAATATAGACGTTTCCATTCCTCGCAATTCCCTTACGGTTGTCACGGGGTTAAGCGGGTCTGGGAAGTCTTCGCTTGCCTTCGACACTATCTATGCCGAGGGGCAGCGGCGTTATGTGGAAACGCTTTCCCCTTACGCTCGCCAATTTCTGGATCAGATGGAAAGGCCGGAGGTGGATTCCATTGAGGGGCTTTCTCCGGCGATTTCGATAGAACAGAAAACCACCAATCGCAGTCCACGTTCCACTGTTGGCACTGTAACTGAAATCTACGATTACTTGCGGCTGCTTTATTCGGCCATTGGCACGCCGCATTGCCCGAATTGTCAAATTGAAATTAAGCAGCAATCCAGCGAACAGATTCTGGAGCAAGTGCTGGCCTTGAAGCATGATGAACGGATCATGATTCTGGCTCCGTTCGTTCGCGGTCGTAAGGGCGAATACAAGAAAGAAATGGAAAAGCTGCTGCGCCAGGGTTTTGTGCGCGCGCGGATTGATGGGGAATTGCGGTCGCTGGACGAAGACATTCAGTTGGACAAGCGGAAGAACCACACTATTGATGTTGTAGTGGATCGTCTGGTGCTGAAGGCTGGTGTGGAGAAGCGGCTGGAAGCGTCACTGGAAACTGCCACTCGTTTGGCCAATGGGCTGGTGATTGTCGCCGTTGTGGATGGTGAGGAAAAGTTATTTTCGCGCAACCTTGCTTGCCCGAATTGCGGCGAGGGCGTTCCACAACTGGAGCCGCGTTCCTTTTCGTTCAACAGCCCTTACGGCGCGTGTGCAACTTGCAATGGATTAGGTAGTCGCTGGTCGTTCGACGTGGCGAAGATTGTGGTGGATCCTGGAAAGCCCTTGTTTGATGGGGGACTGGGACCCGGTGGGAATTCCGGGACGGTTTGGAATCGTACCGATGATTTTGCACGGAAAATGAAGATCCCAGTGACGAAGCCTTTTGATTCGCTTAGCAAAGAGCACCAGACCATGTTGATGGATGGCGCGCCGGGTTTCATGGGCATTTTGAAATTGCTGGATAGCCTGTATCGCGAATCGCAGGATAGCGAATTCATTGGCGATTGGGTGATGTCCTACATGTCTCCGACGGCCTGCACTGATTGCCACGGGAAGCGGCTGAAGCCATCCAGTTTAGCGGTGCGCGTGAAGACCACCACCATTGCTGATTTCACCGGAGTATCGTTGCTGCGAGCCTTGGAAACAGCCAAGGGATGGCAGCTGAATTCGCGTGAAGATCAGATTGCTGGCCGCATTAAAGAAGAAATTCAGAACCGGCTAACGTTTCTATTAGACGTTGGACTGGACTATTTAAGCCTGGATCGTTCGTCCATTTCTCTTTCTGGCGGGGAAGCTCAGCGCATCCGGCTAGCTACTCAAATTGGCTCCAAATTGCGTGGGGTTTTGTATGTGCTGGATGAACCGTCCATTGGGTTGCATCCGCGCGACAACGATCGGCTGCTGGACACGCTGAAGCGGCTGCGCGATTTGGGGAACACTGTGCTGGTGGTTGAGCACGATGAGGAAACCATAGACCGCGCCGATTACGTTGTGGACTTGGGTCCAGGAGCAGGGAGATTAGGTGGCCACTTGGTCGCGGAAGGCACGCCGGCACAGATCCGAAAGAACAAGAAGTCACTCACTGGGCAGTACCTTTCAGGCGCGTTAAGCATTCCAGTGCCCCAAGTTCGGCGCAAAGGGAATGGGAAAAAGATCACCGTGGAAGGTGCTACGGAAAACAACCTTCGCAACGTTTATGTTGAATTTCCGCTAGGAACTTTGACGGTTGTGACTGGGGTGAGCGGCAGCGGGAAATCGACTCTGGTGAACGATATTTTGTACCGCGCATTGGCGAAAGAAGTGTGGGGTTCCAGAGCCGATCCGGGCAAGCATGTGAAGATTTCCGGAGTGAAGGAAATCGACAAGGTGATTGAAATTGATCAATCGCCAATTGGGCGAACGCCTCGCTCGAACCCGGCCACTTATACGGGTGTGTTTTCGCCGATTCGGGATTTGTTTGCGATGCTGCCGGAATCTCGGGAGCGCGGCTACAAGCCAGGGCGGTTCAGTTTCAATGTGAAGGGTGGGCGGTGCGAAGCTTGCCAGGGCGACGGGTTGAAGCGTATTGAAATGAATTTTCTGCCGGACGTTTATGTCACCTGCGACGCATGCCGTGGCCGCCGGTACAGCCATGAAACGATGCAGGCCAAGTACAAAGGAAACTCCATTGCCGATGTGCTGGAGGCCACTGTTGAACAAGCGGCTGGCATCCTTGAAAATATTCCGAACATTGAAAACAAGCTGAGAACGCTGGTGGACGTGGGGCTGGGTTATATTCACCTGGGCCAATCATCAACCACACTTTCAGGTGGAGAAGCGCAGCGTATTAAACTGGCCAAGGAATTAAGCAAGCGGCAGACGGGAAAGACGGTGTACATTCTGGATGAACCCACCACCGGGTTGCACTTCGAGGATGTGAAGAAGCTGTTGGAAGTGCTGACGCGGCTGGTGGACTTGGGGAATTCGGTGATTGTGATTGAGCATAATCTGGATGTGATCAAATGCGCCGATTGGATTATTGACCTGGGACCAGAGGGCGGCGATCGTGGCGGGCATATTATTGCAACAGGCGCTCCGGAAGATGTGGTGAAAGTGAAAGAGAGCTTCACGGCTCAAGCGCTGAAAAAGGTGTTGAACCGCAAATGAGTAAGTACAAGCAGAAGCCGATTAGCTTTGAAGGGTTGAAGACCATTTCGGTGTTTGCCCGTGGCGGCAAGGTGCGGGTGGAAGATTTCGCGCGCGTGTATGAAAAGGGCGGAGGCGTGAAGGCGCTGGTGGATTCGCTGCCGAATATATTGGCGGGAGACACTTTTCGCGCCGTAGTGGAGCGAGTGCTGCAAGCCAGAGCTTTGGGTAAGCCTGTTTTATGGGGTTATGGCGGGCATGTGATTAAGTGCGGCATGGCTCCGGTGTTGCTGAATTTGGCAAGCCGCGGATTTAGTCAGGGATTTTCTACGAACGGTTCCGGATCCATTCACGATTTCGAAATCGGGATTGCCGGTTGGACCAGTGAAGATGTGGAAGCCGTGCTGCCTGATGGCACCTTTGGTTCAGCGGAAGAGACCGGGCGCTGGATGAATGAGGCGATTGTGGAAGGATCGCGCATTGGCTTGGGCATGGGCGAAGCCTTGGGCCGTAAGCTGGAAAGCTGCGCCAAGCCGGAGTTTGCGGACAAGAGTATTCTGCTGAGTGCCTACCGCGCTGGAATTCCCGTGACGGTTCATGTGGCGGTGGGAACGGATACTCCGCATACGCATCCAGC
This sequence comes from Bryobacterales bacterium, assembly GCA_043755435.1. GTDB lineage: Bacteria > Acidobacteriota > Terriglobia > Bryobacterales > Bryobacteraceae > JANXSF01. Next base: position 11,209 of record JAYUSZ010000258.1, on the reverse strand, counting down.
GGCGGAAGGCGCTGCTATGGGCTTGGCTACTTACCAGGATTTCCGGCTGTTCTGTTCCATGGTGAAGGAACTGAACGGTGGTGGAGTGTATCTGAATTTGGGGTCTGCTGTGGTAATGCCTGAAGTATTTCTGAAAGCCGTTTCATCGGTGCGCAATTTGGGACATGAGCTGAAGAACTTCACCACGGTGAACATGGATTTTCTACAGCACTACCGGCCGAAGGCGAACGTTGTGGATCGGCCACATGCTGGGAGCGGCGGCAAAGGATTCACGCTTACCGGCCATCATGAAATCATGATTCCTCTATTGGCGGCGGCAATCATCGAACAATGCGATTAAAGGATCCATTCTGGGATTATTCGGATCTGGCCCTATTTATTGGGCTGGTGCTACCCTCGCTTTTAGTAACGGCGCTGGCTGCGAAATTATTAGAGAATGCTCCTAAAGCGGTGTCCTTGATTGTTGCGCAATCGGTGATGTATCTGGTGTTGTTCGCAGGACTCTACGCGATTTTGTGGATTCGACATGGGATGCCAGTTTGGGAAGGATTAGGGTTTACGAATTCGCCGGTGGCGCATTGGAAAGCAGCTTTGTTAGGGATCGTGCTGGCATTTAGTTTGTCCGGATTAGGTGTTCTGTTACGCACGCCACAGATGACCGATCCGATGAAGGATTTGTTGGATGGGAATTTGGCTGTGGCTGTGGTGGGTGTGGCTGCAACAACGGTCATGCCTGTTTGCGAAGAATTAGCGTTTCGTGGATTCTTATTGCCGTTGTTTGCACGAACAACTGGTTTATGGATGGCGCTTTTGCTCACGTCTTTGCCGTTTGCATTGATGCATGGGCCACAATATGAATGGCATTGGCAGCACATGTTTTTGCTGACATTGGCTGGTGGGGCGTTCGGGCTGATGCGGGCCTGGAGCGGGTCCACAATTTCCGCAAGTTTGATGCACGCCACTTACAACATGACGTTCATGTTGGGCTATATTTTCCAGGAAAAGGAACTTACCGGAACATGGTAGAGACAATACAGTGGACGCCTGCGGGCGTTGTGATGATTGACCAGACCAAGCTGCCGCGCGAGACAGTTTTTGTCACATGCAAGAACTACAACGAAGTAGCGGAGGCGATCCGCTCAATGGTGATCCGTGGAGCACCTGCTATTGGCGTTGCGGCGGCGATGGGCGTGGCGATCGGCGTGGAGCATGCCACTGAAGCCAACCTTGACGCTGAGTTCGCCGTGATCTGCGATACCCTTGCCGGGACGCGTCCTACGGCGGTGAATTTGTTCTGGGCGATTGACCGGATGAAGCGGCTGTATGCGAGTTTGCGCGGCAAACCGATCGCGGCGATTCGTGCCGCGATGATTGACGAAGCGCAGGTTGTGTATCGAGAAGATATTGCTATTTGCAAGAAGATCGGCGCGCATGGTGCGGCCCTTGTTCCTGACGGCAAGACCGTGTTGACACACTGCAATGCGGGAGCTTTGGCAACTGCTGGATACGGCACTGCTTTGGGTGTGATTCGTGCAGCGGTAGAAGCTGGTAAGAAGATTGACGTCTTCGCCGACGAGACGCGGCCCTTCCTGCAAGGGGCTCGATTGACGGCGTGGGAACTAATGGAAGACGGCATTAAGACAACGCTGATTACCGACAACATGGCCGGGCATTTCATGAAGGCTGGCCGTATTGGTTGTGTGGTTGTGGGGGCGGATCGCATTGCGGCCAACGGGGATGTGGCAAACAAAGTTGGCACTTACACCGTGGCTGTGCTGGCCAAGGAAAACGGTGTGCCGTTTTATGTTGCAGCTCCGATTTCGACGCTTGATTTGACGTTGCCCACAGGCGATTTGATTCCCATTGAGGAGCGCAGCGCGGCTGAAGTAACGCACGTTTTTGGCGTGGAAATTGCGCCCCGTGGTGTGGGGGTGGAGAATCCCGCTTTTGACGTGACGCCGAATCGTTATGTCACCGGGATCATCACGGAAAACGGTGTGGCGACTGCTCCGTTTGAAGTTTCGTTGAAGGCCCTTGCGGGGAAGTAGTTTTACGCTGAGGCAGTTTGAAGAACCTGCAAATGCACGTCTCGTTCCTGCCGCTAAGTATTGAGAATCCGTTCATGTTCTTCTGGAATTAATTTCATATTATGAATTTCAGGATGAATGCGTCTAGCTCGGCCGTCTGTTGCGAGGCAATTCACCATTTACTACGAGTTAGTCTGCCGATTGATATTCAACCTTTTCGTTCACTAACGATTTACACCCCCCAACGGAGGTGCCACCGAGTATAGGGCAAAGTGGTTAGATCGCCGATCATACAAGAGTCATATTTGCTAGACCTCGCAACTGCTGCGGATCAAGAGAACGAAATGGGTTCTCTCGATATTTCGACACGATGCACCTCAATGCACTGTGGTAATTCATTGAAGCGTAGCTTCACTCTGGCAAATGGGTTTTCGAACAACGTGACCTCTAATTCTTGAATTGCTTTGTCGTCGGCTTTTTTCCAAATGTCAGTCAGTCACCCAATCGCACTGAAGGATGTATTTTTTGATTGTTGGAGTGTGTCATTTTTGCCAAAAAATAAATCGGTCTTCTGTTTGGTCTCTTTATTAAAGAGCGAAGTTATTTCTCCAAACATGGCTGTCGGCGGTGGATGCGACACCCTCCTCCTTCGTAATACTGCCGTTTTCAGTCAACTCTTTCACTTCGAACATTAATTTGGCATTACCCACCGTCACCAAATAGTCTGGTCTATGCGCTCCCTTAGTCGAAACTTCTTCAATTTTCTCAAACGGCAAATTATTCAGATTGAGAAAGTTTTCAAATATCTCTTCTGATTTGGTCTTCATAAGAAACACCTTGCATTTAAAGCCTTAAGGATACAATACGACCGTTCATGGTCTCAATCAGTCAGTGCCCGGTAAAGCGTCGTGCGACCAACATTCCACAGCGCAGCCACCTTTTCAACTCGTTCGCCGGCATCTATGAATTTCCGGGCCTTGACGATTTGCACCGGCGTAAGTTTCTGCTTCCTGCCAAACTATGCACCACGCGGCTAACCGTTCAAAAGTAGCGGTGACGCCGACCATTCCAAAAAGGCCGTCGTCCGGCCCGTCGAAAAGGTGTAAGGGCTGGAAACAAATTCCGGCCCTTCGCTGACAAACATATTCCGTAACGTTTTATTGCCGGATAGGAAAACAGCACGGCATCATTACTACCCTAAGGTCACCGACATTTCGCCTTGCTGTTTACGCGTAGGGCGGACGGTGATTTCAACATCCTGCCCCAGGTCCGTCAGAAACTCCATCAACCGTCCAACGGAAAAACTCCCCGAACGTCCGCGCATGAGGTTGGAAACGTGCGGCTGCTTGATGCCCAGCACTTCGCCCGCCTTGGCTTGCGTCAATCCGCGGGCTTTGAGCGTGCGGTAGATTTGCAGCGTCAGGTCCGCTTTCAGTTGCTCCTGCTCAGGGTTTGCAAAACCGAGGTCCGCGAATACATTGCCGCTGCTCTCGGTGACTGTTAGTTTTTCATTGCTTATTTTTTTCTTCTTCGTTGCCATGTTAGTTCTGCCTTCGTCTGTAATCCTGCTCGGCGTCAAGCAGGCGTTTTCGTATGAGTTCAAGTTCGGTCTGCGGCGTGGCGATGCCCTTCTTCGATTTCTTCTGAAAGGCATGGAGCACATAAATCGCTTCCTGAAACCGCACCGTGTACACAGTACGGTATGTTCCTGCCGCCGCAATTGCCACGATCTCAAGAATAGATCGCCCGCCAAAACCTTTCAGCGCTTTGACGGATGGGTAATGCTCGCCGCGCTGCGCCGCATAAAGAGCCTGTCCGATGTCACGCTGCACCTCCCGAGGAAAGGTTTTCAAATCCCTTCTCGAGGATCCAACCCAATGAACATGTTTCAGCATTTTAGGATCGGCTCCCATCATACCATTATACCAATATCTGTATAACTGTCAGCGAGTACTTGCAGTTTCCGAGAGCAAGGCTGCTAACGAAAGTCCAAAGAGAAGATCAATATGCCATCAAACTTCTTGCTAAGCTGGATCGATTCGCAGGACGGCATAAGGCAGTAGCGTAATTTGCAAATCGCCTGAATTTTCTAGCAGCAGGCCAGGCTTCGCTCGCCAAGCTTGGGGCGTTTTGGTGGCTTCCTCGTAGCTATGTTCATCCAGCGATTTTACTAGTACTCTTGTGCCGAAGCCCGATTTATTCCAGCGTACAAATTGCAATTCCGGAGTGAAATTGGCGACCAGTGCCCGTTGCCTGGTGCCTTTTCGTAACAACATTGCAGCGGTCTTAAAGCGGTCACTCGACTCGACTGCGATCACGCCTCCGCCACCAAATTCAGTTACGTCAGCCAGCACATGATAGAGCGGGACAACAGTATCGGGTGTGGACATTGCCCCGGCTTTGCCATGGGTTTCATAGTAAGTTACTGCTGATACACCGGCTTCGCTGAGATACTTCACGCTGCCCAGTGTCCAGGCTGCGCCAAACAGGCTGGCCATGCGGGGATCGGGAGGCGTGGGTTGTTTGGAAAATTGATTAAATCGGGGGCGCAGAGTGACTGGCGAAACTACAATTCCCTTGGAACCGACAAACATTCTGGCAGATCGCACGGTATCGCCCTGCGACGAAAGATTTTCCACCAAACTGAGATTATCGAACGCATGCACTTGCGGGTTTATGGAATAGCTGGCAAAGTCGATGGCGTCGACGGGTGGCCGACCGCGATTCAGTTCGGCAAAGTATTGATTTGTTCCTCCACCGATCGGCGCACCTTTCAAGTGCGTCCGGGCGAGGCGCAGCCACTTTTCATTTGTTGATGGTTCATCGATATGGAAGATCAAATAACGGACCACACGCGCACTGGCTGCGGCTTTAGACAAAGCCTTCAATTCTGAGTCCGCTTGATTCGAGACGAAAACTGCCAGTTCCAAACCTGTCTTTCTGGTGGCTGTTTCGGCATTGGCGCGGCGCAACAGTTCCAGGTGATTGGGCTGATTCAGTACCAAATCCACTCTTACGTGAGAGACATTCAACGCTCCCAGTGGCGGCATCCCTGGAACATATCCTAGACCCAACGACGGTAGCTTTGAAGCGCTCCCTGTGCTGCTAAAAACAATTTCGCTGCCCTTTTCGGTTGCTGCAGAATAAGTGGGTTTCCCTTGAATCCGCACAGTGACGGCTTGCCGAATTTCAGTGCCTTGTTTCACTTCCACAGGGAATGGAAGACCAAGTGGAGTGCAATAAGTTTTGAAGTTTCCGTCGGTCCAATTGCGATGATCTTCCGTTTCAAACGAGTCACCTTCGAAGCGAACTTCCGCATTAACTCCAGGCGCTACACTATGGGTAATGGCGCGAAGATCGATGAACGGTTGATTGGGTGAAACAGATTCTGGAAACACGCCTTGTTCCAAAGCTCCATTCGATTTTTCTAACTTGGCTTGCTTGCCCGCACAACTTTCCAGCGGATGCAACACGGCGAAGCCAATGCGATTGCGCAGAAATGTGGAATTGGCAGTGCCCTTGAATTCAAATCGTACTGTACCGGTGTCGTCGCCGGTGACGCGTCCTTTCCATTGGAACTGGATGTCCCCTTCGGAACAATCGACATCGAAATTGATACTGAACTGATTCGTCTTCCTTTCGATAATCAAGTTGGAAACTTTGGGAGCAACCGTGCCCCAGGATTTGTCCCGAACCGCAGCATAAATGCCACGAAGCACTTCCTGTCCATTGAAGCGAATGAAACGGACAAAGGCCAAGTCGGGTTCAAAAAGCAGGCTCAAGGGTCCCGCCGTCAATTCGATGGGCGACTTTGGGGCAGCTGTCCCATATAGCATTTCAATGCGGCTGGTGGCTCCCCAGCCTGGGGATGGAACCCAAAGTGCCAGAGCTCCACGGAGTATCTGGCGGCGATTGAATGTTGTCATGAATGGGAATTGTAGCGAAAAAACTAGCTCTATGGACAATAATTTACGTCAATGGCCGGTCCCCTCCAATTGACAGTTGCTCGCCGCAACATTATCATGAATCTTGCGCGCACAAGCATTTCCTTTAGATGTTAGCTGTCCCATCTGCTGTGCTGGCGAATGCTGGAGCGCAATATTACGTCTAAACTCATTCGAGTGAAACTATGATTAAAGTCGAAGGTCTCTCCAAGAGATACGCGCGCCATGTCGCGGTCGACAATATCTCCTTTGAAATTGAGAAGGGGAAAATTGTCGGTTTTCTAGGACCCAACGGTGCGGGAAAAACCACCACCATGCGCATTCTCACCTGCTTCTTGCCTCCCTCCGCGGGAATGGCGGAAGTGGCTGGGTACAACGTTATGGACTTCCCTATGGAAGTGAAGAAGCGAATCGGTTACCTGCCCGAAACGCCTCCCCTCTATCCGGAAATGGAAGTGGGTGAGTATCTGCTTTTTGTGGGAAAGCTGAAAGGCCTTTCTGGCCAGGACTTGACCAAGCGCGCCAATGATGTTGCTGAGCGATGCAACGTGGCGGACGTCAGCAAGAAGCTGATTGCCAAGTTGTCAAAAGGCTACAAGCAGCGCGTTGGATTGGCGCAAGCGATTATCCACAATCCAGAAGTATTGATTTTGGACGAGCCGACTTCGGGCCTGGATCCAAAACAGATTCTGGAAACGCGCGACCTGATTAAGAGCCTTGCCGGTGACCATACCATTATCCTTTCCACGCATATTTTGCCGGAAGTGGAACAGACTTGCGAATCGGTAATTATTATTTCGCAAGGCCACGTGGTGGCTCGTGATTCGGTGGAAAATTTGACCAGCCGATTGCGCGGTGCTGAAACAGTGGCAGTGGAAGTGGAACCTCGCGCAGGTGACCTTGACACTAACGCTGTGCAAGCCAAGCTGGAGCAGGTGTCTGGCGTTAGCCGCGTGGTGTTCCGCGATACTAAATCTGGCCGATCTCACTTTGAAGTGGAAAGTTTGCAGGGCAGGCCGGTGCGTGCTGAACTGGCACGCGCAGTTGTGGAATCGGGCTGGAATTTGAATGAACTACGCGGTGTGAACTTGAGTCTGGAGGATATTTTCCTGCAGTTAACCAACACCGATCAGGCAGCATCGGGAGGTGCGAAATGAGGAACATTCTTACCATTTGTTCAAAAGAAATGAATAGTTACTTCCGCTCCCCCATCGCTTATGGCTTGATGGGATTTTTCGGATTAGTTACTGGCTGGTTCTTTTACGTTGCAACCGCATACTTTGTGCAGAACAGCATGAAGGCTGCCATGATGGGCGGCGGCGGCCCCATGAACGTGAATGAATATGTGGTGCGGCCAGTGCTGATGAACATCAGCGTGATTGGGCTGTTTATCATTCCCATGATCACAATGCGTTTGTTTGCTGAGGAAAAACGTTCGGGGACAATTGAACTGCTAGTTACTTCGCCAATTACGGATCTAGAAATCATCGTTGGCAAGTGGCTTTCCGCCCTGCTGATGTACTGCGCAATTCTTGCCATCCCTGTGTTGAACTTAATGGTGCTATTCGCTTTTGGTAAGCCGGATTGGAGGCCATTGGCTGTGGGCATTTTCGGATTGATTTTGCAAGGCGGCGCGCTGTTGGCTCTGGGCACATTCATTTCCAACACTACGAAAAATCAGATTGTGGCAGGTGTTGGAACGTTTGCCATCTGCCTGATGTTGTGGGTGCTGGATTGGGTGAGTTCCTTTGAATCGGCAGCCTGGGCCAAAGTGGTTTCCTACATGTCTGTTGTGGCCCATTTTGAACCATTTTCCAAAGGTGTGGTGGACACCAAAGACGTAATTTTCTATGTTTCAATGATCTTCTTCGGGCTGTTCCTAACGGCGCGCTCGATGGAATCGTTGCGGTGGAGGTCCTAATGAATAACGAATGGATCAAAGGACGGCAGACGAAGTTTACCGCTTACGTATCGGTTTACATTCTGGTAATTCTTGGTGTTATAGGGGCAATCAATTTTCTTGCCAACCGCTACAATAAGTCGTTCGATTCCACAGCCAACAAAGCCTTCAGCCTTTCCGAGCAAACCGAAAAGATTGTGAAAAATCTGAAGCTGGATGTGAAGATTCAATATTTCGACGATGTTCGTGGATTGGAGCGCGGGCGCGATTTGCTGGACCGTTATAAAAATCTTTCGCCGAAGGTGAGCGTTGATTTTATCGACGTAGCAAAGAAGCCGATTGAAACCCGGGCGGCCGGCGTGAAGACTGCCGGGACGACTTTCGTTCAGGCCGGAACTAAGAAGGAAGAGGCGCGCAGCTTAACGGAAGAGGCTCTGACCGGTGCGATCATACGGGCAATTAAAGAAGGACAAAAAACAGTATGCTCCGTTTCCGGTGCCGATGAAAAAGCTTTTGACGATACCAAGCCCGATGGTTTGGCAACAGCAAAGGCTGAACTGGAAAAAAGCAACTACGTAACGAAGTCCATAAATCTAGTGGCCGATGCAAAGATCCCCGCCGATTGTTCTATTCTGTTAATCGCCGGTCCAAAGTATGACTACGTAACGCCAGTGGTTACCGCAATCAGCGAGTTTGTGGAAAACGGTGGCGATGCAATGATCCTGCTGGACGCTCCTTTGAAAATGGGCAAAATGCAAATTGCCGATAACGCAGAACTATCCAAATTGCTGGAAGGCTGGGGCGTGGGCTTGAATAAAGACTTAGCACTGGATACCAGCGGCTTCGGTCGCGCAGTCGGATTGAGTGCAGCCGTACCTTTAGCCGTATCCTACGAGCAGCATCCAATTGTGAATGACATGAAGGCCGCAACTGGATTCCCCTACGCTCGAACAATCGACGCGAAAGAAGGCGGCAAGACAAAAACCAGTAAGCTTCTTTCCACCACGGAGAACAGCTTCGCGATCACCGATATGAATGCCAAGGAAGTGGAATTCAAAGAAGGCCGTGATAAAAAGGGACCTCTGAATTTAGCTGTGGCTGGAACCCTGAAATCTCCTTCTGCTGAGAAACGGATTGGGGATGGGCAAGGTCGCTTTGTAGTGGTGGGTTCCAGTTCCTGGGTGATGAACGAAATGATTTCTATTCGCGGGTTGGCCAACAAGGATCTGTTCCTGAACATGATCAATTGGCTTTCCGCTGACGAAGATTTGATCTCAATTCGCCCGAAAGATCCCGAGGATCGCCGTTTGACCATGAATCAAGGTCAGATGAACGTGATGGGGATTTTTAGTATTTTCGCCTTGCCATTGGTTGTAGTGGTCAGTGGCATTATGATGTGGTTGCGTAGGAGATAATCGGCCATGAAAATGAATGGACTGTTAGCCGCTGCCGGCTTGTTGGTAGCGCTTGGCGGAGCCGTCTGGTGGTCGAACAAGGACGAGGCTGCGAATGCTGGCAAGCCTGCTAAGGATGCCCCGCCACGGATCCTGGAACTTGGACTCGACCAATTTACGGAAATGCGTTTTGAACGGAACGGCCTTGAACCAACCGTAGTTAAGCGTGGCAAGGACAATCAATGGGAAATTACTGCACCAAAACAACTGGCAGCTGACCAGAGTGTGGTTGGAGGTGTGGCCAGTGCTTTGTCGGTGCTGAACTCTGAAAAGCTGGTGGATGAAAAAGCAACGGATCTGGTTAGCTTCGGCTTGTCTCAACCTTCGGCTGTGATTTCTATCGTCAAGAAAGACGGCAAAATTGTTAAGGTGCTGTTGGGCGATCAAGCGGCAATTGGCGAAGCTACTTACGTTAAGTTGGATGGTGATGCACGCGTTTTCACAATGGCGTCAAAGAGCAGTATTGACAAGGATTGGCGTGACCTTCGTGATAAACGGCTATTGCATCTGAATACGGAAAAGCTATCGCGGCTGGAAGTATCGTCAGGCAAAGGATTGGTTGAGTTTGGAAAAAACGGCAACAATGCGTGGACCATACTTAAGCCCAACCCGTTTCGCGCAGATAACTTTGCGGTGGAAGAACTGTTGCGAAAGTTGAATGACGCGAAGATGGAAGAAGTTCCAGAGGACGCAGCGGTAGCCGCCACTTTGGCGAAGTTTTCCAGCGGCGCATTCATTGCCAAGGCCAGCGCAACGGGTGATGCCGGCAAGCAGGAAATTGAAGTTCGCAAGGATAAAGAAGGCGTATACTTTGCGAAATCCAGCACTGTTGCCGGTGCCTACAAGGTTTCGAATGAACTGGGCGAGGCTTTGGCCAAGGGTCTGGACGATTACCGCAATAAGAAGGTGTTCGATTTCGGGTTTCAAGATCCAACGAGGATAGATTTGAAGGGGCCTGAAAAAGCTTGGCTGTTTGAGAAATCGAAGAACGATTGGAAGAGCAACGGCAAAACAGTTCAAGGCGAGCAGGTGCAAGCCATTGCCGACAAATTGCGTGAGCTGAGTTCCATTAAATTTCCAAAGGCCGGGGCTGGTTCCCCGCATTCTGAAATCACAGTGAGCCTGGAAGATGGTAAGGTGACGGAAAAGATTATCATCACCAAAGCTGGTGATACTTACTACGCCATGCGCGGCGGCGAGTCCGCGGTTTACGAAGTAGATGGAAAAGCGGTGGAAGACTTGTTCGTTGGTGCAGCGGCAGTTAGAGAGGCTAAACCAGACGCCAAGCCGGACGCAAAAAAATAGGGGCGCGTGAAAGCACTTCACACTGATCTGTACCAGTTGACGATGGCCGCCGGGTATCACCAGGCGGGCAAGACCAAGGATCGGGCCACGTTTGAAATGTTTGTGCGGCGCATGCCGTACAATCGCAATTTCTTTCTTACAGCAGGCTTGGCACAAGCTGTGGATTACATTCTGAATTTGCGATTTGAGGCCGATCAGATTCGTTATCTTCGAAGCTTGCGCCAGTTCCAGAATGCCCCAGCGGATTTTTTTGAAGCCCTGGCGAACTTCCGTTTCACTGGCGATGTTTTCGCCGTCGCTGAAGGTACTCCGATTTTTGCTGGTGAGCCTTTTCTGACGATACGCGCTCCCATGGTGGAATCCCAGTTGCTTGAAACCTACCTGCTTTCCATGATCGGATTTCAAACCACCATTGCAACAAAAGCTGCTCGTATTTCCGAAGCCGCGGGCACTGCCGGAGTTGTTGAGTTCGGTTCCCGGCGTGCCCACTCCCCTGACGCCGGCGTTCTGGCTGGCCGCGCCGCTTATATCGGCGGATGCGTGGGAACCAGTAATGTGGAAACCGGATTTCGTTATGGA
>JAYUSZ010000257.1:0-3933 GCA_043755435.1 Bryobacterales bacterium | reverse complement strand
GCGATCTGTAGAAATAGCCGTACCAACCGCTCCCTTGCGGTCACGGCTCGGAAAAGCGCTCAAGCGGTCACTGGAACTTTTCGACCACCACAAAAGTAATATCATCTGGTTGAGCCGTGCCGTGGGTGAACTCTTCGACGGCCTTTAATAGCCCCTGTTCAATTGCTTTTCCACCTAGGGGAGCGTCACGCTGGATGATTTCTAAAAGCCGTTCCGTTCCGAACATTTCCCTCCGCTGGTTTTCCGCTTTTGAAAGCCCATCGGCATAAACCACTAGAATATCCCCTTTGTCCAGATGGAACTTTCGGGCTTGATAATCAGCGGATGGGAACATGCCCAGCATGTAGGAATCGGAGGTTAATTCTTCGATTGTGGATGTAGCGGATCGAAACAGGTAGGTGGGAGTGTGGCCCGCACTGATGTACTGCCCAGTGCCATCTGGTTTCAGCAGGAACAGGAAGAGTGTTACGAATTGGGAAGGGAGCGACTTTTCACAAAGAAGCTTGTTAACCTTATTTATTGCTTCATGCGGTGGCGTCCCGGAGCGGAACTCAGTGTTTAGAGCCCCAAGGACAAGGGAACTAAACAGAGCCGCGGGGATCCCTTTGCCGGAGACATCGGCCAAAACCCCCATCCATTCCCCTGAACTTAGTCGCAGAAAGTCGAAAAAATTTCCACCCACGAAACTTGTAGGATTGTTGAAGGCATGAATGTGGAAATTTTCAAACTGGGGCAGAGTGCGGGGAAGCAAGCTGCGCTGCGTTTCCTGCGCCAGGGCTAATTCCCGATCCAAAACCTTTCGTTCTTCCAGCGTTTTGATGCGAACCAACTCGCGGCTTGCTTCCAATTCGCGCACTGTCTGTTCCAGCACAATGCCGTGGTTCTTTGCTTCCTTGTGCAGCAGACGCACTTCCAGAATGTTGTGAACACGTGCGCGTAGTTCGGCCATGTCGAAAGGCTTGCTGACGAAGTCTTTTGCGCCAACTTCCAGGGCTCGCAATTTATGTTGGGGCTGCGCGGTGATGACCAAGACCGGCAAGTAACCGCCCGCTTCAATTTCCTTCAAACCTTCCATCACCTGAAACCCATCCATGTCGGGCATGTGGAGATCCAGCAGGATCAAGTCGTATCGGTTTTTGCCGTGAAGTGCGCAAACCTCATTCGGATCCATGGTGGAGTGGACGGAAGAGTAGCCAGCGATCCGCAGCATTCCCTCAATCAGTTCAACATTGGCTTCTTTATCGTCAACAACGAGTATTTTGGCGTCTAGAATATCGGCTGCGGTGATCATGATATTTGGTCCGATCGGACACTAGCGAAAGCCAAAGCGGCTTCCAGCGTATCCATCAGCTTGTTTAGCTTGATCGGTTTGGTAAGGTATTGGAAGAAACCAGCATCCAAACCCTTTTCAATGTCGCGGGGCATGGCATTGGCGCTAAGGGCAATTACGGGAATATGGGCAGTTGTAGAGTCTTTGCGCAGGATGTTTAGCGCTTCAATGCCACTGATTCCGGGCAAATTGATGTCCATCAGGATCACATCTGGTTGATTGTCGCGTGCAAGTTGTATGCCCTCAATTCCGTCCTTTGCGCTGAGCAGATGGATATCGGGTCGACGTGCAATGAGTGATTCAACCAACTTCAGATTCGCCGGGTTATCTTCCACATAAAGCATGGTGCGGACCGATGTTCCGTGTGGAACGAGCGGCTGACCAGTTGCGGCGACGTGCGCCAAGTCCACCTTTGGCTGAGGAGCAGGAACGGAGTTCAATTCGAACCAGAACACGCATCCTAAGCCGACGGTGCTTTCCACACCGATGGTGCCACCCATCAACTCAACCAGACGTTTGCTCATCACCAAGCCGATGCCAGTACCTTCTTCCATGCTCCTTTCCTGTCCCAGACGGTTGAATGGCTGAAATAGCTGAAGCAACTTTTCGGGTGGTAGCCCTTGCCCTATGTCTTTGACACTCACATGGACGCGTTGTGGTTTGGTTCCCTGGGCATCAAGAACCGCGCACTCCACCACTACTGTTCCATCCGATTGGTTGTATTTAATGGCGTTGGAAAGAAGGTTAATAAGGATCTGCTTCAACCGTGTGCGGTCCGCATTTACAAAGTACGGGCAACCAGAGCGGGAAAATGTCAATTTGATGCCACGTTTTTGCGCTTGCGGCTCAATCATGGATTGGCATTCCAGCATTACTTCGGCAAGTGATGTCGGCTCCTGCGATAGGGCCAGTTTACCGGATTCAATTTGCGCCAGATCCAGAATTTCGTTGATCAACGCCAGCAGATACCAACCCGCTTTAATGATCTGATCGATGTTAGCCGCTTGGGTTGCCGATGGTGGTGGAGTATCGGAGTTGATGAGTTGGGCGAAGCCAAGGATCGCATTCAACGGCGAGCGGAGTTCATGGCTCATGCTGGACAGGAAATCGGACTTAGCAAGGTTCGCCTCTTCGGCAGCGGCGCTGACTTTCTCCAATTTGACGTTGTTTTCCTGCAGCGTCTGTTCAAAACGTTTGCGGTCCGTCATGTCGCGGGCTGAAGCGAAGACGCCTTGCAGCTTCCGGTCGCGATCGTGGAATGTTGTGGCATTGTAGGAGACCACAGTCTCCTTGCCGTCTCTAGCTCGCGCGGTCAACTCATAATCGGTGACCTTGTTTTCGTTAAGCACCCGGTTAATGCCAGCCTCTGCGTGATCCGGGTCAGTGAAGTAGTTCTTGAAAGGCGCGCCGATTAGTTCATCGCGAGTGCAACCGGTGAGCGTTTCCATCTGCTTATTGACATCGGTGATAATGCCGCGCGGGTCTGTGGTCATAAGCGCGTCGATATTCGATTCAATAAGAGAGCGAGTGTAAAACTGCTGATCGCGCAGGCGTTGATCAAGCTGCTTTTGTTCGGCCTCCACCTGCTTACGGGCTGTATTATCGGTGCCAATCAACAGATAGCCAATGATGCCGTCGAGATCGTCACGCAGCGCCGTAACCGAAACCACGGCAGGAAAACGACTGCCATCCTTTCGGATGTAGGTTAGTTCGTAAATGTCTTCGATGCCGCGCGAGGCCTTGAACACTAGTGCCTCAAACCCCGGTGTGATGGGTGTTGCCAACTCGTGGCTTAATGCTTTAGCTCGTGAAATCACTTCCTGCGGATCGGAAATATCGGCAGGAGTGATCTTATCCACCACATCAATGGCGGCATAACCCAGCATGCGTTCAGCGCCGACGTTGAAGATCTGGATGACGCCCTTTGCATCCGTGGCGATGCTGGAGAAATTGGCACTGTTGAAAATCGCGGTCTGCAGCGCGCCAGCTTTGAGCAGCGCCTCTTCCGCCTGCTTACGCGCGGTATTGTCGGTACCGATTAATAGATACCCGATGATGCCATCGAGATCGTCACGGAGTGCCGTAACCGACACCACGGCAGGAAATCGGCTGCCGTCTTTGCGGATATAGGTCAGTTCGTAAATGTCTTCAATACCGCGCGAGGCTTTGAACACTAACGCTTCAAAGCCCGGAGTGATGGGGGTTCCCAACTCGGCGCTCAATGCTGTCGCGCGTGCGACTACTTCCTGCGGATCGGAAATGTCGGCAGGAGTGATCTTATCCACAACTTCTGCAGCAGTGTAGCCCAGCATGCGCTCCGCCCCGACGTTGAAGAGTTGAATGACACCTTTTTCGTCAGTGGCAATGCTTGAAAAGTTGGCGCTGCTTAGAATTGCGTTTTGCAGCGCCCCAGTTTTGAGCAGTGCCGCTTCGCTGGGGACTTCAGTAGCGGGGCTCGTGGAACCGGCAAACTCGTAATCTTGTTTTGGCATGAGCCACCTTAGTCGAGCCTGATTCAAACTCGCGGGAGGCTTAGAACGACTCACTTTAATGTGCACGAGTAGGTCCATACCGAGACTTCAAGAATTGGAGAGTTGGCGCAA
>JAYUSZ010000256.1:0-3939 GCA_043755435.1 Bryobacterales bacterium | reverse complement strand
GCGTCAACAATTTCTGAAGGATAGCCGATCCGCCTGCCGGAATTACCGTCAACCTTGACGTTGGTTGCGTGGCCGATTTGAATGGCATCACGGCCAATTTCTTCAAAGGTGTTCTTTCGGAAACTCCCATTGCGATTGCGAGGAGAAGTGTAGCGCGAGTGGGTCCACAGTGCGTTTCCACGAATCCGCAGGAATGTGCATTCCTCGACCGTGAAATCAGAAGTGCCATCCTCTATAAGTATCCCTCCGGTTGCATTGTTGCGGCCCTTTTCGTTCAATCCGCCGCTATCATCAATGGCGAGGTGGTGCAACTTGGCATGCATGCCGCCATTGACGATGATGGCCATGGCTGGCATTTGGCGGAAAGTCACGTTGGCAATTTCCAGATCTTCTACTTTAATAGCAAGGATTCCGGTGCCTTGGTGGAATTGTGCGAAGGTTTTGTCATTGGGAGGAAGACCCAGGCGTTGGGTAACGGTTTGGCGATTTCCTTCAATGGAAAATTGCTCAATACGAATCTTCTTTCCTTTGGCAAGAACCACTGCTTCTCCGCGAAAATCGGCAGCCATGCGCAGAGTTGTCCCTTCGCGATGGCCGCGCAGGATAAGGCCTTCGCCTTCAAGCACAAGGGGTGAATGCAGTTCTAAAATTCCCAATGGAAGATGGCGCAGGGTTTCGCCACGGAGGGGGCCCCACAAAAGCAGGAGCAGGAATTGTATCCTAAGTGCAATGAGCATTCAGATTGTCGAAGCCAGCTACGGGCCGCTTCATCAGTGTAGCGTCTCAGCTCCCGGTGGTGCTGTTATTGGAATTATTGGAAATGACGACGCTGGGCAGATTGAACTGCTTCGCTTGGCCACCGGCCAGACGCGCCCTGATTCCGGCGAAGTAACTTTTTTAGAGCCAGCGCAATTGTTGGGTCCGGCGGATAGCTTGGAGATACCGGCAGTCCAGACAATCGCGATTTTCCATACCTTCGCTTTGAAAGATGCATTGGTGCGAAACCAGGCTCTGAATCAGATTGAGAAGCAGCGGCGTGCAGGCTCGACGATTCTTTTGGTTTCTCATGAACTGGACTTTCTATTGGAAGTGGCGGATGAAGTGTGGTGGCTGAATGATGGACGCGTAGTTAAGCAAGGGGATCCGCGGGAAGTAATTTCGCGTTACCGCCTAGCAACTTCGCAACAATTGCGAGCGCAAACTGCTTCAAGCGAATTGCACCCTTCGTTGCGCCGTGGCGATGGCCGGGCGAAAATTCACAAACTTGAGATTGTGAATGCTGCGGGTCAATCGGTAGCGCATCTCACCAGCGGTGAAGACGCGGCGATTCGAGTGACCGTGGAATTCACGGCAAATGTGGCGGATCCGGTGGTTGGAATCATGATCCGGACGCGCATTGGGTTTGAAGTATTCGGGACGAACACCCAGTTAGAGGGAGTGAAACTGGGGCCCTGTATGGCCGGCGATGCGCGAAGGATTACATTCAAGTTTGCTGCCGCGCTGTGCCCCAAGGAATATACGCTGACGGCAGCATCGCATGATCCTGACGGAATTTGGCACGACTGGATGGAAGACGCCATTGCGTTTTCCGTGGGCGATTCCAGATACACCGCTGGAGTTGCAAACTTACGGGCGCAGGTTGTGGTGGAGAGGACCTAGGCAGGAAAGATCCAGATCTTGCGTATAATTCCGCTCCCGTCCCGGATCTTTTTCCGGTACCCTTAGAGTATGCGTATTTGTAACCTAATTCTTGCAGGAGCTGCGCTGGCCGCCTCCGCACTGGCTGAGCAGAAGCTCGGCAAACCATTAACTCTCACCAAATCCATGGCGGTTGGCGACGTTCTAGCCAACCCTGCCCCACTGACCGGCAAGACCGTTCAAGTAAAGGGCAAAGTGTCTGAGGTATGCCAAATGGCTGGCTGTTGGATGAGCCTTACTGGCGACGGCAAGGCACTTCGCATCAAAGTGAAAGACGGCGAAATTGAGTTCCCCAAAGACTCGATTGGAAAGATGGCCATAGCTGAAGGAACGCTTGAGAAAATGGAATTGACCCGCGAACAAATGGTGGCACGGGCCAAGCATGAAGCTGAGGAACAGGGGCGCAAGTTCGATCCGAAGTCCATCAAAAGCGGTTCCACTATCTATCAGATTCAGGGTGTTGGCGCACTCCTTTTGGACTAACGAGCAAACCAACAAATGAAGCTGATAGTTCTTGCCCTCTCCATGGCCCTTGCTGGGCTGCCGCAGAATCGCGTTGCCCCAAAAGTAACTCCGAAACCGCCGAAATTGGTTGTGTTCATCGCCGTGGATCAATTCCGCTACGACTATCTGCTGCGCTTTCGCAAAGACTATAATTCCGGCCTAGTGCGACTCCTGGAAAGTGGTGCGGTGTTCACCAACGCGAATTATCAGCACTACCCCACTGTGACTGCGGTTGGCCATTCCACAATGCTGAGTGGAGCAACTCCGAATATCAGTGGCATTATTGCTAACGATTGGTGGGACAGGGCAACTGGAAAAGAGGTCACCAGCGTTGAGGAATTTAATCCGCAGGTCAAAAACCTGGGTTCGGATTCTAAAAAAGTGGCCTCACCCCATCGGATGTTAGTCAGCACCCTGGGCGATGAAATCAAAATGTCGGGGCAATGGGATAGCAAGGTCATTGGGATTTCCATTAAGGACCGCAGCGCTATTCTCCCATCGGGCCGCATGGCGAATGGCGCATATTGGTTCGACATTGATAGCGGAAACTGGGTTTCCAGTTCCTGGTATTTCAAGGAGCTTCCAAATTGGGTAACGCAGATCAACAAGGCAAGGGCCGCCGACAAGTACGCCGGTGCGCAATGGAAACCACTACTGGAAGCAGGTCCGGCTTTCAAGCAAATGCCAACCACCAAAGACAAGAAGCTTTATACCGAACTGGAAAGCAGCCCCTATGGAAACGAGTTGATACAGGACTTGGTGGAAGCAGCTATTGTGCAGGAGAAGTTAGGGCAGCGTGGTGGCTTGGATCTGCTCACCGTCAGTTATTCAGCCAATGACTACGTGGGGCACAAAGTTGGTCCCGACGATCCTCAGGTGCGCGATATGGCAATCCGCACTGATCGACTGTTAGGAAGACTGTTTTCCTTCCTCGACGGGAAGGTGGGACGGAACAGTTACATTGTGGGGTTTACTTCCGATCACGGCGTTCCGCCTCTTCCTGCTACGCAAAAGGCTCGTAAAATGCCTGGGGCAAGAATTGATCCAGAAGTAGTCAGAAACGCGATCAACACCCGGCTGAGCAAGCTTTATGGAGGAGGAACCTGGGTGCTGAACAAGAATCCAGAAGGCCCTTACCTTAACGAGGGGCTGGGCAGTTCCCGCAAGGTGAATATGGCAGAAGCCCGCAATCAAGCAGCCGATGCCGTTCGCCAGTTGCCTGGAATTATGCGTGTTTATACACGGGAGCAAATTGTGGAAGGGCGGCTGGTTGCGGACAAAATTGGCCAGCGTGTAACCAATGGATATTTCATGGAGCGAAGCCCGGATTTGATGATTGTGCCCGAGCCTTATCAGTTTTTCAAGAAGGAAGAAACCGGCACCACCCATGCTTCTCCTTTTGGTTACGATACGCACGTCCCGTTAATTTTGATGGGGACACCGTTTAAAGCTGGAAACTATCACAGCTCGGTAGCCGTCAATGACATGGCACCGACACTGGCAACAGTGCTTGGAGTGGAAATTCCCAGTGGATCGGTGGGGCGGATCTTGGCCGAAGCGCTTGTAAACTAAAGCTTCTTTCGAAAAAAGTGGCAGTAGGATGCTTGGCCTGATTGGGGCCCTGTGATACCCTGGAATGTACCAAAAAAAGTGTAAGGAGTCTGTTTTAGCAATGCTCAAATTTTTAAGCCGTCCTCTAGTCACCCTCGCCTTAGGCCTTGTGGCAAGCGCATCGCT
>JAYUSZ010000255.1:0-58597 GCA_043755435.1 Bryobacterales bacterium | reverse complement strand
CGACCTCCTGATTGAGCATGCGGCGGATCTCCTCGAACTGCGCCTTAACAGATTCCCAGTCCTTGCTTAGATGCATTGGGAGCATAAGAGCTGAGAGGTTGCGAAAATCGGCATCGATAGTTCGCGCGATACCTGGATATTGAATTTTGACGGCGACGGGTGCGCCGGATTTCAGCCGGGCTCGATGGACTTGCCCGAGTGACGCGGCGGCGAAGGCATCCTGCTCAAAACCTTCAAACACTTCTTCGGCGACTTTGCCAAATTCGTTGCGCACAACTTCGCGAATAAGCGGATAGTGCATCGGCGGAGCATCGAAGTGGAGGCGATCCAAAGTTTCCGCCACTTGCTTTGGAAGAAGATTTGGGAGATGCGCGGCAGTTTGGCCGAGTTTACTCATGGCGCCGCGAAGATAAGCCAGGCGATGAAGAAGTTTTAGCGACACTCGCAGATTTGTTTCCATCAACATGCGCTGGTTGGTTTCGGCATCTGAAAACCACTGGCGCAGCCACAGGCTCAGGTAAGCAAATGCAATTTGCGCGGAGAGTTCCGAAACTGTCCATATCCGGTGGAGTGAGCCAACCGGTGTGTGGCGTTCTGCGAGATCGGCGAGAATTTCACGCAACCGTTCCTGTGCCCAATCGGCGTTCGAGTTCGGCGGGAATTCGTCTTCCGGAAGCGCCGCTATTAATTTGCTGATTTCCATGAGGTCTCCTTTTTATTGATGTCCTAAAGACAAAACGAACAGTCGCAAAGATTGATCGAGCAGCGCCAGGGTGTCCTCCTGGCCAGGTGAATTGTCCGCGGCCCAAAATGCGAGTACGCCGAGGTAGAGAGTCCAATAAAGCTGTATGGCAACGGCTGACCTTGGACCAGGAAAGCCGTGGGAAGTGATGATTGCGTCCACCAATTCCAAATGATCGACGCGAATGCCGTCGCCCGGACTGTCGGGAGACGCACGAGCCAATGGGCTGAAGATAGTTTCGCAAGCAGGTGCCAGAAACTTGCGATACTCACGGAGATTGCACAGCCCGGACCAGATGAGTGTGAATAGGGAGGCTTCAAGAGTTGCCTCCTTAGTTTTGGAAGCGGAAAATTCCTCGCTTGCGCGTTGCAGGGCCTCGGCTAAGAGGGAAGCGGCAATCGCTTCCTTCGTGGGGAAGTAATTGAACAGAGTACCGGTGGCGATTTGGGCGGCAACGGCAATGCCGCGGGTAGTTGTTTTTTGCCACCCTTCACTCTTCAGGAGGCTAGTTGCAGCCTGCAAAATACGTTGCCGAGTTTCGATCTTAACCTGCCCGGTGATTCTCATATGACTGCCACGCTCAATATGAGCATGCTCATAATATAGTCTGCAATGGCGGTGATGTCAAGAAAAAAATGAGCACGCTCATATTCTTTGTTGAATTGGGGAAAATTTCCCAGATGGTCTGCCCTCTGCAGTTTTGTTACGATGGCTGGAACGGAAACCCCTTAATGATTGCAGAACTAAATATCCACGAAATTGAACCCAAGATTACTGTCTGTGTGTTTACGGGGCGCTTGACGCTCGGCAATTTAATGCAGTCTTTTCAGCGGACGCTTATGCAGCGGATTGATGAGGGGGCTCGCAAAATGGTTATTGATGTGACCAACTTGGATTTTATTGATAGCGCCGGTATTGGGATGCTGATTGCCTGTCAGGGACATATCAATGCTGGCGAAGGTGCAATGCGCGTGTGTGGGGCGCAAGGCCATGTCGCGCGGACTTTTGAAATTGTCCACATGGATCGAATTATGACCGTTGATCCCGATGTGGAAACAGCTTGTAAGAATATTTTGGAGTAGACAAAATATTCACTTGTGAGGTGCACTTTTGAGAGATCCTCTCGTACACTCGTAAAACTCCTGGAGTGTGAGCACTCCCTAACGGTCGCGCCTCTGTAAGCGCCGTTACCCGTTAGAGGGTTGCACCTATTGGGCAGATGTGCTGCTACGCCAAAATTTTCTTGACCACTTCGCCCCCTAGATCCGTTAGCCTGTAATCGCGGCCGGTGTGGCGGAAGGTGAGCTTGGTGTGGTCGAATCCTAGTTGATGCAATATGGTTGCTTGCAGATCGTGGATGTGCACTTTGTCTTCAGTGATGTTGAAGCCCATTTCGTCCGTCGCGCCGAGAGTGGTTCCGCCTTTAATGCCGCCACCTGCAAGCCACATGGAATAGCCATTGGGGTGATGATCGCGACCAGCATTATCAGGGTCGCTGAGGTTGCGGATTTCGGCCATGGCGGTGCGGCCAAACTCGCCGCCCCAAACAATGAGAGTGTCGTCCAAAAGGCCGCGGCGCTTTAAGTCTTTGATCAATGCGGCGGTGGGCTGGTCGCTGGCATCGCATTTTTCCTTCAGCTTCTTATTCAAGTTGGTGTGGGTATCCCAACTGGCGTCCATCATCAAGATGTAGCGGACACCGCGTTCTACCATACGTCTTGCAAGAAGGCAGTTGGAGGCGAAGTCATGAGTTGGCTTTTTACCAACGCCGTACAGTTCTAAAGTTTTTGGATCTTCCTTGGAAAAATCGAGCAGCTCTGGCGCGGCCATTTGCATGCGGTAGGCCAATTCATAGGATTGAATGCGGGAGGCGATTTCCATATCGCCGGTATCGGTGTAGTGCTTTTCGTTCAATTCCTTGATGGTGTCCAGCCCGGCGCGCTGCGTTTCGCGGGTGACGCCTTCAGGATTGGATAAGTAAAGAATGGGCTCGCCGGAATTGCGGAACTGTGCCCCTTGATAACTGGAGGGCATGAAGCCGCTGAGGAAATTTGTGGCTCCGCCGCTGGTGCCGACGCCACTGGAAAGAACGACGAATCCTGGAAGATTCTGCGATTCGCTACCCAAGCCGTACGTTACCCAGGCACCCATGGTTGGGCGGCCGAATTGAATGGAACCGGTGAACAACATCAATTGTCCGGGGTGATGATTGAAGGCGTCGGTCTGCATGGAACGGACCAGGCAAATATCGTCGGCGCAGGTTGCAAGATTGGGGATGTAATCGCTGAGCACCATGCCGGATTTTCCATGGGGCTGAAATTGGCGTGGACTTCCCAACACTGCTGCGGTGGGTTTGATGAAGGCCAATTTCAAGTCTTTGGTCATTTCAGCGGGTAGCGACTGTCCGTGCCATTTCTGGAGAGCGGGCTTGGGATCGAACAGATCCATTTGGCTGGGGCCGCCTTCCATGAACATGAAAATCACGTGCTTTGCTTTGGGTGCAAAATGGGGCTTTCGAGGGGCCATGGGATTGGTGACTGCGCCCAGCAAACCATCGGACGCCATCATTCCACCGAGGGCTAAGGAGCCAAACCCACACGCGGCGTCCTTCAGAAATTGGCGGCGTGCGGTCAATCTTCGGTATTCATCAAAGTGCATGAAGTTCATGGTTTTATTCCCGTGTGATAAATTCGTCGAGGTTCAAGAGGACTCGTCCTAAACCAGCCCATGCGCCCTTTTGGGACTCTTGGGCATTGCGGCCTTCCTTGGCAAAAATTGCTGTCTGGCGATCCAGATAATTTGCCATTGAGGCGCGTTCCGATTCCACTGGCTTGCGGCCGAGGCATTGAAGGAAGAGGCTATCTAACCGGTCCGCCAGGGGCGTTTTCTTGGTGGCAACTTGCTCACCTATGGCGGCTGCTGCTTCAAAGAACACAGGGTCGTTCATCAAGTTCAAGGCTTGCAATGGAGTGTTGGAAGTGCGCCGTCGGCTGCAGGCTACGTTGGAATCCGGCTCGTCGAAATTCATTAATTGCGGATATGGGGCGGTGCGTTGGAAATGAATATAGAGGCCGCGGCGATAGCGATCCATGCCTTCTGATTCCTTCCATTTCACTGAATTTCCGTAGCCAAGTTCAGCCACGCCTTTGGGGAGAGTTGGCTTGATACTCTTGCCGCCAATGGAGGGATTCAGAATTCCACCGGCTGCCAATGCAGAGTCGCGAATCAGTTCGGCGGGAAGGCGCATCCTTACTTGACGAGCGAGCATGGTGTTGTCTGGATCGCGATCTATGAGGTCTTGCCGAGTGTTGGAGGCTTGGCGATAGGTGGCACTCATGACGATGGTTTTGTGGAGTTGCTTGACGTTCCAGCCGTTGTCCAGAAGCTGGGTGGCAAGCCAATCTAGAAGTTCCGGGTGCGAAGGCTTTTCGCCCGAAAGACCCATATCCTCCGATGTTCTAACCAAGCCGCGACCGAAGAATTCCTGCCAGTTTCTGTTGGCGATTACGCGCGGGGTGAGTGGATTTCCCTTCGATACAAGCCAGCGAGCAAGATCGAGTCTGGTGGCCCGTTTGCCATCTGCCTGTAGGGGCGGCAGGATGGAAAGAGTTCCGGGCATTACTTGCACGCCAGGGCTTTTCCAATCGCCGCGGATCGCGATGTGGGTAGCGGGGTGATCCTGATTTTGACGCACGGTTTGAGCCTGGGTCAAGAACGGAATTTTCCCACTGGCTTCGTTCCATTTTTCACGAGCTTCCTTGAGTTGAGCGAGAACTTCTTTGTCGCCCTTAAAGGCAGTCCCTGGATTATTGATGAAGTAATTGGTCAGGCGGTCGGATTCAGTTTCCGTACGGCCTGCAGGGCCTTTACGTAACATTCTATCGGCGAAATCGAGCATGGCTTTCATGGAAGTGACGTTGAAATCCACTTCCACTTCCTTACCAGGATTATCAATGGCGGCAAGCATGGCCTTTTCCCATCGGGCCTGGAGTTCCGGAATTTTGTACTTGGTCAGAATTTCATTTTTCTGTTTGCGATATTCCGGCAGAGCACGCAGATAGGGCCCCAACTCGCCGGGGAGGGGAGCGTCCAGATCTTCATCCTCAGCATCATTGAAGAAGGCGAACAGCTGGTAATATTCTTTTTGGCTGAAGGGATCGTACTTATGGTCGTGACATTGAGTGCAGCCAATGGTGACGCCCATCCAGGTTGTTCCAGTGGTGTTGACTCGATTGATTACTTGTTCAAAGCGATCTTCACGGCGGTCCACTCCGGCTTCGCGATTGGTTAGAGTATTGCGCAGGAAACCGGTGGCCACTTTTTGTTCCACTGTTGCGTTGGGCAACAAGTCGCCGGCAAGTTGTTCAATGGTGAACTGATCGAAGGGCATGCCTGTGTTCAATGCGTTGATGACCCAATGGCGATAGCGCCATGCACCGCTGCGGACGTTATCCTTTTCGTAGCCATCGGAATCGGCGTAATGAGACAGATCGAGCCAGGGGCGGGCCCAGCGTTCTCCATAGTGAGGTGATTGCAGAAACCGGTCGACCCACCATTCATAGGCATTGGCGCGAGTGTCTGCCTGCCATTCGGCGACTTCATCTGGAGTGGGTGGAAGGCCCAGTAGATCCAACTTCAAGCGGCGAAGCAGGACGGTCTTGGAAGCTTCGGGAGAGGGGGCGACTGTTTCCTTTTCCAAGCGGGAAAGAACAAAAGCGTCAATGGGATTACGAAGCCAGGAAGCTTGCTTCACTGGGGGGACGGACGGTTTCTGAATGGGTTGATATGACCAATGGGAAGTTCTGGGGCTGGACTGCTTTTTGGCGGTGACGGGGAACTTGGCACCGGAATCGATCCAGGCTTTGAGTGTGGTGATTTGATCGGCGGAAAGAGGCTCGCCGGCTGGAGGCATGCGTTTTCCTTTTTCGGTAGCTGTGATGCGGGCGACCAGGGGGCTGGTGGAACTTGAGCCAGGAGAGATGGCAACGCCAGAATAGCCACCTTTTAGTGCAGCCTCTCCATCGTCCAGACGCAGGCCGTTCATCTGGTTAGATTGTCCGTGGCAGGCAACGCATTTCTTTTGGAAAATGGGTTGGACGTCGCGCTGGAAATCCGGAGTTTGAGCGAAAGCCGCTGCTAGGGTGAGGCATGGGACGAAGAACCGCATACGTCTATATTCTATAGCTGATTGGTGCTGGAGGTCTGTACCTATCGGGGCTGCAGTTGTGGGCAACTGGTGGAAAGTGTACTATCGCGAAGGGCAACGCTTCAAAAGAATCTTTAAAACAAGTGCAGAATGTAACCTTCATGGGATGTGATTCCACAAAGTTGCATGGTAAGATTTGTCTTCCTGGGATCATCGATGATTAATCGCCGCAACTTTGTCGCCGCCAGTGCACTCAGTTATTCCGCCGTAATGGGTGCGAACGATCGAGTGCGTGCTGGCATTATTGGAACGGGCGGACGCGGGAAGCTGCTGACGGGCGAGTTCAAGGAAATCGGCGTTGAGGTGGCGGCGGTGTGCGACGTCTATGAACCGAACCTGGTGGGCGGCTTGAAAGTTGCGTCTACCGGGGCGAAGGGCTTCAGCGACTATAAGAGGTTGCTGGAGGACAAAACGCTGGACGTTGTGGTGGTGGCGACCCCCGACCATTGGCATACACAAATGACGATTGACGCAGTGAGTGCGGGCAAAGACGTTTATGTTGAAAAGCCGATGGCCCACACCATTGAAGACGGCTATCGGATGATTGAGGCCACGCGGAGGACAAAGCGCGTGGTGCAGGTGGGCATGCAGCGCCGTAGCTTTGATCTGTTCCAGGAAGGCAAACGGGTGCTGGGGGAATCGAAGATCGGCGATGTGCGATTGGTGAATGCCTGGTGGTACAACCATCAAGCTGGTCTGCGCGAAAACAAAGTAGAAGGGAAGTTGGATTGGAATCAGTGGTTGGGGAATGCTCCGAAGCGGGAGATGGATCCGACGCGATTTTTCAATTGGTATTACTACTGGGATTATTCAGGCGGGCTGATGATTGGGCAGGCGGCGCACGCCGTGGATGCGATTCAATGGTACATGGATTCGAAGGAACCAGTTGCCGTTACCACATCGGCAGGGCGTGTGAATTTGCAGCCAGCGGAAGTTCCTGAAACCACTTGCATGTGTATTGAGTATCCTGAAAATTACATGGCAGTTTTCACGGTTGGGTACAAAGCAATGCGCTATGCGGGGCTGAACGACCAATTGACCCAGTATCACGGATCGAAGGCGCGGTTTGATATGGGGCGCGAATCGTATGCGCTCTACATGGAAGATCCCAAAGCTTTGGAGTTGAAACCCTCTTTGGAGAAGAAGCAACCGGGGGCATTTAATGGAGCTGTGCGCGCGCACATTCGCAACTTTTTGGAGTGTGTGAAGAGTAGGAAGGATCCAAACGGTCCGGTGGAACTGGGTCAGCAGACAAATATTGTACTTTGCATGGCGATGGAATCCTTAAGAAAGCAGCGGCGTATCCGTTGGAATGCCACAGCGAAAAGAATGGAAGCGTAGCGTTAGTGCCCTATCAAATCGCCTTCACGAAAAAGCTTCACATTGCCGACACAGGCCTATACAAGAGCCCAGCGTGCTATGGAGGCGACATTGTGGCACAGCATTTACTGCCTTTTATCCGTGCGAACTACCCGGGCGTTCTACTATCGCAGGAGAAGTGGGGTTGGCGCATTTTCTTCACGGATGATGGATCAATACTAAGTTTGGAGATCCATTGTGATGACGGCGTGGCAGGGACGTTCCGGGTAGTAGTTGTGTCGCGAGTGAAGAAGTTTTTGTTTGGGACGAAGGTGGCTGATGTTCCAGAGTTGAAGTATCTTATGGGGCTGGTTGTTCCCCTGCTTGAGGAATGGGCGGCTGAGCCATGTGTGATTACCGAAGTGGCTGACGTAGAAACTTAGAAGTTCAGTTTGTTGTGAACTGTTGACCAAAGGATTCGGCCAAGTAGTTTACGATTGCGGACATTTCCGTTAAGATCACGCTGGAAACTTTATTTGGTAAATGGCTGCAGATCGGATGAATGCATCGAAGGGTGCGGTAGTAGATGTGGATCATGAAATGTTCCAAAGATGCCTCGCCTTCGGGATGAAATTCGCCACCGTTGCGGTATATGTAAGTTATTAACTGGTAACTCTGATCAATGGCCTTCGCATGCGCCTGTGGATTCAGGTTCAGACCCTCAACTGTTCGACCATTGCCACCTGTGAGAAGGATCAGCTTACAGGCGTAAAGGAACCACCCGACAAACAGCAAGAATGAAGTAAACGCAATAAATGCCATTGTAAAATGACCTCCCCATGAATGAGTATATGGAGGAAGCGCGAGTTGCTCAAGGAAAATTGATAGGGATAGGTGTAGATTGATATTGTCCTACTACACAGCAATGGGCCGTACTATTGGGGTGATACTATGAGCCTCGACTCGAAGAATTGACACTACTCGTCTTGCCCTGTTAGCATTAGGGTTTCATGCTGGAAGCCTCCGCGTTGAAAGTTACTCCCTTAAATTCCCTGCACCGCCAACTGGGAGCCAAGATGGTGGATTTTGGTGGCTGGGATATGCCTGTGCAGTATTCAGGCATCTTGGACGAACACCAAACCGTGCGCGAACGGGTCGGATTGTTCGATGTCAGCCATATGGGCGAGATCGAAATCCGGGGTCCGGAAGCGCTGCTGCTGGTTAATTTCGTTTCTACTAACAATGCTGCGAAGTTAAAGATCGGTCAGGCTCACTATGCGGGTCTTCTATATGCGCATGGCGGATTCGTGGATGATATTTTGGTTCACAAAGTTGCGGAGGATTATTATTTCCTTTGCGTGAACGCGTCGAACCAGGACAAAGATTACGAACATATTGTTAAATCGAATTGCTTCAACGCGGCGGTTGAAAACGCTGGCCCGAAGTATGCGCAAATTGCAGTGCAGGGTCCAAGAGGTTTGGAAACGCTGCAGAAAATGACGGCAACCGATTTGCCGGCCATTAAGTACTATCATTTCGCCGATGGTGAAGTGAGTGGAACCCCGGCGCGCATCGCGCGTACTGGTTATACCGGTGAAGATGGGTTCGAAATTTATGTTGCTCCAACAGAGGCACCACGGTTGTGGATGGAACTGATGGAAGCTGGGAAACCATTCGGGATTAAGCCTGCGGGGTTGGGCGCGCGCAACACGCTACGGCTGGAATCGGCGATGGCTTTATATGGTCATGAAATTGACGCGACCATTTCTCCGCTGGAGGCTGGGCTCGATTGGATTGTGAAGTTTGATAAAGGTGATTTTCAGGGCAGGGAAGCACTGGAAAATCAGAAGAAGAGTGGCGTTACGCGTAAATTGGCTGGCTTTGAAATGCAAGGCCGAGGCATTGGGCGAGACGGGTATGAGATTCAGATTGACGGTGAAAAAGCTGGTTGGGTAACCAGCGGTGGGCCAGCGCCGACGCTGAACAAAAATATTGGGTTGTGCTATTTGCCTGCCGACAGAGCTGTTGTTGGGCAAAAAATTCAAGTAATGGTTCGAAACCTGCCAGTAGATGCCGTTGTGGTTCCAACCCCCTTTTATAAGAGAGCAAAATAGAAGACATGTATCCGGAAAATTTTCGCTATACCAAAGAACATGAGTGGGTGAAAGTGGAAGGCGGAACGGCCACAATTGGCATTACGCACCATGCACAAGGGGAACTGGGCGACATTGTATATGTTGATTTGCCTAAAGTTGGATCCCGCGTGGAGCAACACAAGACTTTCGGCTCGGTGGAATCGGTAAAGGCTGTGAGTGACATTTACTCGCCTGTTTCTGGTGAAGTGACGGCAATCAACGAAGTGTTGAATGCAACACCAGAAAAACTGAACGCTGATCCACATGGCGATGCCTGGTTGATTCAAGTTAAGTTGACGAATCCAAGCGAAGCAGATGGATTGATGAAGGCTGCCGACTACCAAGCATATTTAGGAGCTTGATCGGTTCAAGCAGCATCAAACGAGTGGTTAAGGCGGGCCGCTTGAGCTTTAGCGCCCGCCATTTCATTATTGGAGCAATGTAATTGCGCTATTTACCTAAGTCCGAAAGCGAACGCAAGGAAATGCTAGCCTCTTGCGGTCTAACCTCGCTCGGCGAATTGTATAATTACCTTCCGCCTGAGGTACTGCTACAGCGTCCCCTTGAAATTCCAGCTGGCCGCAGCGAGTACGACATTGTAGATTATTTTAAGCTGCAAGCTAGTGAAATGGCCAATGGATACGCATCGTTTCTTGGTGCCGGAGTCTACAACCATTTCCGGCCTGTGCTTTGCGATGTGGTGGTTTCGCGCGGCGAGTTTCTAACTTCCTACACGCCTTATCAAGCAGAAATTTCGCAAGGAACGTTGACCACCATTTTTGAATTTCAAACCATGGTGTGCCAACTTACCGGTATGGAAGTGGCGAACGCTTCCATGTACGATGGCTCAACGGCGGTACCTGAGGCGGCCATGATGGCCATCCGCATCACCGGGCGCGATAACGTAGTGGTGGCGAAAACAGTGCACCCGGAATATCGGCAGGTGTTGCAAACCTACACGTTGCACCAGGGCATTCCCGTCACTGAATTCGGATACGACGGCGATACAGGGCAATTGGATTTAGCGGCACTGGATGCGGTTATCGACGACAAAACTGCGGCTGTAATTGTGCAGTCCCCCAACTTTTTTGGATGCTTGGAAAATGTGAAACAAGTAGCTGACTTGGTGCATGCCAAGGGTGCGCTGTTGGTGGTTGTTTTCACGGAAGCAGCCGCGTTGGGTGTGATCCAACCGCCGTCGGATGCGGACATCGTTGTAGGTGAATTGCAATCGTTCGCAATTTCGCCGAGTTATGGTGGACCGTTTGCGGGCATCATTGCTACAAAGGAAAAATTCATTCGCCAAATTCCAGGAAGGCTGGTTGGTGAGACTGTGGATTCAAATGGGAATCGGGCCTATTGCTTGACGCTGGCCACAAGAGAGCAACACATCCGCCGGGAAAAGGCGACTTCCAATATCTGTACCAATCAAGCACTGGTGGCACTGATGGCTACGGTGTTTATGAGCGTTTACGGGAAGCAGGGTTTGCGGGATTTGGCGGAACAGAATTTGGCAAAATCGCATTACCTTGCTGCAGATTTGCCGCTGCGTTTCAAGGGTCCGTTCTTCAATGAATTCGTAGTGCGTACCGGTGACCCTGAGGCGCTGAACAAGAAACTTTTGAAGAAAAAAATCATTGGTGGTTTGGCGTTGGGGCGCTTCTATCCTGAACTGGCAGATTCCATGTTGCTGTGTGCCACGGAAATGACCAAGCGGGAATCGATGGATGAAGTTCGTAAGGCGGTGCAGGGATGATTAAGAAAGTTAGACGCCACATCGTACAAGAAGAGCCACTGCTGTTTGAGATCAGTTCTCCAGGCAAGAAGGCTTACCAACTTCCGGATTTGGATGTGCCGGCGGTGGACGCTGCTAGTGTGTTGGGTGCTGGTCAGGTCCGTTCCGAGATTGAGGGTTTCCCTGAAGTAAGTGAAGTGGAAAATATTCGCCACTATACGCGTTTGTCCACTTGGAATTTTGCAATTGATCTGGGGTTGTATCCGCTTGGGTCTTGCACGATGAAGTACAATCCGCGTATCAATGAAGTGGTGGCACGGACTGAAGGACTGGCGTGGGCGCATCCTTATCAGCCGGAAGAATTGTCGCAAGGGGCAATGCAGATTCTGGCTATTCTGGAACAGTATCTTTGCGAATGCACTGGCATGGATGCAATCACGTTGCAACCCGCAGCAGGTGCGCATGGCGAAATGACGGGCATTTTGCTAATCCGGAAATATTTGGAAAGCAAAGGGAATCCGCGGAAGAAAGTATTGGTGCCGGATTCAGCGCACGGAACCAACCCGGCAACTGCCGCAATGGTTGGGTACGAAGTTGTCAGTGTGAAATCGAACGACCATGGCATGATTGATCTGGCTGCTTTGGAAGCGGCAACGGATAAAGACGTTGCCGCACTGATGGTTACGAACCCGAATACGATTGGCGTGTTTGAGCGGGACATTGTGAAGGCCGCGGCGATTCTTCATGCCAAGGGCGCGCAGATGTATATGGACGGTGCCAACATGAACGCGTTGGTTGGAATTTCACGGCCAGGAGATTTTGGCATCGATGTGATGCACATGAACCTGCACAAGACTTTCTCTACTCCTCATGGCGGCGGTGGTCCTGGTGCTGGTCCGGTGGCCATCAAAAAGCATTTGGAACCGTTTCTGCCTGTGCCTCGGTTGAAGAGACTTCGCAACAGTTGGAAGTGGGATTACAACAAGCCAAAAAGCATTGGGAAGGTTCGCGCATTCTACGGCAACTTCGGCGTGTTGGTGCGAGCGCTGGCTTACATCATGGCTCACGGCGGACCAGGGTTGCGCAACGCTACGATCGACGCGTTGTTGAATGCACAGTTTATTCGCAAGGGTCTTGAACCATACTTCGATCTTCCTGTTACCGAACCAACCATGCACGAGGTTGTGTTCAGTCACGACCGGCAGGAAAAGCAGGGCGTAAAGACTGGCGACATGGCCAAGCGGTTGATCGATTACGGCTTCCACGCATACACCACCAGCTTCCCGATGATCGTTCATGGTGCGATGATGATTGAGCCGACGGAAACGGAATCGAAGCGGGAATTGGAGTTATTCGTTGACGCTATGATTTCAATTGCCAAGGAAGTCGAAGAAGATCCGCAACTGGTGATCAAAGCTCCACACCTTACAAGAACGCCTCGAGTGGACGAGACTCAGGCCGCTCGCAAGCCGGTTGTTCGCTGGAAGCCTTCGTAGCAGTGGGGTACATTCTGCGATAATCCAGCAAGATCGTAACGCCGAATGGTATTCAGCAGCCACATTTTTTTGTTCTACTTCCTGCCGCTGGTGTTGTTGCTGAATTACACGTTGCCGTTCCGGTTCTTGACAACGATGCTGACTTCCGTAAGTTATATTTTTTACGGCTGGGCAAACCCGAAGTGGATTGTGTTGATGCTGACCAGTACGCTGGTCGATTATTTCTGCGGTCTTGCGCTTGTGAAATTCTCCGGGTTGCCATTGGCAGAAGATGGGGACCTTCCGTTTCTGCCAAAAGACATGCTCCGGAATAGGGCTCAGAAAATCGCCCTATTCGTATCGCTGTTTACGAATCTGGCAATTCTTGGATTCTTCAAATACTACGATTTTGGCCTGGAATCGCTGAATTCCCTCAGCGCCTCTTTGGGAGGCGGGCCACTTCCGCTACCTCTGATTCATGGGGCCCTTCCTATTGGGATTTCTTTCTATACGTTTCAATCGATGAGCTATGCCATTGATGTTTATCGTGGCGAAGCGCGGCCGCTGCGTCATCCTGCGGACTTTGCTTGCTTCGTTGCTCTTTTCCCGCATCAACTCGCCGGGCCTATTATTCGGTATTGGAGCATTGCTGAACAGATCCGCCATCGCACTTTCACTTGGGAGAAATTTGCACGCGGTGCTGCGCTGCTTTGCCTTGGAATGGGGAAGAAGATCTTGCTGGCAAATCCTATGGGGCACATCGCGGATGCTGTGTTTGCTGCTTCAGCCATGCATTGGTACGATGCATGGTTCGGTGTGATCTCTTATGCTTTCCAGATCTACTTCGATTTTTCAGCTTACTCCGACATGGCTGTTGGACTTGCCCTGATGTTGGGCTTTCTGTTCACCAAGAATTTCAATGATCCATACCGTGCGGAGAGTATCACCGACTTCTGGAGGCGATGGCATATTTCGCTCTCCACCTGGTTACGCGATTATCTGTACATCCCACTTGGCGGGAATAAGAAGGGTGAAGCACGGACATACTTTAATCTGATGATTGTGATGCTGCTTGGTGGACTATGGCATGGAGCATCCTGGACATTCGTGATATGGGGCGCGATCCATGGAGGCATGCTTGGCATTGAGCGCGCGTTTGGAAAGAAGAGTTTTTATCACCGTATGCCGGACCTTTTGAAAGTTGCAGTGACCTTCGCCATTGTCTGCATTAGTTGGGTATTTTTCCGGGCGGAATCCGTGGGGTCTGCTTGGCGATTCCTTCTGACGATGTTTGGTGGTGCAATGGCATCCGATGCGGATGCACTCCTTGGTTTCGTAGTCTATACGAAATATCATCAGCTTTGCTTTTTCGCTTGTTCCTTGGCGGTTTGGTTCATGCCGCAGGCTTGGAATTTCACGCAGCGCATCACGCCCTGGAAAGCTGGTGCTTGTCTCACCACTTTTGTAATTAGCGTAATGTTCCTTTGGACGCAGACCGTTAATCCATTTCTTTATTACCAGTTTTGACGAAGCTACCATCCAATCCGACGCTCGCAAGCGAGCAAGTAAGTCAAAAGGAATTGGCATCCACGTCTATTTCGCCACATACTGCCAAGGTGTTTGTACTTAGTTTCTGTGCGGCATTGCTGATTCCGGCATTGGCTCAATTTGGGCAAATGAAAGAGCTGCCAACTTTGCAGTTTCCACCCACGCGGGAATCTCTGCAAGCGCTGAGCATCTCACTTGACGAAGCCTCGTTACTAAAGCAAAGCATTCAGCCGAAATTACAGGAGATATTGACCAGGTTTGGCGGCTTCGGGAATGAAAAAGTAACCATCGGCCGTGATGGTTGGCTCTACTATAGTCCCGGTTTGCGATTTGTTTTTGGGCAACCATTTTTAGATCCAGCTTATCTTCGGGCGAAGGCAAAAGCGATGATTGACAAGAACGTTGTTGCAACAGCGCACCCCGATCCCCTGCCCGCTTTCCAGCAATTGGCGGAGGACTGCCGCAGGTTGAATATTCAATTGTTACTTGTGCCAGTTCCTGATAAGGGAATGGTCCTCCGCAGTAGCGATAGAGCCGTACTTCAGAACGCGGACTATCATCGTTTCCAACAAGCTGTGCTGTCCAATGGGGCTGATGTTCTGCCAATGGATCAGTTGATGAATGGTGCCGACGGTCCTTTGTACTTGCGCCAGGACACGCACTGGACTCCGCGCTTCATGGATCTTGTTGCTCGCGGAATCGCTGATCGATTGCAAGCCAGTAAACATGGTGGGCCCCCGTTGTATCGATTGCAATCGCGAAGCGCAAGTAGCTTCGGTGATCTTGTTGCCATGCTTAAACTTCCCGCAGACCAAAAGTTATACCCTCCTGAAACGGTTCAAATCGAACAAGTAGAGCCGATCGTCCAAGTGACGGATGAGCCGGAAATTCTGCTGCTGGGCGATAGCTTCACGAACATCTATTCCTCCGCAACTCTTGCATGGGGACAAAACGCCGGACTTGGAGAGCACCTTGCCTACCACTTGAATGCACCGGTGGATGTGATCGCGATGAATGGGGGAGGGGCAACCGTTAGGCAGGAACTGGTGCGCGCAGCACGCGCGGGCCGGCTTTCTAAGACGCGGATATTGGTGTATGAGTTCGCAATTCGGGACTTGTATTTGGAAGATTGGCCCCCGTTGCCGCTTGGGGACGTGCCTCACAGGCAGTTGCCGCGTGCACCGGAAAAGCCCAAGGTTGCTGAACCCGCAAAGATCATTAGTGAGGAAAAGAAGCCCGTGTCAAAGTCGGACGATTCAGAAGAGCTCACTGTTGCCGGAACGATCACTCAGATGTCCCGCGCAATTAATCCGAATTCTGCTCCATATGAAGACGCGCTGCTTTTCTGTAAGTTGAAGGTGGATCGTGTCGAGTCCGGCAGTTACAGCAAGCCTGATGCGATTATTGTTTTTCTCGCCATGCGCAATCGAGTGTTGCAAGTAGGGGCACATCACAGCGTTGGTGACACTGTGCGGATGAAGTTGATCCGGTTGAAATCCACACCAACGGCTGTGCGGAACATGCAGCGTTCCGATGATACGGAAGACTTTGATCTAGTTCCGTATTTTGTACAAGAAGAATTGCGTTGACTACTCTTCCGGCAGCAGACCAGCAGCTTTCAAGCCACGCAGCAAATCGCGCGGTGCATTGCGGGGAAATCCAAAATCCCAATTCGGATTTCCTGGAATGCTTTCCCAAACTCGCACCTCACGGTAATCCAGCATCTCTTCCAGACGCAGGTCTTCTGCGGAAACTTCGTCCGCGAGCCCAACGGTTTCAATAACACCGCGAAGATCCAGATCACGTCGGTAGTCATCGAGGCCATGTGGATATCCGCGCTCCACTTCTTCAACGAAAGCTTTGTAGCGAGAGATCAGTCCTTGGCTTCCGCCGCGAACCAGATGCGCCGGATAGCCGCTGCCTTCCAAGTATTCTGAAAGCTCTTCTTCGGTCATGTTAACTCCACATGCGGACGGTCGCCGTAGGTAATCTTCGCCTCACGGCCCGCGCTCAGAATACTCAAACGGCCAGCCTCCACAACAAGTTCGTTGTAACGACTATTGGCGGGAGTTGCAACTACTCCGGTTGTGTCGATCTGCTTCAAAAGTGCTTGGCGATCGGTTGCTGCATCCACACGCATGGCCATGCGCACCAAATATTCAACGGATCGCACACCGTAGCCGACAGGCTCCAGACCAGGGCCGCCGAGGTCGTTGTACTGAAAATAATCAGGGCTTGGCTCGGTGTAAAAAGTTGCGCCTTCGCCTTTGGGCTTTTTCCCAAATGAGTAACCAAGACCGCGATACTGATCGCTATGATCCAGCATTGCGCCCTCGCCTGAACCGGAACAATACAGCGTCATTCCTTGGGTGTTGGGGCCGGGACCTTCGTTGGGATAGCTTAAACTTGTTTGCAAATTCAGCGCCGCGCCGTTTTCCCAAAGTACTCTGGTATCGCACCATAGGTAGCCTTCGTTGCCATTTGGGAATTTGTCGGGAATGCCATAGGAACTTACGGAAACGGGCAACAGGCCGGTAATGAAGTGGACCAGATCCACGTAGTGACAACCTATGTACGTAAAGGCGTCGGAATGTTCTTTGGTGAACCAGTTCTGGAAATTGGAGTTGCGGTAATACCATTTCTCCATCAACCGTGCCGTGCCTAATTTGAAATCGCCGAACAATCCATCGCGGTAAAGTCGCCGAGCCTTGTGTGCACGATCATCAAAACGTTTATGGTATTCCACGCCGCAGAAAAGCCCGCGTTCATAAGCAGCCTGTTCAATCTGGATTGAGTCCCTCGCCGTTAGCACTAACGGCTTCACGCAAATCACATGCTGATTGTGCCGAAGGGCTGCCATTACTGCATCGAAATGCAATTGATCGGGCAGCGCAACGATCACAATTTGCCGGGGTGGCAACTGCGCGATGACCGATTCGTACAATTGAGGTTGGGGTGATTCTGATTCTGTGAGCGGGTCGGGAAACGGCTGGAAGCTCTGACCAGGGAAAGCATTCACGATCGCCGGAGCCGCTGCCAGATTGCGCACGGTGCGGCCATGTTGCGCGCAGATTTGAATGCTGCCCACTTCGCCTCGCCGCTGCATTGCATAAATTGCGGGAAGGATCTGATCGTGTGTGATCATGCCTCCGCCGACTATCAGGACTTGCGGTGCCGTCATTCGCGGGCTCTTGCTCTGTTGTTCACTGCTGCTTCAAATGCTTCTTCAAACGCATCCAGACTCTCGTTCAGCGCCTCTTCATTAATGGTGAGTGGCGGGCAGATTTTTACAGTGCCGCCACCATAGCCAACTGGAGCAAACATCATGATGCCACGCTGGATGGATTCCCAAATAATTTGGAAAGTCAAATCAGCATCTGGATCCTTCGTGCCAGGGATGACAATAGCCACACCAGCCACTAAGCCCTTGCCGTCGACACAACCGATCATGGGGTAGCCCGGCTTCATTGCATGCAGCCGGGTATGGAGGATTTCGCCCATTTTCGCGGCGTTTTCCGCAAGGCCCTCTTTCAAAATCAGATCAATGGAAGCCAACGCAGCGGCGCAACAAATTGGATTGCCAGTATGAGTGGACGTCATGCTGCCTGCCGGATGCAGGTCCATAATATCGGGACGGCCAATGACTGCTGCTACGGGCAGGGAACTGGAAATACCCTTGCCCCAGGTGGTCAAATCCGGAACAATTCCGTAGTGCTCAAAGCCCCACATTGTTCCAGTGCGTCCAAAGCCTGCCTGCACTTCATCGCATGTAAGAATCACTTTATGGCGTTCAGTCCATTCCCGCATTTTCTGCATGTAAGGGACCGGTGCAAAAGAGGCGCTCCCACCTTGATAGGTTTCCAGAATCACGCCCGCTACGTTATCTGGCGAAATGCCCTTCATGCGCAGAGTGTTCAGAAAGAATTCAAACGAAGTGTCTTCCGTTCGGAATCCGTCCGGGAAGGGAACTTGCACAAAGCCTGCGTCAATGTTCACAATCCATTCTTTCAACGCGGGAATGCCACCGGCTTGTTGCGAACCTAACGTTCGGCCGTGAAATGCCTTCTCATAACTGACGATGACATGTTTCGACCTTCCGCCTACCTTCGTGCCGAAAGTTCGTGAAAGTTTGATGGCGCATTCCACTGTTTCTGAGCCGACGGTTAGAAGGAAAACCTTCTTTAGCGGTTCCGGCATCAGGTCCGCCAGTCGCTCCACAAGTTGCGCGCGGATGGCCGAAGGGAAGCAGTAGTTGGTTAATAACTTGTGATTGGCCTGCTTGACGATGGCGTCAACAATTTCCTGACGTCCGTGGCCGGCGTTGGTGATGAGTACTCCGCTGGACCAATCGATCCAGGAGTTACCATAGGCGTCAAAAACTTGAAAATTCTCGGCATGATCCCAAACAATGGGAGGTTGCCCACCCATGGCTAGAGGTTCAAATTTCCGAAGCGCTTCAAGAACCGGAAGCGATTCTGGAACAGGGAGCTGAGTGTGAATGCGGCGATACTTTGTCGCCACAGGCGCGACAGTGCGCGGAGTTAAATCAAAGTCACGAGCCATAGGAGAAACTTTATTGTTTCACAGCTTCGTATACCGTGAGCGATTCACTTTCTTGGCGGAGGTGGCGGTGGTGGAGGAGGTGGTAGCGGCTTCGGAACTGGTGGCCAATCCGCTCTTTTGTCGATATGTCCTGTTGGCATTATGTCGTACTACTCGAGGAACTGTGTCGCAGTACAACGTAGTCTTGCCATTTCATGAGCTGCTTCTTCTTATTTGGGAATGCGTTTCCTGCTTTCGAAAGCTCAGTTGCGGTCTCCTCAAGCCGTTGCAGGCGTGCCGAAGCAGTTTCACTATACATGTCATCCCAAAGCGCTTCAAACTCTTTGGCTAACTTATTCCAACGGGAGTGAAGTTCGGTACAATTCGTTGCTCGATCCTGATTTTGGGCAATAATCGAATAAGCGCTTAATCCTGCGGTGACAAATGCAAGAACGGGTCGAACCAAGGCTAGATATGGTGCTATATCCAATCCATCTTTGAGTAAAAAACTGGCAAGCGCTCCTGAGGAAAACACAAGGCTGAGCCAATTTGCCATTCTCTGGTGGGATCGATATGTACCGGAAAGCTCTGCGAAGTAGTTGGCCCGGATCTCAGCGGACAACTGTCCTTCCCATACTCGTTTTTGCTGCAGTTGCGTTAGGGTAATTGTATCGCTCATAAAATTGCCGACTGATGAATCAGCCCTACATATCTATTGTTTCACAGCTTCGTACGCAGTGAGGTTCTGCTTTGTGGTCCGACGCCAATCTTCCAGGGGCGGCGCGCCTAGTTTTTGAAAATAGCCAGCCAATTCCTTGCGCAAAGCCGCTAGTTGCTTTTCATACTTTGCATCGCCCAACACGTTGCGCGTCTCCCCTGGATCCTTTTCAAGGTCGTAAAGTTCACTAGGAAATTCGCTGGTGCGCTCAATATACTTCATGGTTTCTGTGCGAAGGCCGCGGACGTTTGAATATTCGAAAAACAGCCGGTCCCGCCAACGGACACGCTTTCCTTCCAGCAATGGCAAATAGCTACGCCCTGCACGTTTGGGGTCTTCCTGTGCCTTCACGCCAACGTAGTCCAAGATTGTAGGGAAGTAGTCGTAGGAAGAAACCATACCAGTTTCCACTGTTCCAGGTTTAATGCGCGCTGGATGATTCCAAATCAATGGCACGCGCAACGATTCCTCATACATGTTGAACGGCCACGTTCCATTCCCTTTGCCCCAAACGCCATGATGGCCAGCGTTCCAGCCTTGATCGGCCGTGAAAATAACCAGTGTATCTTCGCGCATTCCCCTGTCTTTGAGTCGTTGCAAAATCCGGCCAATATTGTAATCGGCGCCGGTGATCAAGGCGCTGTAGCTACGGAACGCCTCTTCGCTTCCATGCATTCTTCCCAGGCCCTTGTTCTGCCACTTGTGAGCCGGAGTCCGGGGGAAGCAACTGAATCGCGCATTTTCAAAAGGCTTGCGGTACGCCTCCGGCTGAAAATCAAACGGCGTGTGCGGTGCGTAGAAAGGGACCAGCAAATAAAATGGCTTCTCTACCGTTTGTTGATCAATGAACTCCAGCGCAAAGTCTCCAATAGCGTCTGTCTTGTGGCCAGGCTTCAAAACCTTTTCACCATTCTTAATAAACGTTTGATCCTTGTATGGTCCCCCGCCCCCTGGAATTGTTGCCCAGTAAGTGAAGCCGCGTTGGGCTTTGTCGTCATCACCCATATGCCATTTGCCCACCATCCCCAAGTTGTATCCATTGGCGGCCAACACTTCGGCATAAGTAGGATGGCCGTCCAAAAAGCGCATGGTTGTTGGACCAAAACTATCTTTGGGAACAATCCAATCCTGGACGCCGTGCGTGGATGGAATGCGGCCCGTCATGTACGTCATGCGGCTGGGAGAACAAACCGGCGTGCAGGCGAACGCGCGCGTAAATTTGGCACCAGTGCGCGCCAGTTCATCTATGTTTGGCGTATGCATTTCACTGCAGCCGTAAGCGCCGGTTGCCCAGGCACCGTGGTCGTCAGTCATAAACATAATCACATTGGGACGTTTCGGAGTGGCTGCCGCCTTTGATCCAACTTGCAAGAGAGATGAGCCCAGCAGGGCTCTACGGGTAAGCATTTGATGTGCCTCGCTAAAAGGGAAAAGGGACATTCATATGAATGCCCCTTCGCCATGTCGGTCTAATTTGACCCTGGATCTAAAAATAAATAGTCCCCTTCTAATCGGGGTTTTCACAATCATAGCACTTTTTCAGCGATTAACTTGCCCTGGAGGAATTGCAGAAGATAATCGGGTCCACCGGCTTTCGAATCCGTGCCGGACATGTTGAATCCGCCGAACGGATGAGCGCCAACCATTGCGCCGGTGCACTTGCGGTTTAAGTACAGATTGCCGACATGGAATTGCTGAGAGGCTTGCGCCAGCTTGTTGGGATTCAACGAGTACACTGCTCCAGTCAAGCCATACTCCGTGTTGTTCGCCATTGCTAAAGCCTCGTCAAAATCTTGAGCTTTGGTGACAGCAAGCACGGGCCCAAAAATCTCTTCCTGGAAAATGCGCGCGTTGGGTAATACGTCAGCAATCACGGTGGGCAATAGATACCAACCATCGCCTGGAGCTATGCCTCCACCGGTCAGCAAGCGCCCCTCGGTTCGGCCTATGTCCATATACTTCAGAATAGTTTTTTGAGCACCTTGGCTGATAACTGGCCCCATATAGTTGTCCACATTTTCAGCAGGGCCTTGGCAAATGGTTTCCACTTTCGCTTTCAATTTTTCAAGGAAGGAATCATATAGCTTTGCGCTAACAATGGCACGGGAACAGGCGGAGCACTTCTGCCCCTGGAATCCGAATGCCGACTGCATAACGCCCGTCACGGCCATATCCAGATCAGCTTCGTCGTCCACTATGATGGCGTCTTTACCGCCCATTTCAGCCACCACACGCCGGATCCACAACTGCCCTGGTTGATGTTTGGCGGCCAATTCATTAATACGCAAACCCACTTCGCGCGACCCGGTGAAACTTACAAAACGGGTCTTAGGATGAGTTACCAGTAAGTCACCCACAATTGAACCGCTGCCAGTGCAGAGTGCAAGGCTGCGTTCCGGGAATCCGGCTTCCAATAGGAGCTCTACAAATTTCGCGGCAATGATTGGAGTCTCGCTCGATGGCTTAATCACCACCGTGTTTCCAGCCACCAAAGCGGCTACAGTCATACCAACAAGAATGGCCAGTGGGAAATTCCAAGGCGGAATCACCACGCCCGCTCCAAGCGGAATGTAGACCAGCTTACTGAACTCCCCGGGCATTTGAATCAATGGCTCGGGATTGTCCCAGCGCAGCATTTGGCGTGCGTAATATTCGCAAAAATCAATTGCTTCGGCAGTGTCTGCTTCCGCCTCATTCCAATTCTTGCCAGATTCCAAAATCAGCCACGCATTGAATTCCTCTTTCCGTTGCCGCAGCAGAGTAGCCGCGCCGCAGAGCAGTTGAACGCGCTGATCCACAGGTGTGGCACTCCACCTGGGAAAGTAGGCGAAGGCGTCTTCAATAGCCAGCCGCGCCAATTCAGGTGTGGCTTTGTGGTGGCTTCCGATGATTTCGTTTTGATGGGAAGGATTGGTGGAGACCAGCAGGTCACCAGTCTCCACGGGACCACCGGCAATCCACAAAGGGTATGCGCGGCCTAACTCTGAGCGTACACGGGCAAGAGCCTCGTCCATGGCCCGGCGATTCACTGCTTTCGAGAAGTCGCTGTAAGGCTCATTCTGAAAGGGCGGCAAAGATAGGGCCATGGAGTTCTCCTAGAAGTTAGCTTTGTACCATACGGCGGCCGCGCTCAAACATTTCAGCGGCTTCATCGGCCATGGACCGGCCTTTTTCGTACAAATCTCTTCCACGATCTACTAGATCGCGGCCTTGTACCGTTAGCTGTTCCCCGCCTTCTTCGGCTCTCTTGCGGATCAGCCGACGCGTTTCTTCACCGCTTTGTGGTGCATAAAGAAGGGCGATGGCGGCTCCAATGGCGGCTCCTGTCAAGAACCATACTGCTTTGGTGGTGTCATTTTCACGCATGTTCATGTTCCTCTGTTTTCATTGTAGGACGATTTTCGCAGATAGCGGGAATATTTGAATGGAGCCGTATGATTATCTAATGTATGCGGACCCTTTCTCTTTTAACAGTAGTCAGCGGGTTGTTTGTTGGATCGGCTAGCTGCGCTGCGGCACAACCAACGCAATTGAATGTTTCGGCGCCAGAGTTGCAAGGAAACCATTGGATAAACAGCGAACCCCTGAGTATGGCGGGCCGCCTAGGCAAAGTTACCATTGTGCATTTCTGGACGTTCGATTGCATTAACTGCCGGCACAATCTGCCTTCTTATGAGCGTTGGGCGGCTAAGCTTGCAGATAAGGATGTTGCTATTATCGGCATTCACACTCCCGAACTGCCGCAGGAACGAGTGACAGCAAACGTGGAAAGAAAGGTCGCCGAATACCATATTAAATGGCCGGTGCTGCTGGATACAGACATGAAGAATTGGCGAAAGTGGAAGCAGGAGTTTTGGCCCTGCGTCTACTTGGTGGATAAATCGGGGAAAATTCGATATCGCTGGGATGGCGAATTGAACTACGGCGGCATTGGTGGAGAGCGGAAGATGTTGGAGTTGGTGGAAAAGCTTTTGTCTGAGAACTAACAGAAAGTGGCGGAGTCAAGAAACAGTATCGAAGAGTTTGAAGCCGCGGCATTGCCGCACCTGAACGACATTTTTCGAACGGCATCCGGGCTGCTTCGCAATCGAACGGAAGCGGAGGATCTGGCGCAGGACGTATACATGCATGCCTGGAAATCTTTCCACCGTTTTGAGCAGGGAACCAATTGCAGGGCATGGCTATTCAAGATTTTGTTTCACCGGTTGCATCATCACCGCCGGAAGTGGTTTCAATTAAAACTAACGAAAGAGGCTGACATGCTGGAGGATACGTTGCAGTGGGAGCCGCCAGTTAAAGAGCAGCTATCCGATAAGGAAATACTCGCCGCTTTGGATAAAATACCCGAAGACTATCGGGCGGTTGTGTTGCTGGCCGATGTGGAAGAATTCTCGTACAAGGAAGTGGCGGCAACGTTGGGAATTCCCATGGGTACAGTAATGAGCCGGTTGAGC
This sequence comes from Bryobacterales bacterium, assembly GCA_043755435.1. GTDB lineage: Bacteria > Acidobacteriota > Terriglobia > Bryobacterales > Bryobacteraceae > JANXSF01. The sequence continues at coordinate 34,743 of JAYUSZ010000255.1, read as the reverse complement.
CGGGCAAGGCGTTTGTTGAGAGTACAATTGCTTGGAGCAGCACAATCGTATGGAATTGGAAAACAAGCCGGAGGGGAAGCATCGTGAACGTGATTCGATTCCCCAATAATCAGTGCGAAAAAATTCACGGCTATTTGGATTCCTACCTAAGCAATGAATTGTTGGTTGAAACCACGCACGAGGTTGTGAATCATCTGGATAGTTGCCAGGATTGCAAGACGGCTCTGGAAAGCCGGCAGCGTGTACGCGATGGATTGCGCCGGGCGGTGTTGGCCGAAAGCGCTCCACTTGGACTTGAAACGCGAATCCGTGGCGAACTTCGTCAGCAAGCTTTATCTGGCAAAGAGCGATCGCAGTTTCCGTATTGGTTGATGGCTGTTGCCGCAAGCTTAGCGGTTGTTGCCACGGGCACTGTAATTCATCGTCAGAAAGAAGCTGTAGCGCTTCGAGTGCTAGCTCTTGGTTTGGACGATCACATTGTGTGCGCAATGGGTGGCCACTATCCACCGACGCCCCCGGACATGGCGAAAATTGTAAGCGAAATGGGGGCACCATACGCCCGTTTGGTACCTGGCGTAATGCACCAACTCAGCGAGTTCCAGTTTGTGGAAGGGCATCGCTGCGAAATCGGTGGACGCCAGTATCCGCATGTAATTTTGCGGAAAGGAGAAACGCTGGTTTCGCTTTCTCTGCTTGAAAAGAATGCTGGCGAATCCTTTCCTCAAGGAATGCTAAACGGATCCGATGCTGTTGATGGGTTGAGTCTGTTCCGGGATGGGAAAGAAGGCTACTCGGTAGCAGGTTTTGAAACAACCAAACATTTTGTTTACGTATCCAGTAAGTTTGACTCTGAGAAAAACTTCGCCTTGGCCCGTAGAATTGCACCCATTGCTTCGGAGATATTGCGTCCAATAGAAGCTAATCTGAGAAGACCGGTAGCAACAACGGAGCTTGCGTTCCTTTCCATTGAAAACTTTCGAGCCGGAGACGCTTCCCGTCGGTAATGACTGAGACAAAGCCCAACATGTCTGTTCGTAAAGTAGTAGTTCCCATTTGGTGTAGCCGTTCTATCACGTCCGGATGCGGATGATGAAACCGGTTGTCCAAGCCTGCGGAGACCATGGCCAGCATCGGTGCCGTCTGTTCCAGGAAGTAAGGTGTTGAGGATGTCTTGCTTCCATGGTGTGGCACTTTTAGAACATCTACTTCATCCAACACTCCGTCCACTGCAAGCCTCGCCTCCACTTGCTTTTCAATGTCACCAGTCAACAGAAAAGTTCGCTCACCGAACTTGATTTCAAATGCCAGCGAGTCGTTGTTCTTTACTGTTTCCCCGGGTTCATAATCTGCAAGTGGAGCAAGAAACCGCAATTGTGCGTTGCCCCAGTCCAACTGTTCTCCGCCATGCTTTCTTACAATTGTGATGCCCAATGCCATGGCTTTGTCCCTTACCACTTGCCAGGCAGGTGCTTCGGGCATGGCACCGATCCAAAGTTCGGTTGGACGAAAGTTTTCCAGTATAGAAACTAATCCTCCGGAGTGATCCTCGTGAGCATGGGTCAGCACCACAACATCCAGCCTCCGGATGGACCGGCTCCATAAGTATGTCGAAACAACGTCCTCGCCAATATCGAGCCTCGGTTTGGGTTGTCCTCTGAATTGAGGAATTCCACCGGAATCAACAAGAATTGTTTTTCCGCCAGGGGTGACAAGCAACACGCTATCACCCTGCCCCACGTCGATGGTGGTCATCTCCAACTCACCAATGACGACTTGCGGAGGAAATGGATGGCTTACCATGAGGATCAAGAATATTGCCGCAAGGACCCCAGCTAGCCACTTTGTCCAATGTTCTTTGCGGATCATCACTGCCAGTAATGCCAAGCTGCAAACACATGCCAAGGCCAGCCACACTGGTGGTCCCGGCACGCGCCAACTAGGCTCCCAACGAATGTGCCAGGCAGCGACGGCCTGCGAGAAATCAAGCAACCAACGGGCAATTGCCGCGAGCCACTTCCATCCGGTGAACATGGCGGCGAAGCCGATTGGAACAGTCATGGTAAGTGCTGGGGCAATCAGTATGTTCGCCGTCAACCCAGTTATGGACAGGCGATGAAAGTACACCGCCATTGGCACAGCAAGCGCCATTTGAATCACGAAAGTCAATGTGATGGTTTCCCAAATTGTTGCCAGCAGAGTTCCAGCAATGAAGAAGAAGCGGTGAAGAAATCGCAAGGGGATGGTTGTCCAAATTGCGATGGTTTCGGCAATCAGTCGTAGTTCCAAACGAAAGGCGGCCACTTCAGGAAGAAGACGGATGTCGATATTCGCATCGGAGAGATTCTTCAATCCGAACTTGAAGCGATCGCTGGTTGCTTCCAATGCGGGCACTCCGAATACGCCAATCGCCCCCACGCACAGAAAGGACAGTTGGAAACTGGCCGCGAAGAGTTGATGTGGGTCATAGAGCAAGAATGGGATCACCACGCCTGCCAGGCAATTTAGGATTCGAGTTCGGCGGAATACCAAACTAGCGAGGATGAACAGAGTGAAGCCGCCAGCCGCCCGGATTACTGGAGCTGTAGCTCCAGAGACCAGTGCGTAGACCCAAGCCACGATCAACGTCAACAGCAGACGCCAGAATTGCTTCACCATGGCCGCGCGAAGCAGCTCCAATAAAACCCATGTGAGCACTGTCAAATGAAGTCCAGAGATTACCAGCGCATGGTAAGTTCCAGTGCGTCGGAAATAATCAGTCCACACTTTTTCCACCTTGCTGGTTTCCCCCAACAGAATTGCTTGCATCATTGCCGATGCATAAGCGTCGCCTGGGTATAGAGCCTCAAGGCGGTCAAGTGCCAATTCCCGAAGTTTATAGAGCCATGTATAGTAAACCGTTCCACAGCCTTCTCCCAAACGCTTCACCGGCTCACCGAGCGGTGTTGAGGCCGTCCAATAAATGTTTTGATTTGCCAGATACCCTTCCAAATCGAACGCGCCGGGGTTGCCAAAGTTATGAGGCTTACGGACGCGTGCTCCAGTTTCAATCCGGTCACCATAGTGCAAGTTTGGGGGCTGCTGACCTTCGCGGACATTCAATATCAGCCGCAACCGCGCATCTGGTGCGACTTCTAAAACCAATCGCTCCTTACCAGCGGAAAAACTGGGAGGCTCCACCACGCAGCCCTCCAAGGTGATCACCTCGTCGGGGCTTGCGTCCATTGTGAAGGAGGCTTTTGGGCGATGAGCGATTTCCGTCCAGATGCCAACAAAGAAGCATGCTGAGATCCCAGCTATCCTAGATGCTCTTCTAAGGCCTTTCCATAGGGAGAACAAACAGAGAAAAGATAGCCAAACAGTTACTGCAATGGCCTCTTGGGTTCGAAACTCGATCAGGTGAGATGCAAGAATCCCCAATCCCAACAGAATTGCTGGAAGCAATAAGGGCTCTCGCAGAGTTTTTAGCACATAGTGTTAGTGGCGGTGCAGGGATAGTTCTCTCTATTCTGGTAAGATGCTTTCGCGCTTTGTGTTGTTGGCCGTGCTCACAATTGTTTCCCTATGGGGTCAGTCGGTCGGAGGCAGTGTGTTGGATCCTTCAGGTCGGTTGATTCCACTTGCTTCAATTGAACTGGAAGATCAAGGCCGGGGAGTGAAGCGTACTACGCAAAGCGATGCTAACGGCTATTATTCCATTTCATCCGTGCCTGCCGCCATTTATGTTCTAAAAGCTAGCGCAAGCGGCATGAACCCTCTTGAAATTCGTGGTCTTAAGCTGGAGGCAGGAAGCAGTCGCAGAGTTGATCTTAAGATGCCTCTTGGTGGTGTCTACGTACTTCTCGTTGTTGAAGCGGATGCGGCTGGTCTGCGCTTGGAATCGGCTGAAGGTGGACGCACGATTGAACAATCGCGCATAGAGTCGTTACCTTTGAACCGGCGGGATTTTCTTCAACTGGCTTTGCTTTCCAGTGGTGTTGCTACACCTGTTGAAAATTCTGAACTCTCATCGCGCGGAAGTTTTTCTATGCATGCTTCCGGGGCTCGTGAAGAATTTAATCAATTTCAAATTGATGGGGTGGATAATAATGATCCTTACAACAATCGCTACCTGTTGCAACCGACGGTGGAAACAATCCAGGAATTCCGCATCGCCACTAACAATTACAGCGCCGATCAAGGGCGCTCAGCTGGCGCTCAGGTAAGTGTCATAACTCGGCGCGGAACAAACCAGTTCAATGGGCAATTGAATGAATATTTCCGCAATCGTGTTTTCGATGCACGGAACTTTTTTGAGGGTCCGCAGAAGGCCGCCTATGCACGCAATCAATATGGTGCGGCGCTTGGTGGACCATTGAGGGCGGACAAACTTTTCTTCTACGCGAACTTTGGGGGAATTCAGGAACGCCGTGGATTCAGTCGGCTTGGTTCAGTTCCTACCGCGGAGGAGCGTAATGGCAAATTATCATCATTGGTGAACGATCCATTCATTCGACAGCCCTTCCCTAGCAACGTTATTCCAGCATCACGCATTGATCCGCGTGCTCGTCACATTCTGGCTTTGTTCCCGCAAGCCAATCTTCCTACAACGGGCGCGAACCTGCTTAGCCAACCCTTATTGCGTGATAACGGAGCCCAAGGTAGCGGTCGTTTCGATTGGCAGGCCTCGCCCAAGGACAGCTTTTCCTTGCGTTATAGCTATGGTTTGGATGATCTGTTGGAACCTTACACGGAAGATTCCCGCAGCCTCCCCGGTTTTGGAAACGTGGTTCACAACACGGCTCACAACGTGCTTGCCCAACATACTCGAGTATTCACCGCGAATCTGGTGTCCACCTTGCGCTTGGGTTTCACACGCAGCTATCGCAGTGTAGTCACCGAAAGCAACCAAATCGATGTGGGCAAGCAATGGGGTGTGGATTGGTTGAATGTTGCTCCTCGCGACTTCGGATATCCGGCGGTGAATGTTGCTGGATATTCCGCAGCGGGTGATGCTACGGTGCTGCCTCTTTACAGGCATACAAACACCTATCAGATCACTGGTGGCATTGATTGGATGCGCGGTAAACATCATTTGCGAACGGGGATTGAATTGCGGCAATGGCAAGCCAACGCGATCCTCGATTATTTTTCACGAGGATCACTTTCGTTTAGCGGCGCTATCTCAGGAAGCGGCATCAGCGATGTATTGCTGGGTTACCCGTCGTTTGCCATTCAGGCGCAATCGGACAATCCACAAACTCTGCGAACCAACTACTTTGCTCCATACCTGCAGGACGATTGGAAGGTTGCGAGGCGTGTGACTTTGAGCCTTGGAATACGCTACGAATATGCCTCTCCGCCGAAGGATCCTTACGACCGCATGTCTGCACTGAATCCGGCAACAGGGCGAATTTCTCGAGTGGGGACTGACGGGCTGCCTCGCACAATTATGAATCCAGATCGCAACAACTGGGCTCCGCGAGTGGGTCTGGCCTGGAGTCTTGGTGAAAATACGGTGATCCGCTCCGGATACGGGATCTACTACGATGCCGGAATGTTTGTGGTGAACTCTTCCCAATACTTCAACCCGCCGTATTTCCAAATTCGAGTTTTTTTCCCAACGGCAACCAGCTTGATTTCGCTTGCCAACCCATTTTCAGGAGGCATCACACCGCCACCTTCTCCGAATTCTGTTAGCCCCGATGCAAGGACTTCTTATTTGCAGCACTGGAGTTTTGGCGTGGAGCGACGGCTGGATTCCCAGACAACATTTAACGTGTCTTATGTCGGAAGCAAAGGTACGAACCTTACAAGATCGCGCGATTTGAATCAACCTCGGCCCGGTCCAGGTGATGTTGCTGCGCGACGGCCAAACCCCCGTTTTAGTGGGATTTTTTGGATTGAAACGGCGGGGAACTCAAACTATAATTCTTTGCAAATGAATCTGGATCGGCGGATGGGCCGCAGGCTCTCGATTCTGGCCGCCTATACCTACGCCAAGTCGATTGACGGAGCTTCCGCGTTTCTGGGTACTGGCAGCGATAAGAACTTTCCACAGGACAGTCAGAATATTGCGGCGGAGCGCGCTGCTTCCAGCTTCGATATCCGGCATCGCTTTACGGCGGCTCCGGTCTACCAGTTGCCGAAGCTGAAGCGCACCGAATTCCGTGCTATCTTCACTGCGCAAACCGGACAGCCATTCACGCCAATCCTCCGTTTTGATAATTCCAATAGTGGCAATTCGGGAGGTGTGTTTGGGAGTGACCGGCCGAATGTGGTCAAATTGAATCGCGCTGATCCGCATACGGCAGGGCAATGGTTTGACACGTCAGCTTTTGCGATTGCGCCTCAATATCAATTTGGAAATGCGGGCCGTAATGTGGTGCGGGCCGCGGGCTTGCTGCAAATGGATTGCTCCGTTTCGAAGAGATTCCTTTTTGGCGAGCGACTCAGTTTGAATGCAGCCGTGGAGGCTTTCAATATTTTCAATCGAACCCAATTCGATGTGCCGGAGTTGTTCGCAGACCAAGCATCCACCTTTGGCAAAGTGTTATCCGCACGAGCGCCGCGACAAATTCAATTGGCTCTACGGCTGAATTGGGGCAGATGAAATCTTACTGGGTAGTATTGACGTAAAGCTGCCAAGGGCCCCAATAATATGGCTTCCGCAGATATTTGCTGGAATGAATCATCTTCAGTTTGGCTTCACGAAGGGCGGCTCCTGGTGATTGACCAACTTTGATTCCTATATACAAATTGCCAAACAAATCGGCAGCAGCTTTGTCGTCCACGTTCCACAATCCGGCGATGACGCGCTTTGCTCCAGCCTTCAAGAAGGCATGCGATAGGCCAACCAAACCTTCGCCAGAAAAAGCCTTGGCCCCAGCGCTGCGGCATGCGGATAGGATCACTAACTCCGCGCTCAGCTTTTGACTGGCAATATCATTGGCGGTGACTCGATACCCTTTTGGGTCATCTTTCAAAATCAAAGCTGAATCCATTGGATTGGCGGAATTCGCTGTAGCATGAATCGCGAAATGGAGGAAGGAAAATCTTCCCGCATCCGCCCTCAGATATTCCGCACGGCTGGCGTTTGCTCCCAAAAGAGGCTTCACGTTATCTGCCGGAAAAGCTGCAATAGCATATTCAACTTCTCTGGCAGAGTTGGGCAGAGTCTTGAAGGGCGCAGGATAATGATCGGGGGATCCAACTACAAGCAGAGATCGCGCGGCAGAGGGCCTGGCCTGTTGAAGACGGATTGTGCGGAGAGAAGGAGAGACTGCCAATTCATGATCTTCAATCAGGAACCGATGATCGCCAAAGGAAGGTAGCGTTTCGAAGTTGATGGAATGCAGAACACTATCGGGCACGATCAGCAAGGGAGCATCTTCTTTTACGTGTTTGCGAGCTGGCTCAAGCAAGATCTGGAAAAGTTTTGCTCTGGCACCGTCAGTATTATCGAGCGGCTCTCGAACTGCGTCGATAAATTTCCGGTACTCATCAACTAAAATACGAATTTCGTTTTCAGGGGGAAGGGGGTAAACAGCGATACCTGAAGGCTGAATCACCCATAGATGAGATTCGCGAGTGCCGAGGGAATAGTAGAGAATGGTCCGATTTGTGGCGCGTGACAAAGCGATGGGGTTGCCCGCAGTGTTACCGAGGCTATCGCCCATTACTTTGGCCCTGCCTGAATCTGCTACTACCAATGCTTGCTCTTTCTTTCCCTGCTTCACCAAGTAGTCAACATACTCTTGGAACAAGTGCCGTTGTTTTGCAAAGTAGAACATCCGGTCTGTATCTCCGTTCATCGTGGTTCGTCGCTTTTCGGCCTGCCAACCGGCGCTCTCGAACGCCGCGGCGGCTTTGGCCGACTGGTTTGATTCCACGAACAGGCCTACCAATCCAGAGGTGGCTTCCAATTGGAGTTCAGAATCGGCGGAACTTTGGGCGGCGGTGTACAGCGCCTCTGCCTGGGGGAACTGTTTTCGACCGCGGGCAATGCGTGCTGCGTTGAAAGCGTGCATTGCGACCCCAGAGGAAATGTTCAGTTTCTTGTACAAATCTCTTGCTTGATCGTTGAGTCTTCCGGCCTCCTCATATCTCTCCAAGCCAATTTGAACAATGGCCAAATTCTGAATAATTTCAGCCATTTTATTTTCGTTGGAACTGAGTTGAAGTGCTCGCTGAAAGAAAGCTAAAGCACCCTGGTGGTTTTCACTTTCCTCTAAAAGACCCCCTAAGTTGTTCAACCATGTCTGCTGCGCTTTGTGATCGCCTGTATCTTTTGATCCTTGCTCCGCTTTGGTCAGCAACGATACAGCATAGTCTGAATTTCCAAGCTTGCGGTAGCAGGCTCCTAAGTTTCCTGTGGCTCTAGCAATGTCCCTTTTTATTCCTTGGTCCTCAAATATTTTGAGTGCCTGTTCTAGCCAATAGATGGCATCGCCCCAGCGGTTCTCACGGAGCATCAGCACGCCCATGTTGCCCAGGCACTGACCAAGAAGATGATCGTTTCCCAACGCAACGGCCTTGGCGATAGCTTGTTGCAATGTTGCCTCGGCTTCGATCCACTGATCTTGTAAGATATGCAGTGCACTTAAGCGGAGTTCAGTTTGAGCCTCAGTTTCAACAGATCCAGACTGCCTAGCCAAAGCAAGGGATTGTTCCAACTGCTGTTTGGCTAATGGCGCGCTTGACTGTTGCGTCGCTATTTGCCCCAGCAGCATCAAGCGCTTTGCTTCTAACAAGCGATCTTCTGGCGCGGGTTTTCGATTCAGAACAGCCGTTGCTTCGGTTCTGCTGTTTAGGCTAATCAGAACATTGGCCTTCAGCAGATTGAATTTCCAAATCTCCTGCGGAGCAAGTGCTTGCTTTAGTTGAGTGTCTATCAAAGCAGAGGCCTCTTTCAGCTGCCAGTGCTGAAAGAGATATTCTGCTTTATCGTAAGCCTGCTGACGTGATTCACAGGAACTGATACACAGGAATGCGGCTATGGCCAGGGTTCGCCGTTGCCTGCTGTTCCACCAAATCCTAAATCCCCTTCTCCTGGACATCCTAGTGTGACCTCAAGCATGCTGACTCGACGGGTGTTCGATGAACAAAACAGCCGGGCTAAACGTACCGTGCCGAATTGCGGTATATCCAGTTCATGATTTTTAAATCCAAAATGGACATCGTTTGCAACCATGGTATATCCGCTGAGTGGTCCTCGACTTTGGCCCAGGCTCAAAGCTGCTAGTTCTTTTACACCCTCTGTTTCAGCTTTGCGAAGACTTGACCCCGTTGAAAGCTCGTTGAATAAACCAGTTGCCATCTGAATATCCAAACTCCTTCCATCGATCCTGAGGTTTTCAAAGGAACAGCCAAGAGGAGTGATTTCTGATTCGGCTCCATCCATATTCATATGCTTTGAAGAGACACGGGAAATGATGCGATCACACGTGATCATGTCCAGGATGTTGATCTTCTCAATTGAGACCGACGCCAAGGAAAAATGGGCATTGTCCTTCCGGCTAAAGCTCCCAATTGTTTGGCTGTGAGCTGCGCCAAAGGACACCAAATTCTTGTACCGGTAGTTTTCCACGCGGGCTTGGGAGTAGCCTACGTTGAGTTGGGCACAGGTGGCTTGACCTTCCAGAATTTCTTGAAATGGAAGTGTAATTTGTCCGCCGAAAGCAACGGCGCTTGCATGGTAAAGAAAGACTTTCTTTTCAGGCATGGAGCATTCCTTCATTTTGTTTTATTTTTGGCGGAGTTGGAAAAGATATTCGGCAAGGGCCTTACCGTTCTGATTTCCTGGCTCCATTACTGCAAGGGTATAGGCGCCACTTTCTAATACTCGAGTCGGCACGCCAACATACATCGGTTGACCTGGAAGAGGTCGAGAAACTGGTATTGCTATTATTTGTTCACCGGTCTGCTTTCGCAAATTACAGACATAGGATTCGGCATTGCTGCTCCAGCCGGTATCGAAATAGACAGTGATAATTTTTTTGTTTTTTGAAAAGGGAATCGCATCGTCCTCTTCGCCGCGGGTTATTCCTTTCAGCGGGAAAGAGCCCTCCGATTGATAAGTAGCTGGTGAATCCAGCTCCCTTTGCAAAGCCGGGTTTACCACCAGCGCTTCATTCACATACAGTCCCAAAAAGACTAGTGAAGCAAACGCCGGGGCACCAGCCCTGATTGTTTGTAGGAAACGTTGCAATATGTTCCCGGCAGGTACCGGGAGCACTATCTTTTTTCGCTCAAACTCTGCCGCCTCTGGGAGCTGCTCGCGCAGGACAACGCGGGCATTAGTAAGAAACATAGCTGTTTGATTGAGTTGCTTTGAACACTCGGAACATTCAAAAAAATGGATCTCTAAGAGGTCCATTTCCTGGGGGGTGAGATGGCCGAGAATGTAGCTATCGATGGCTCCTGAACTTTCTACTTGCTGATGATCCATTTGCAACATTCCCCAATGGTAATGTGAAGTTCAAAGCTAAAGCGTTTCATCTAGAAATGAAAAAACATAAATAAATTTGATGCCTTCATGCTGGCACCGTTCAATGCGGCGCGAAATTTCTGTTTCGCCCGGTACAGAAGCACTCTAAGGTATTCATTTTCAACATGAAACTGCCGGCACACGTCGGAGCGGTCGGCTTCTTCCAGGAAAATCATCTTTAGAATTTGCTGATCCTTTTCTGGAAGTTGGGACAGTACGTCTGCAACTGCCCGCTTTCTTTCGGCGGTAACCAATTCCGATTCAATGTCCAAATGCATGTCAACCAATTCCGGCTCCGTTTCGTCATGGAGAGGGTGCCGGGCATCACCTCTAATGAACTCAAGCATTACGTTATTGCTGACGGATAGAACAAAGGCACCAAGACTCTCGGGCCTGTCTAACTCTCCACCGGAGTGAAGGAATCGGACAACGCGCAAGAATGTCTCTTGACGAATATCGGAAATCAGTTCGTTAGAGCGCAGCCGACGGCGAAGCCGAAGCCAGATCACGGTGGAAAAATGGGCGACAAAATGCTGCTCTGTATCGGGATCCCTTCCCCGCAGGCGGGCCAAATAGTTGGCATCGAACACCACGGTTTTCTTGAATTCCTCCATAGCAGGTTGAATTGTCCGGCCTAATATCAGTTGAACTATTGTAGTATCATACGCATGCGGACGAGGGCCTGTCGAATTTGGGTTCGTTCTTCACTTTCCATAGCAAGGTACGGTTCGGCCATAAACCCTGTTCCGTACCCCATCAGCGCAGAAGCACATTTCAAACCGCGCAAATAAGAGGAACTCTTTTCTCCAACTTTGTAAACGCTGTTACTGAAGTCCATTACGGTTTCTTGCAACTCAACTATTTTCGCCGAATCTTCCTTTACCGCAGCCTCGTAGAGGTCCACATAAAGACGTGGATTTACGTTAGCCCCTCCACAAACTCCGCCATGTCCCCCCATGGCAACACTTTCTGCTAGCAGTTCTTCTGTCCCTGATAGTACCGAGAAATCTGGCTTGTCCGCCAAAGCGGCGAGCAGTTTTCGGAAATATTCAATATTGCCTGAACTGTCCTTTACGCCCCAAATGTTTTCGATTGTGGAAACATTTCGGACCATGGATGGGTCCATATTGATTTTTGTGAACCCAGGCATGTTGTAGAGATATAAGGGCAATGGAAGCTGCGCAGCGATCCTTTCAATGTACCCTTCCAAGTCGCTTTGGCTGAGGCCGTAATAATAGGGTGGTGCAAGAACAACAGCATCGGCGCCAGCTTTTGCGGCAGCTTCAGAAAATCTTACAGATTCTGTGAACGAAGTATCGGTAATTCCAACTAGTACAGGTATTTGCCCGGCAATGGTATTGCAAGACGTATTTAGAATTTCATGACGCAATTGATAGCTAAGGCTAGGTGCTTCGCCGGTGCTCCCCAGAATGAACAAAGCGTGGGAACCACCTTTGATTAAATGTTGTAAGAGCTTTTCTAGGGAAGTGTGGTCCAGCTTGTCGCGATCAAGCAACGGAGTCAGAACAGGTGGAATAATGCCGCGGATTGGGCGAGGAATGCTGGTCATAAGAATGTTGAGGAGCCGCTACAATGATATCGAATATCGGGGAGGATTGAGATATATGACATCGGAGATTCATCGGATTGGCTCGCAATTGAAACGAGGCTACGAAGGAGGAGCTTGGCATGGTCCTTCGGTTTTGGAAGCAGTGGAAGGTATGGCATGGGAGCACGGATTTCAAAAGCCCATTGTAGGATTCCACTCCATTTGTGAACTGATTCTGCATATTGCAGCGTGGGCCGAGGTTGGCTCGCGAGCTTTGAAGGGCGAAGTTTACAGCAACTTGGCGGACGAAGCGGATTGGCCTGATGTTGGGATACCGTCGGAGGCTTCATGGAAAAGAGCGCTGAAAAGATGCAATGAAGGACAGAGGGATTTGCGGGACTCGCTAAAGAAATATCCCGAAGATCAGCTTCACCAAACGCTGCCGGGCAAAGAGTATTCCATGTATTTCTTGCTGCAAGGCATAATGCAGCACAATGTTTATCATGCTGGACAGATTGCGGTATTGAGGCGTGCCGGAAAGTGATTTTACTTGATGCGCTTTTGCTCAATGCCGGCTGCTTCGGATTGATCGGCGAGCTGAATGAAAAAAGCCCCTAGGGCTCGTGCGGTTTCCAGGTCCAGATTCAAAACCAGATCAAATTTTCCATCAAGCGTTCCTGTTTCGTGAACCAACAGATTGGCCTGCGCGCGGGGCTCATTCGCTTAACCAATGTGACGGTTGGAGTCCCGGTGACGGAATCAAATACCAGGGAACGGGCGCTATGCCATGGGATTGCATCCCGAAGCTCTTTGGGAAATACTATCGTGTTGTAGTTGTGGAGTTGTTTGGGGACGATGAGTTCCATGAAACTTAGCATAACTTGGTTTAGCCACACTTGAAGCGGGCGGCGAATTGAGCTACATTGCAACGAGATGATAAATCTATTTCTTCGCTGGCTTGTTAGCGCAATCAGCCTGTTGATTGTTGCTTATTTTGTCCCAGGTATTCATGTGAATGGCTTCGCCACCGCTTTGATAGCTGCTGTGGTGATTGGGCTGATCAATGGAACGTTGGGCGCTGTAATTAAGTTCTTCACCTTCCCATTTCGCATTCTTACACTGGGTGTTCTCTCCTTGGTGATCAACGCTTTCATGCTGATGCTTTCCGCGCAGTTTGTGGATGGATTCAAGGTGAATGGTTTTGTTGCTGCATTCCTGGGTTCCATCCTGTTGACCATTACGAATGCTGTTTTGCGGATGATGATCCCTGATGGGGAAAAAGCTGACAAGAAATAGGTCACTTTGCTGGTATTTCTAAGCTGTTCATCCGACCACAGATTGGACTGTCTGATCTATGGTCTTCCAGAGGGTTTCGATAGAGAATACTTCTAGGCATGCAACCGGCAATTGCGATCGAATTCAGAAGGGAACCACGGATCAACTGTGATGGTGAAGTAAGCCTTGTGTTTGAGAACGCGCAAGCACCAGAAGCAGTTGGGAGAATGTTGGACTATAGCAACACCGGCTTTCGTGCCGCCCACAATCGTGCTGACCTTCGGCCAGGCATTGAAGTGCGTTTCCACCACAGTTTATTTGTTGGCTTCGCAAAAGTAGTTTGGACCCATCCTCGTGCCGGACGTCTTGAGAGCGGCTTTCAAATTATCCACAATTAGAGAGGATTTCAACACACGAACTTTTCCAAAGCTTGCTACGTAGTAGAGTAGGCGAGAGGGAAGTTGATGCTGGAAGTCAAAGAACTTAAGAAAAGTTATGGCAGCCTGCAGGCTGTGGATGGTGTTTCCTTTCGTGCTGGTGATGGCGAAACCATAGGGCTATTGGGTCCTAACGGCGCTGGCAAAACAACTACTGTTTCTATTATTGCCGGATTGTTGAATCCAACCTCAGGAGCCGTGCTGATTGATGGACGTCCGATTGCCGGGGATACGGATCCTGTGAAGCGCAAGATAGGATTGGTGCCGCAGGATTTGGCCCTCTACGATGAAATGTCGGCATTGGACAACCTTATGTTCTTCGGATCGCTGTATAACCTCAGCGGGACTAAGCTATCTGGGGCCATCGGCGAAGCAATGGAACTGGTGGGCCTTGCGGACCGTGCTAAAGACAATGTGAGAACTTTCAGCGGCGGTATGAAACGACGCCTTAATCTTGCCGCTGCCTTGCTGCACGATCCGCAAATTCTGTTGTTGGACGAACCGACTGTGGGAGTTGATCCGCAAAGCCGCAACGCGATTTTCGATAATTTGGAAGTGCTGAAGCGCCGTGGCAAGACGTTGGTCTACACCACTCACTACATGGAAGAAGCCGAGCGGCTTTGCGACCGTATGGTGATCATCGATCATGGCAAAGTGATTGCCGATGATACGCTGACGAATCTATACAGGCTGCTGCCAGTGACGAATGTGTTGGCCGTTGAATTAGTTGACCAGCCCGATAGCCAACTTTTGTTTGAATTGAAAGCTCTGCCACAGGTGAAGACAGCGGAGATACAAGGACGCGTGTTGCGCCTGGGGATAAGGAATTTATCGGAAGACACTCCAGCTATTTTGCAATGGTTGGTAATGGAAGGACATCGCTACGAGCATTTGGCAAACGAGCGGGCGAGCCTGGAAACAGTATTCTTGAATCTTACAGGAAGGAGCTTGCGCGACTCATGATGATTCCACTGTTTGCCCTTGTGAAGCGGGATTTGAAGTTGTTCTTCTCTGACCCGCGATCGGTAGTGATGAGCTTTCTGGCCCCCATCGTGATTGCCTCGTTTTTCGGTTATGTGTTTGGTGGCAATGGCGGCAAGACGGAAACCAGCCGGATTCCTATTCTGGTTGTGGATCAGGACGGCAGTGATATTTCCCGCGAGATTGCAAAGGGTTTGACGGCCGATAAGGCGTTGGAAGTGAAGCCAGCGATTCTTGAAGATGCGAAGGTTGCTGTACGGAAGGGTAAGGCGACTGTAGCTATTGTGTTGCCGAAGGACTTTGGGGCTAATGCCGGGCGGGCATTCTTTCGATCGAACGAGAAGCCCGAAATCGGATTGCTGTACGATCCTTCGCACCGTATGGAAATGAACATGGTGCAGGGCATGCTTACAGGTGAAGTGATGCAGGTTGTGAGCAAGGAAATGTTTGGAGGCCAGAGCGGGCTGAAAATGGCGGACGAGACGCTGGATGATATTGCCAAAAGTAAGGGGATGGACCCAGCGAGCAAGGCCACGCTTACAGATCTCCTGGGAAGTGTGAAACGATTCAACGATCAGAGTGCCAAGGACAAAGCGGCAGGGAAGGACGCACCATCCGGTGGTTTGAGTACGCCTTACAAGTTGCGCGAAGAGCCGATGACTTCAGGCACGGCGGTGGAATATAACGGCTACGCCCATTCGTTTGGCGGCATGGGGATTCAGTTTATTCTTTTCATGGGAATTGACGCGGGCATTGGTGTATTACTGCAGCGCCAACGCGGATTATGGAAGCGGCTGCGGGCTGCACCGATTTCCAGAGCATTGCTGTTGTTTGCACGCGTGACAAGTGCAGCCATCATATCAATGATCATTCTGGCTGTGATATTCAGCTTTGCCCGTGTGGTTTTTGGGGTTCGCATTGAAGGCAGTTTACCCGGGTTCATCGGAATTTGCCTGGCTTTTTCGTTGATGACTGGCACCTTTGGATTACTAATCGCAGCACTGGGCAGGACTGCGGAGGCAGCCAGAGGCTTGGCGGTTTTTGTAACTTTGCTGCTGGTGATGTTAGGCGGGGCTTGGGTGCCGTCATTCGTTTTCCCGCAGTGGATGCAGGCGGCGACTAAGTTTGTGCCCACTCGTTGGGCAATGGACGGATTGGATGCGATGACTTGGCGCGGCCTTGGACTTGATGCGGCGATTGGACCCATTGCAGTGCTATTCCTGTTCGCCGCGATCTTTGGTTCCGTAGCCGTTTGGCAATTTCGTTGGGACGAGGAAGGGTAGGGACTTACGGCTGAACTAACGCACCGGTGTTTGCTTACCGGTGGGCCCCGATGGTGAGTGACCTGATCAAAAGCACAGGCGAACTTGATCAACATGGTTTGAGAACATGCGCGGCCATAAAATGGTCATCCCAGCGGGTGGGCGAAAAGAACTGATTGTTGTCTCCATGCGTACTGTTTCAAGTCGCCGATCAGACGCGGTGGATTGCTCCACGTTTAGTAGCTAAGGCATCCAACTTTAAGTTTGTCGTTGTCTTTAATACAGCTTCGCGAAAGACGCGCGCCACTGTTCAATGCAGGCAAGCCCGTGGTTTTTGGAATGGACATGGTTCCCACTCACCTTGCCGAGCAGAACGGCTATTTGCGACTTCGTGGGTTACCCCTTGAACAAGATGGCAAATATTGTGGTGGTGAAGCTTGAGTTCGACAGACGCATGAGTTTGCGGCGCTAACGTGGGCGGACTGTGCCGAGTCCACCGTCGACACCAATGACTTGGCCAGTGACCCAGTTATTTTGAGGATCAAGCAGCCAAACGATGGCCGAGGCGACGTCTTCAGGTTTGCCAATGCGGCCCAAAGGGTGCATCGCCACTGAGGTTCTAAGCGATACTTCATTCGATGTAATTTTCGATGCTAACGGTGTATCTACCAATCCCGGAGCAACGCAATTGACGCGAATGTCGCGAATAGCATAAGTCGCTGAGGCGGCAAGCGTCAAGCCAATGACACCCGCTTTGGCGGCAGCGATGGCGTCATGATTGGAGAGTCCAATGCGGGCAGCCGCTGAGGAGACAAGCACTATGGAACCCCCAGTTATGGGAAAATGCTTCACGCCGGCACGAACTGCGGAATAGGCCGTTGTGAGATTGGTTTCGATGATTTGATCCCATTCGGCTCGACTGGTTGCGTGGGCGGGTTTCAATAGAATACTGCCTGCACAATTGACGATGCCATGAATAGGTGCGTGACGCTTTACGGCATCCTCCAAGGCATCGAAATCAGAGGCTTCTACGGCTTCGACTTGAACGTCCAATGCGGTTGCCAATGCGGCTAGTCTTTCCAGCGATCGGCCGAGCAGCAATGGGCGACCTCCTTCGGCTTTAATGCGACGTGCAACTGCAGAACCAATGGCTCCGGCAGCGCCGATGACGGCAATGGTTAGATTTTCAAACTTCAAGTTTGTTCTCCTTGATTTGTTGGGCGCGAGACTCAATGAGTTCACGCTTTTGTGTTGATAGGCGGGTTAGGTTTTTCAACTGCAATTCCATACGGGGGACTTTTCGCAACTTGCTTTGATTGCGAAGCAGGAAATCCCAATAGAGCGTAGTAAAAGGGCAAGCGGATTCTCCTACGGCTTCGCCGGGATCG
The DNA here is from genome assembly GCA_043755435.1 of Bryobacterales bacterium. GTDB lineage: Bacteria > Acidobacteriota > Terriglobia > Bryobacterales > Bryobacteraceae > JANXSF01. Next base: position 17,386 of record JAYUSZ010000255.1, on the reverse strand, counting down.
TAAGTGCATCCTTTGCAATAATTGCTCATGCGTTGAATGTACTTACCAGTGGCTGCGTAGGGCTTGGACGCCATGATGCCACCGTCGGCGAATTGCGACATGCCGATAACATTTGGTAATTCAACCCATTCGACGGCGTCGACATATACGGCCAAATACCATTCGTGGATTTGCTTTGGGCTAACACCTAATAGAAGCGAGTAGAGCCCGGTAACCATCAGTCTTTGAATATGGTGGGCGTAACCATAATCAAGAGTCTGACGAATGGTTTGTTGCAGACAGCGCATATGGGTTTCAGCTGTCCAATAGAATTGGGGCAGATGTTGATGAGCGTCAAGGGCATTTGAGGCAGCGTAGTCTGGCATGAAGTGCCAGTAGATTCCGCGAACGTATTCGCGCCAGCCTAAAATTTGACGGATGAACCCTTCGACGGCAGCGAGAGGTGCTTTGCCCTTCCGGTAGGCTTCTTCGGCGGCGGCGATCACAATTCGTGGATTCAGTAGCTTGAGGTTGAGAGATGCAGAGATACGGGAATGGAATAGATAGATCTCATCAGTCCACATGGCATCCTGGAATTGTCCAAACAGAGGAAGACGCCGGTCAATGAAATCTTTTAGGGCTGCTTTTGCTTGAACTGGAGTGACGGGCCAGTCGAAGTTGTGGAGACTGCCTGGATTTTCTGAGAATACGGCTTGCACTTCGGCGAAGACTTCAAGGGTGATCGAGTCGGGGGGGAAAGATATAGGTGCAATCTGTGGTGGCGGACCTGCAGCGGCGAACGAGGATCGATTCTCTGCGTCGAAGTTCCAGGCTCCTCCCTCGGGAAGGGCACCGTCCATTAAGATGTTGTGACGTCGTCGAAGTTCCCGGTAGAAATATTCGAGCCGCAGCTGTTTCCTTCCTTGAGCATGGGAGGCGAAATCTTTTATGGAGGAAAGAAAATGTTCATCCTCGAGAATTTGTAGGTGAGGACAAACGGCGAGTAACAGTTGCTTCACGCGATAGTCCCCTGGTTCAACTATGTAAACTTCGGAAGCGTGAATCGTGGCTAATGTGGCGCGAAGTTCACTGGCGAGGTCATGAGTGTTTTTCGGGTCGTTTAACGAGCGGTAATGTACAGACCAATTAGCCGCCAATAGCTCGTCGCGGAAGTGCCGCATAGCCGAGAGAAATATAGCAGTGCGAGCTTTGTGACTCTTAACGTGGGTGGATTCGCTTGAAACCTCCGCCATCCAAAGACAATCGCGTTTAGAGTCGAGATGTTGGAATAAATTGGAGGATCGATCTAGCTGATCGCCGAGAATAATGCCCAATCTGCGCACAGCCATATACTAATATAGATGCGCGCAGATTGATTTCTGCATTTCATTATTTCAATTTAATCAGGCAATGCAAAACTGAGCAAAGCACCACCGGATGGAACGGCAATGTACTGCTTTCCGTTTATGGCGTAACTGATCGGCGCAGAGGAAATAGTTCCACCTGTTTGCATTTTCCACAACGGTTTTCCGGTGGCCGATTCGAAGGCGATTACGTGGCCTTCGTTGGTTCCAGCAAATAAGAGCCCGGTGGAGGTGGAGAGCAACCCAGCAGCAAGAGATCCCTTGGCGATTTTGTAATCCCACATTGTTTTGCCTGTTGCTGTATCTATGGCCATGATGCCTGCTGAGTCGTTATCGTAGGCAGGCACAGCGCGACCTCCCCAATAAGCCTTCCCAGGCTCATACTCCACTTTTTCGCGAATGAACTTCTGGCCGGCATCTTTGTAGACGATGAATTCCCAGCCGGATTTTGGATCGTAAGAAGGGGCCTGCCAGTTTGTTCCGCCTACCAAGCCTGGGAAAACAACCCGGCCTTCGGGCGAGGAATCGGTATTGGGGATAACTTTGGGTTTGCCATCTGCTTCAAAGCCGGCGTTCCAGGTTTGACGAACGTAGGACTTGCCCAAGAGGAGCTTTCCATTGGTTCGGTCGAGCACATAGAACATTCCATTACGATTGCTTTGAATGAGCAGTTTGCGCATTTGGCCTTGAAATGTTTTGTCTACCAGGACCAGATCCTGATTGGCGTCCCAATCGTGACTGTCGTTCGGAGTGAACTGGTAATGCCATTTGCGTTTACCTGTGGTGGCGTCTAATGCTACGACGGAGCAGGAATAGAGATTATCCCCTTTGCGAATTTCGCCGTCCATGTCTGGGCCAGGATTACCGGCTGTCCAATATAGTGTGTCGGATTCAGTGTCATAGCTGCCAGTTAGCCAGGTAGGTGCTCCGCCGCGCTTCCAACTATCACCCGCCCAAGTATCATTACCAAATTCGCCCGGGCCCGGAACGGTATTGAAACGCCACAGTTCCCTGCCAGTTGCTGGGTCATAGGCGGCAAGAAAGCCACGGATACCGTGCTCGCCTCCTGCAACACCAGCAATGATCTTGTCTTTTAAGGCGAGAGGGGACACCGTTACGCTGTACCCTTCGAGGGTGTTGGCAACTTGAGTTTCCCAGATGGGAAGGCCGGTGCGGGCATCGAGCGCTACCAGCGCAGCATCGAGAGTCCCGAAGAAAACACGATTGCCAAGTACGGCGACCCCACGGCTAACCCGGTTGCTCTCAAAGGGGTTGAGTACTTTCTGCTTACGAACATACTTCCAAATCACCATGCCGGTCTTTGCATCAATTGCGAATACTTCCCCGGGCATTGCGGTTGTATAGAGGATGCCATCAATGACAAGAGGTGTGCCCTGAAGCAAAGCATCGCCTGGCATTTGAACGGACCACTTTGCCTGGAGCTGTTTCACATTGGCTTTAGTGATTTCCGATAGGGTGGTATTGTGCGTGCCTTTGAAATTACCCCAATAGGTAAGCCAGTTATGTGGCTCGGCTGCCGAGTTCCGAATGCGCTCATAAGTGAGTCCTCCGGGGACTGGAATTTCGATGGTTTTCGAGAGGTCACGTTCGGTGTTGATTTTCAGGTAGGCAACTAAATTTTGAATTTCTGTGTCAGAGAGACGAGGGGAATAGCTAGGCATCATCGATTTGCCTTCATAACGAAAATCGGAGAGGTCTTGCTTATCGAGCCGATGCAGTTTGCCTGTAGCGTCTACCAGGTGTAAGGAAAAGGTGTCCTCTCCTCTGCGCATGCCGCGGATGGTTTGACCTGCTTTCGTTTTGACGACGGTTGCACCAAGATTCTTATCCAACTCCCCGGAGGGCGAGGTGTTGGGGTTCATAATTTTGTTGCGAAGGGTCTTTGCACTATTTGCACCTGCAGTAGAAAGGTCTGGAGCCATAATGCTGCCGCGGCCATTGATGGCGTGGCACCCCGAGCAACTTGCTTTGCCGAAGAACAGAGTTTTTCCAGCGGCGGGATCGCCTTCTACCACTTCATTTACTTTGACATTGGCTCCATTCAGGCTGCGGATATAGGTCAGCAGTTGCCACACTTGTTCGGTGCTTAGCTTCGAGAAAGGGGGCATTTGCGATCCGGCGATGCCATTGCGGATATTGATGAAAATCTGCCCATCGGATGCTCCATGTGGAAACTTGCCGGTGGCCAAAGCAGGGCCCCGATCGCCAGTTCCGTTGCCACCATGGCAGGTCTGGCAAGCTTGCTTATAGAGTTTCTCTCCTGTGGCAGCTGCCTCGGCGCTGCCGGCGAACGGATTCCTTTCGGTTTGCGGAGTATGCTCTTGAGCGCCGATTACTCCTGCCAGGAGAATAAAGCTACCGATTTGCTTAAACAGATTCTTGGTCGAATTGGAAAATGACATTGCTTCTAATTATCTAACGATTAAGGTGAGCAGGCTAGTCGTTCTACCCTACAAAGCGGAGTCTCTCCTGTCGGCTTACGATCTGGTTGATACGAACTCCATAGTTGCCGTCAACAACAACTACCTCTCCCCGAGCGATTACGCAGTTGTTGACAAGGATGTCTACAGGCTCGGTTACCGACCGATTGAGCTCGACGATGGAACCAGTTGTGAGCTTCAGCACATCTCTGAGTTGTAACTGGGCTTTGCCAAAAGAAACTCTGACAGGAAGTTCGACGTCCAGCAATAAATCAATGCCATTTCGCCCTTCTGGGGCAGCCGTCGCGGCTGGACGCGGCGGGGCGGTGGCTGACGAGGCGGTTTGCTTCTGGTCGATGAGGTTAGTTAGTTGCAGTATGAAGTGGATAACAAATGGGCTTAGAGTCTTGTCACCAATTTCCACCTGGAAGGTGCGAACTGCTCCTGTTGCGTTGACAGGCGGATCTGCTGATAACTTCCCTTCTGCGCAAGTAACCTCCTTTTTAAGTTGCCTCCCGATTTCGATCGACAATCCTGAAAGAGCCTGACCAATTAGTTCCCGGAATGTTCCTTCTATGTCAGCGGGGGAAGGATCCTCAAGACCTGCCCCGGCGAGCGCAATTGTCCCGATCTCCTTGGAATTTTCAGAGGAGGCGCCAATCCAAATCAGTTCATCAGGGCTGAGACTGAGTTTCTGCCCCCACCAATTGGATAGTAATTCGGGCTGATCCGCAGGCGGGCAGGCGGACACAGTTGCCGTTTGGCCCGCCATCCCAGTGATGGCTTCGCCAAATAGCTTCATCCATTGCGAAAAGAGCTCTTCTGCGGAAGACATATTTGCTGGTTAGACGGATTGCGAACGCAGAGGTGTTTTCGATAGCTCTCTAGACATCGGCCATCTTTTTTCCAGATAGGATCGTAGCCTCAAGATGGCTTGCGATTTTAATTGTGACACACGTGATTCGTGCAGACGCACAACTTTGGAGATTTCCCGCAACGTGAGTTCTTCGTGGTAGTAGAGGCTAAGCACAGTTTTTTCTACATAGGGCATCCGCTCGATGGCCTCGTTCAACAGTCGCTCTAACTCGGATTTTTCTAATATTCGGCTCGGCCAATGCTCTTCATTGTCTGACACAAATTTCAACAAATCTCGACTATCATCGTCGTTCGATGAACCTTCAAGACTACCCATATTTACTCCACGAACTTCAACGAGCCATTCGTGGTATCCCTCCATCGACAAATTCAATTCTTTGGCGATTTCCTCCTCGGATGGTGCACGATGGAGGCGTTGCTCAATCGCTGTGATCGCTGCTTCGATCATTTTCACTCGCTTGCGCTGCTGGCGTGGAGCCCAATCCATTCCTCGGAGGCTATCGAGAATTGCTCCACGGATCTTGTATTCGGCATAAGTTTTCAGTTTTACGTTGTGTATCGGATCGAAATGATCAATTGCCGAGATCAGGCCAACCGTTCCCGTGGAGATGAGATCGTCAAGGCTGACGCTTTCTGGGAGACGCTCATGAATTCTCCGCGCAATCAGGCGCACCTGTGGCAGGTGATCGAGAATCATGTGTTCCCGGTCGTCAGTGTTCAGCTTCGATGCGGCTTGTGCGCTCATGGATTCCTTTTTCGGGTAGATGAAACTCTTTCAAACCCGGCATTCAGTTGCCGGGTCCATCATTCAACGGCATAATTTTGTCCGCTTTAGTTTGCTGCGGCAGATTTGCTCAAAACGGCTTTGAGCTCATCCCAGTTGCTTGTGTCGGGGGAAAACTGATCCTGAGAAGCAAACTCAATTGGGCTTGTGATTGCAGCCCCAGCTGAAAAATAGGAACACTCAAGACCCGTGCTTTGTATTGCGCGGACTAGATTAGTCCAGTTGGTTACTTCCTCCAGGTGGCTCAAGAGGAGGTATGCCGGCTCAAACCAACCGAATTGCACTGCATCTTCCCACCAATGAGGGAACGGCGAAATCGCGTTGATCCCGAGATGTACAGTTACGCCTGTCGCAAGCAACCATTGTTGAAATGGCTGCGATTCTGTCCAACCCGGATTTGCAACAATCGACGGGATGTCGGCCAAGATGAGATCCGCAGTGTTCTGCTGGCAATAGATAGCTTCCAGTTCTCGGAGCGATGTGGCCGCGAATTGGAGAACTCCAGCTTTTACAAGTTCCGGAGCCGGCGGCTGCAGCGACTGGAATGCCCGGACAACCACGACCCGACCGCCGGCTAACGCCTCTCTGAGGGCCAGCTTTTGGATGGCGGTGCTCTTACCGCAACCGGCGCGACCAATTACAGCCGTAGATTGACCGCCCGGAGGCCGTATTGTTGTTCGCAAAGCAACTACGCTTTTTATCGTTTTCGTTGCTTCAAGTTTTTGCAAGGGTTGCCCTAATTCTTCTGCTAGCTGCGTCAACTGCGAACGCACGCTGGTCCACTGTTGAGAGCCGGAATCTGATTGTTTTTTAGCCAGTGGTCTCGTGGGTGCCGGTTCTGGTGGTGGTGGCAGATTCGCTGGGTCAGTATTGATCACACCGACTTGAGTGGCGAAGGTGACACGGTAGCGTGCATGCTTGGGAGCGTTGTTGGATTGTTCAACGGTTACCAGCATGGCTTCCTCACCCAGATCAGTCCGAGCTTGCCTCACTGCCATTTCTACGTCACTGCTTTGATATTGCTGGAGCCGCATTATGTAATTACTCCTAAGGACCGGACCCTAACACCTGATGGAATTTCACTGTGAGCTAGTACTACAAGATTGGGGAGCGAATTCTCGACGATTTGCCGTACAAAAAAGCGGCAAGCAGAGCCGCAGACAATTGTTGCGCTGGAATCGGCTTGACCAACTACACGCGCGATCCGGTTTGCAACATCCCGGACCGTGGCAGGATTCAGGTTGAGAACGGAAGTGTTTTCGTTATGATCAATTCCGCCTTCCAACGTTTGTTCAAGACCAGCATCGAGAAAGTAACCAAGTATCTCCCCCGTTGCATTTGCATACGGTTTTATCAGTAGCCGTCGGATTGTCTGGCGGACGTATTCTGTCAACAACACTGCGTTTTTTGTGATAGCCGCTCCCTCGCTCAATGCTTCCAAAATGGACGAAGAGTCCCGAATTGAAACGCGCTCTCTAAGTAAGTTTTGCAATACACGCTGCACACTGGCTAATGAGAGCAATTTGGGAACCAAATCCTCGACCACTTTCGGGTTTTCTTCGGCCACGCGATCCAGGAAGCTTTTCGTGTCCTGCCTGGTCAGCAGTTCATGGGCGTGGCGACGGATTAGCTCCGACAAGTGAGTGCCGATGATGCCGACTGTATCGACGATTGTGTAACCATTCGCTTTGGCAATTTCCACCTGATCTGGACTGATCCAAAAGGCTGGAATACCGAAGGCTGGTTCTTTCGTAGGTATGCCGTTGATTGGCGGCAAATTAGGCGTTGCTGCAATGGCCAGTTCCATTCCCGGAGGCAACTCAAATCGGCCAATCTCGACAGACTTCAGCGAAATAGAGTATTCGCGCGCTTTCAGGGAAAGGTTGTCAGTGAGCCGTACAGCTGGTAGGAGATAGCCCAATTCGGTTGCAAGCTGCCTTCGTATGCCCGCTATGCGTCGCAGCAGTTGGGATTCATTTCCGCCTGCCGCTAGTTTGACCAAGCCCAGACCCACTTCGAGGGCGAGTGGATCGATCCGTAACAGAGTCTCAACGGACTCCTTGGCTTTCTGGGAGCTAGCTGAAGGAGTAATTTCTTCGGCCGTCGAATCCGGTTTCATTCGCCAAGCGACAAAGCCCGTGGCGGCCCCTAAGAATAGAAACGGAATCCCTGGCAGCCCCGGAAATGCGGCCATGCCGATGAGAACGCAACTTGCCAGATAAAGTGGCTGACTGTTGGTCATCATCTGTGCTTGGAACTCTGCTCCAATGCGGCTCTCAGATCCAGCTCGCGTAACAATCAGACCGCCGGAAATTGAAATCATTAGCGCAGGAATAACTGTAACCAGACCATCGCCAATGGTTAGAACCGTATAAGTTTCCAGTGCCCGCCGTAATTCCATGCCATGTTGAAACACGCCGATGAGAAAGCCCGCAACGATGTTAATGCTGGTGATGAGAATACTAGCCACGGCGTCGCGTTGGCTGAAGCGTGAGGCACCATCCATTGCTCCGAAAAATTCCGCTTCTGCTGAAAGTTTTCGTCGTCGCAGTCTCGCTTCCGCTTCATCGATCAACCCCGCATTTAAATCCGAATCGATTGACATCTGTTTACCCGGCAGGGCGTCGAGAGCAAAGCGAGCAGTCACTTCAGAAATGCGTACTGCTCCGTGGTTTATGACGACGTATTGGATAGCGATTAGGACTAGGAAGATCACCAATCCAATAATGTAGTTCCCGCCCACCACGAACTGTCCGAAAGCTTCAATGACTCCACCAGCCGCTGCGGCCCCAAGGTTTCCGTTAAGGAGAATCAAACGGGAACTGGAGATGTTAAGAGCCAACCGGAAGAGTGTTAGTAGCAGAAGGACTGTTGGGAAGACGCTGAATTCCACTGCTCGAACAATGTACATGGAGACTAACAAAACAATCACCGACAAAGTGATATTTGCCGAAATGAGAAGATCCAGCAAGAAAGAGGGCATCGGAGTAATCATCGCGATGACGATAATCAGCACGGCTACCGGGACGACCATCTCTTGCCAAGCTGGTGTACCTTCTTTTCTTCCCTGTTTGCCTGGAATTGATTGGACCAGCGAGGTTGGAATTGCTAGGGTGTCTTTTGCCATTTTCCTTTGATTTGCTTCCTAGGCCCGTTGCCGACTGTTCATGATGCGGTAGATATAAGCCAGAACTTCTGCGACCGCCCGATAAAGATGGGCTGGAATTTCCTGGCCAATATCAGCAGCCTGATAGAGTGCTTGGGCCAATGGAGGATTTTCCACAATGGGAATTTGATTCTGTATGGCTTTTAAGCGAATGCGCAGCGCCATGTAGTTCTTTCCTTTGGCTACCACGCGCGGAGCTGCTGCGGAACCCGCTTCATAGCGCAACGCAACAGCAAAATGCGTTGGATTTACGATAACCGCGCTAGCACGGGTGACATCAGACATCATGCGGCGGCGAAGAAAATCCTTTTGCAGTCGCCGGATACGCATTTTGATCTGCGGATTTCCTTCCGATTCCTTGTGTTCTTTCTTTACTTCCTCCTTCGTCATCATCATGGAGTTGGCCCATTCATAACGCTGCCGGAGAAAATTTACGAACCCATAAATCAACGCGAGCCATGCCGCTTTTGAGAGCATGCCATTGATCATTTGCCAACCGACAAGGCTCGCTGCGATCAGAGTTCTGTCTCCTGCCAACCTATGGCTATCCCACAAATCGACGTAAAATCCCCAAGCAATGTAGCCGGCGGCTGAAACGAGCAGAACGCATTCCACCACCGATCCAACGGCGTTTTTTGGCATTTGGGCTAGTCGCGGAATTGGGTTCAACCGCTTCCATTGAGGTGCAAGACGTTCCCCGGAGAATCCAAATTGGGTAAGGGTAAGTTGTAGTAGTAGGGAAAATGCGGTGAGGAAAAGTGCCGGAAAAAAGAAAAGCTTGGCCTGGGAGGTTAAGATTGGAAGCAATACTGCTGAGGGGGCTGACAGGGCCATTGGGTTGAATGCGTTTCGTATCAAAGCTTTGAGCATCTGGGCCATTTCTGCAGCGGCGATAGGGGCTCCGAAACTAAGTAGAAGCATGTATGCAGCCAGTTGGACACCCGGAATTGCCATGCCAGCAGGGGGAAAGTTCCCTTCTTTCCTAGCGTTTTCAATTCGTCTTGGAGTGGGTTGTTCTGTCCGGTTTTCTGACATAAGTTATTTCGTTGGAATCCCTAGTAGTTCTGTCCAGAGTCCGAGCGAGATCTCTGCCGAAAGCTGGTAGCGAGTGACAGCAATCGGGAGAACAATTGCCAGTCCGACAAAAGATAGAAGGATTTTAACTGGTGTTGTTAGGAGTGCCGTTTGCATTTGTGGCACCATTCGTCCTAGTAAACCTGCCAATACGTCGAGTGAGGCCATAGCTGCTACGACGGGTATTGCGAAAGCCAGCCCATTACGAAAAGAGCAAGAAATTGCTTGGGAAAGGCTTTCAAGAATGCTCCCCCGGGCTTTGGCCCACGAGTCGAGCAAGGGGTTTCCCGCATTCACGAAGTTCAAAATGATCACCCTGTGAATTCCAAGCGAGAAAAACAGAAATACGCTGAAAAGGCTCAGTAGAGTTTGATAGACAGTTGAGTCAGCATTGCTTGACGGGTCGATCGTGGAAGCGTAGGAAAAGCCTGCCTGGAATCCGAGTTGTTGCGCTCCCAGAAGAGCAAACTCTTCGAGGATCTTTACCAGTAATCCAAGAATTAACCCCCACAAGGTTTCGGCTATGGCGAGCATAAGGAAATCAGCGAGCAACGTATCGGTCCATTGGCGGACGCCGAGACGAGTCCACAAAGCGGTGGCCACTGAAATTGAGAGTGCGACGCGGAGGAAATCCGGGGCATTGGCCAGTCCGGGAAGGGGGAGAAACAGAAAAAGACCTGCTGCTCGAAAAAGCAGCAAAAGATAGTCAGCCAATAATGAGATGGGGAAGGAAATACTCATCGCGTGTACGGCGTAAAGTCAGAAAAAAGTGAAATTGTGTAAGCGGCTAGTTTTGAGAACATCCAAGGAAGGCAGACGACAGTGGCAACTAGAAAAGCAGTAATTTTGGGGACAAACGAAAACGAGCTGTCTTGTAGCGAAGTGGCCACCTGAATCAAGTTCATAAAAAGTCCTACGAGGAAGCCTATTGTGAGCAGAGGGGCCGCAACAAAAAAGCAGGTCCAGAGGGCAGTTCGTATCAAATCAGTGGCAGCGTGTGGTGTCATTGTTTTTCAATTCTGAAAACTAGTCAATAAAGACCCGATTACAAGATTCCAACCATCGACGAGGACGAATAAAAGAATTTTGAACGGTGCAGAGATCATAACCGGCGGCAGTTGGACCATTCCTATTGATACGGTTAACGAGGCCACAACAACGTCGACAATTAGAAATGGGATAAAGAGCACTGCTCCTATTTGGAACGACGTTTTTAGCTCACTAAGCACATAGGCAGGGGCGAGAACCGTTAACGGAAGTTCCTCCTTGGTTCTTGGGCTTGGCAAGGCCGCAGCTTTAAGGAATAGTTCTACGTCCTTTTCGCGGACGAATTTTGAAATGTATCCTCGAATCGGGGCGGAAGCTTTTTCTAAGGCTTCGGACATGGTTACCTGATTTTTTTCGAATGGAATCCAAGCGGAACTATAAACTTCGCCAGCCAATGGTTGGATCAACAGGCACGTAAGGAACAGCGATAAGCCCGATAATACTTGATTGGACGGGACTGTCTGGGTCCCCAGTGCTTGCCGTAGAAAATGCAATACAACGACTATCCGAAGAAACGGAGTCAAGGACATGATCACTGCCGGCAAAAAGGTCAGTGCCGTTAAGAGCACAATGACTTGCATAGGAACGCCAACCGAATCCACGCTAGGTTTCGCACTGATCGCTTGGGGTGCGGCTCCAAGTATGAAGTTGGTCAAAGCTCCTAACCACAAAAGGAATTTCAGAACAACCATCGAGAATCCTCCTTCACGGGATTAGGGTCGGCCGGAGGTTTGCTAACGGTAGGAAGCATGACGGGCTGCCCACTTCCGCCGACCAGGTAGTCTAGACCGTCAACACGCACCAGATGAAGACTTTGTGATGCGGAAAGTTGCAGCGTTTCTAGTTTTTCAAGACGATTATGCCGGAGAGGTAGTGAGAAACGGATGCGCTTTAGAATGTTCATATTTAGTCTTCTGTGTCAAAATCGGTGATTCGGACGCCCATGGCGGTCTCAATGATGACTATTTCACCAAAGGCAACCAACGCTCCTCCAATCGAGATGTTGATATTCTCTCCTGCGGAGCGGTTCATCTTAATAATGCTCCCCTGTTCTAGATGAAGGACCTGGTTCAGCGTCATCACGACTTGGTCCAGGTCCACACAGATCTCCATCGGAATATCACCGCAATGCTGAATTTCTTCAGCAGGTTTATGTAGTGTGTTCACTGCGGATTTCGCTTATCGTTTCAAATTGATTGTGTCTTGGCTCAACTCATCAACTGTTGTGATGATCTTTGCATTTGCCTGATAGCCCCTTTGCAAAATGATAAGGTTGGTAAACTCGCGCGCAATGTCTACATTCGAATTTTCAATTGCCCCTCCAATGAGCGAGCCTCTTCCGCCAGTGTCTGGCGTACCGATTGCCGGAGCGGCGGAACGTGCACCTAATTGAAAATTGTTGTTCCCCACAGCTATCAGTGACCCAGGATTGCGTACAGTGGCCATGGCGAGTTGGCCGAAAATCGTCTGAACACCATTGGAATACTGGGCGAGGAGCGTACCTCCATCGCCAATATTGACCCTGGTAAGTTGCGCTGTCGGGGCCCCGTCCTGAGTGATGGCGGATACGGCTGAGGGTTGGGCATATTGGGTTAGCCGAGCAGTTTGCCCATCGTACAGGTTCCAGTTAAGATTCAGATCGGCCGCTCCATTGGCAAGTCCGGTAATGGGTAGGACCGGGAACGGCCCCTCGACGGGTGGCACAATTAATTGCCCTGAACTACTGAAAGTCAATGTGCCTGTGACTGGGGCCAATGGTGTTGAAACGTCTCCGTTTGGAATGCTAAGGCTGTAACTCCATTCATTCGGGTTTGCTGTCTTGGTGAAGCTGGCAGTTGCTATGTGAGAAGTTCCAAGCGAATCGAAGATCTCAAGTGAGGTGGAAAATGTTGAGGCTGGCGGACCGACTGTTCCGGTCGCGTTTAGGTTTAGGTCCACTGAAAAACTGCTTGTTGGGAGGGGCGTTCGAAGGGTACCAATTGGAACGGTCATGTCTGTCGGAGGGCCAGTTGTAGCCAGGACTCCGCCCGATTCCAGCCACCCCTGCATGCGTTCTCCAGTAGGAGAGAGGAGGTATCCCTTCTTGTCAACCTGAAGATTTCCGCCTCGAGTATATAAAGTTGCGTTCTGTGAGTTTTTTACCATTAGGAAACCGTCTCCTTGAATGGCCACATCCAAGGCCCCACTGGTGTTCTGGACAGAGCCTTGACTGAATTGGCGAAAAGTCAAAGGCCTGCCAACTCCGAATCCAACCTGCGATTCCCCTTGGCCATTGAAGCCGGCCGAATTCATCATTTCAAAAAACGCTACGGTATTCTGCTTGAACCCGGTTGTATTGAGATTGGCGAGGTTATTTCCTACAACATCTATAGCCGCTGAGTGCGCTGAAAGCGCCGAAAGTGCCGTTGAGAGTGATCCAAACATGAAAATTGTCCTTTGTGAAATGAATTCTATTTTGAGACTGCTGGCGTAATTGATGAGGCGACCTTGATGTCGTCTAAGTTTTGTCTTATCGCTACTAATTGTTCCACTTGGGAGAATTGGGCAAGTTGCGCCAGGAATTGTGCACCATCCTGAGGATTTAGCGGATTTTGGTTTTTAATCTGTGTGACCAGCAGTTTAAGAAACGTAGTCTTGTCTGCAAGAGGGTCCGTGGCTTTTGTTGAAGGCGCCACCTGGGGTCCAGTGGATGATGTAGCTAATGGAGTGATATTCATTTGTAATTTCCTGTCTCACGAGTCAAAGTAAATTGTTCTTTCTTGTTATCCTTTCGTCGAGGCTGCGGTTCACCTTGACCGCTCCTTCCAGAAACATCTTCCTGTTGGGAGCCAGTGGTTTCCCCTTCTAGCGATGCTGTAGAAGCCTGTGTTATGGAATGTGAGTCAGTCGACGTGGAATTTGAAGTAACGCGCCAACCGCCTTCTTGGGCTTGCCGTTCCAGCGTTTTCTCAAGACTTGCAAGACCCCCCAATAAAGATCCTCTGAGTCCTGTGTCCCCGCCCAGCACCTCCATGCGAAGCCCAGTGCCATGCATGTTCAGGCGGACCGCAATCTTCGATTCTTTGTCCTCACCCACTCGTAATACCAACTGAGAGATGTTGCGCTTGCTTAGAGGGGCTGATTCGACAACAGGTTCAGCCGTCGATGCAGATGGTGCCTTTGACTTATGATCTAAAGGACCCGAATTAATTGTGGCAGTTGAGAAGCCGCCAACCTTTTCAAAGGTTCCCTGTGAGGTGTTCGTAGCCTCTTCTATAAATCTGCTCTCCTTCGAGTCCCTCTTCGAAAACTCCAAATCCCGAAAGGCCTGCTCGACTTGTGGGATTCGGTTAATTGAAGAAAGCGAAGGATCAATTTGTTCAGGACTGAACAGCGACGCAAAAGCGTCCATGGAGCTGTCTAAAAGTTTTGGTTCATGTTCATTCTGGCCCGAGAATGCTGCCGAAGAGTTCTGGAGAAGGTGGTTTCGCATGTAGAACAGATCATGAGCTGATTCGATTGGTTTGAGCACGTCGACCCGTACTTGAAAAATACTGTCGAGATTGTAGGCCAAGGGTAAAGTAGCTTTTGAAAATGGCGTTTGAAGAGGTTCGGATTCCACGAAATCAATTGACCGTTGCTCCCTTGCTGGCTCTAAAGTTAGTAATTTACCTGTACGACTTAAAGTGCTTGTGATTTCCTGTGTCGCGGCTTCTGGCCCTGGGGGGGGGCCTTCTGTGCTGCTGGATACGACACTTTCTAATTTTCCGACGCCAGGCTCAGCTCTAGGAGCACGGGTGGAGCTAGACGCCTCACCTAGATCCTCAATGAATTTTCCGTCAATTGCATCAGGCTCGATCGCAGTTGTGGCTAGATCAGGGGGCCAGACAAGGGTCGGAGCCTGATTGCCTAACGGGACGGTTGTGCCTAATTGCTCATCCTCGGCGATTTGTTCCTGGTTGTCGAACGAGTCGATTTCCTCAGATTGTTGGGTTGCCGGCGGGCTGCCTGATACTTCATGATTCGATTCGTCATATGTTTCAAGGACTGTTGAGTTGAGGAATGAAGGCAACCGGCTCGTTGCGTCCTGTCCTGCTTCGTTCTGGGCAAGTTTGGCTGTACGCCGGGTTTTCCCGATTGATGAACCAGAATTGAGTTGCTTTGGTCTTTGCGCTTCGACCTCGTTCTGGCTTTCGAGTACTTCTCGAAACTGTTTCCTACCCTGTGGTGTAACCAATGATCTACTCGGAGTATTTGGGTTTCTGCTCCCCGGTTTTTTAGAGGACAACAACGACTCAATGTGGACTGACGCCCGATTCTCTGACTGGAAGTCCACTGGCGCTTGTTGGGAGAGTGCGTTGACCATGTTGCAGATTCACATGCATTCGCCATGCCAAACGCACTGATGTGCTAGACAAAGCACATCTTCGAGAAACGGTGTCAGGAACTTGGCGTCAACTTACGAAATCGGCAACTTACTGCCAATTTTGGAACAAGCAGTCTCAAATTGAACCGTTAAATCTGCGGATTGTGGTTGTTGCGAGAATGGCTTATGGATTGCATAAGCGTTTGCAGGTGATGATTTGGATCCATTATTGACTGCCGCCGCCGGGGGCCTGCGCTCCAGAGCTGAATCGTTAGATGTGCTCGCTAACAATCTCGCGAATGCAAATACCGCTGGCTTCAAGGGAGACTTGGAGCGGTTTGCTCCTTACATCAGCGCGGATGCACAGTCCGATCCGCTCTTCTCTTTAAACAGTCCCAATTTGGTTCCCGATATGCAACGCCACTGGATCGATTTCACACAGGGGGTTGTTGAACGCACCGATAGAAATCTGGATCTCGCCATCGAAGCGAAGGGGTTCTTCAGCGTTGAAGGTCCTCAAGGAAAGCTGTACACCAGAAATGGAAATTTTCAGATGAGAAAGGATGGGGCAGTCGTCACCATCCAAGGCTACCCTTTGTTGCAAGCCGATGGCACTCAACTAAGAATTGACCCGGCACTACCCGTGGAAATTACAAGAACTGGCGCCGTGATGCAACAAGGACAACAGATAGCTAGCATCCCATTGTTTGAGACCAATGATCAGGAAAGCGTTTCGAAATCTGGCTTGAACTATTTCAAGTGGAGTAACCCCGCAATAGCGGTCAATGAAATTGAACTGAGACAGGGTTCCCTCGAGGGTGCCAATGTTTCGCCCGCCCAATCTGCGGTGAGGCTGGTAAACATCATGCGTCAGTTTGAAAGTCTGCAAAAAGCTGTTTCTCTTTCAACGGAAATGAATCGCCGGGCGGTGGAAGATGTTGCTCGAGTGACAGGATAGGAGCCAACAGAAAAATGATTCGAGCACTTTTTAGCGCTGGAAGCGGCATGAATGCCCAGTCGGTGAATGTGGATAATATTGCACACAATCTAGCCAACGCCAACACGACGGGTTTCAAAATGAGGCGTACGCAGTTTCAGGACTTGCTTTACCAGAATATGATTCAGCCAGGTGCGGCTGGCGGAGCGGAAACGATCTTGCCGGTGGGTTTGCAATTGGGTCTTGGGGTAAGACCCTCGGCTACGGAAATGATATTTACGCAAGGTAGTTTTCAGCAAACCGACAATCCGCTGGACTTGGTTATTGAAGGGAAAGGGTTTTTCCAGATCCGGAAACCGACTGGAGAAATAGCCTATACGCGGGCCGGTAATTTTCAGTTGAATCGCGATGGATCCATTGTGAATACGGACGGATTCCTCTTAGAGCCGCAAATTACAATTCCACCAGAGGCCCAATCCATCACGATTGGACTCGACGGGACCGTGAGCTACAACCAAGTAGGGCAGGCTGCTTCTCAACTAGCGGGTCAAATTCAATTAGCCAATTTTGCTAACCCTGGTGGATTGAACAGTATTGGCCGAAACCTTCTTTCCCCGACAGATGCTTCAGGTGAGGCTGTTGTTGGAAATCCAGGAGGACAAGAGGGTGTCGGTTCCCTGATGCAAGGCTATGTGGAGCAATCGAACGTGAGTACAGTTGAGGAATTCATCCATCTGATTATGGCTCAACGGACGTATGAGGCGAATTCGAGAGTGGTAAAAGCAGCTGACGAGATGTATCAGCAAGTCAATACAATGACCCGTTAACGGATGAAAAAATGAAAATCATCATATTGCAGTTCGCGTTTCTTGCATGCTTTTGTTCTGCGGCGGCTCCCGTGAAGGGCTCATCGTGCCTACTTGTTACGGGGAAGTGGATAACTGCCGGTCAATTGACCCAGTGGTTGCCCGCATTTGGTTCAATCGATCCTTTAATAAAGGTTCTGGCCGCGCCACTTCCGTTCGCCAAACGATTCGTTTCGCCGGAAGCTGCTACTCTGCTGGCTCAAAAACTCGGGGTCGGGGCACTCGAGTCGCCGATGGGTTTCTGTGTTGAACTGCTTACTGTCGAGATCACTCAATATCAGGTAATTGCAGCAATGGAAAAAGCCCTGCCTGTGAGCGGACCTAGCTTGGAATTAATTAACTACTATCCTAAACGGTCCCCTCAAGGCACTTTGCTCTTTTCAACAAATGGCATACGGCCGGCCTGCGTCAATGGCGGCTGTGCTGCCGTTCGCTGGCGCGGAACGATGCAATTGTCCGAAACGGAAAGCTTCCCAATTACCGCAGAAGTTCGGATCTCCATTGCAG
>JAYUSZ010000254.1:0-3944 GCA_043755435.1 Bryobacterales bacterium | reverse complement strand
GCGTCCATTCCAACGCACCTTTGAAAGCAGGTCCCTGTAAGTTGTCCTAATCGCCTCTGCATACGGTTCTGCGCCACCACATCTTCCACACTTTCGGTGATGTGCAGAAACCGGTTCACCCTGCGGCCCGATATCTGCGACCACGTCGACGCAAGTTCAGGCTGCTCCAGAGCAAGATCATAAGTGCGTGCTACTGCGTTAATCGAAGGACGAATCACCGGGTGATCCACTGGTTCGGCCACACGCTCCCCCATGAAATAAACCCGCAGATTCCGCCCGCGCAAACTGTCCATATAATCAGAACCAGTAATAATCGGAATGGTTGCGGTGGGCCTGTTTGCGGTGGGCATCGTTAGTAATCTCCTGTGGTCGCCAGATGGCTCTATATACTACAATCTTTCCATGAAGTTCGGACTCGCGCTCTTACCTGTCATTATCGCTATTACCGCACCCGCTTTCGCCAATTGGCCGCAATGGCGCGGACCCCAATTGAACGGCACCGCTCCAAGTGCCAAGAATCTCGTCAACCAGTGGACGGAAACAGACAACATAATATGGCGAGTCAAGCTGCCAAGTTGGAGCGCCGCCACCCCCATCATCTGGGAAAACACCATCTTCATCATCACCGGCGAAGAAGGATTTTCCGGTCATACTGAAGACGGCAGGGCCTCCCGAAATTCTCCCACCGATTCCCACGACAAAATCTTCCTCCTGGCCTTAAATCGCAAGGACGGCGCGATTCGCTGGAAGCGCCAAATCGCCCAAGGCAATCGCCTGTTCCGCAAGCACAACGGAACTTCCCCTTCCCCAGTGACAGACGGAAAATTCGTCTGGACCACCACCGGCAGCGGTAAAATTGCCTGCTTCAAATTCACCGGCGAACCTGTTTGGGAGCGCGATTTTGTCAGTGAATATGGCCGCATCGGCATCAACCACGGCTATGCCTCAACACCATTGCTGGAAGGCAACCGCCTCTACGTCGAAGTGATTCACGGCTTCACTACCAGCGATTCTTCCTATGTCTTCGCCGTCGATAAACTCACAGGTAAAACCGTTTGGAAGCAGGACCGCCCCTCGCCAGCCCAACAGGAATCGAAGGATAGTTACAGCACTCCTCAGTTAGTGGTTGTAAATGGGAAAAAACAGTTAGTAATCTCCGGTGCCGACATAGTAACCGGGCATGATCTCGAAACAGGCACGGAACTCTGGCGCATGGGCGGCTTCAATCCAACCGACAATCGTGCCAACCGAACTATCGCGTCTTCCGTGACCATTGGCGATAAAGTATTCACCCCCAGTACGCGCGGCCGCCCGTTTATCGGCTTCCGCGCTGGCGGCGAAGGCGATGTCACCAGCAAGAATCAATTGTGGACAAACAATCTGGGCGCCGATGTCCCCACACCAACAACAGACGGCAAGTACATTTATGTGGTGAACGACATTGGCATACTTAATTGCATTGAAGCCGCAACCGGCAAAGTGATGTATGAAGGAAAGCGGATTGAACACGGCACCTACAGCTCCTCACCGCTTCTGGCCGATGGCAAACTATATTGCACAAACGAAGAGGGCACCACCACGGTTGTGAAAGCAGGCCCAGAGTTTGAAGTACTCGGCGTCAGCAAATTAGACAGCCGGACCCTAGCCAGTCCAGTTGCCGTTGGCGAGCACCTATTCCTGCGCACCGCCGACTACTTATATTGCATCGGGAAAAAGTTACCTGACACGGTAACGCCGTACCCACGCTGGCAGCGCAGTTTGCTGATCAACCGAAATCCCCATTTGAGTGCGGAGATAAGCTCCCACGTTGAAGCGGCACCCGAACTTACAGTGGCTTGCGGCGAATTGAGTAATAGGGACGACCGTTTGTGCCTTGAGGCCGCCCCTTCCCTTGCCGACTAGAACTGAATGCGAAGCCCTAGTTGAATATTGCGCGGGCCCACGTTCGTGGTGCCGGTGACGCGACCGAAATCTGGACTGCCCAAGGTGGTATTGGCACGGCCAAACTGAGGGGTGTTTGTCGAGTTAAACATCTCGCCCCGGAACTGCGCCTTTATCCTTTCGCGTAACCGGAAATTCTTCAGGATTGCGATGTCAGCATGGTTCGTGGGGCCGAAACGAATGGTGGGCACCCATCGAGTTGCGTTACCGATTTCATAAGTACCGGGAGCGGTGAACGCGGCGGTATTGAACCACCGATCAGGCGTTGGGCTGTCCAGTTTAGCCGCCTGCAAATCCGCAACGTTGGGGCGTTGAATCTGGAAGCCATAGTTGCCCAGGGAATTGGGTGCCGTGAAGCCGAGCGGGAGTCCGCTGCCGAAGCGAATGATTGAGGAGACCTGCCAGCCGCCGAGCACGGCATTGGTTACATTATTCGCTCCTGAGAGCAGCTTCTTGCCCTTGCCCACCGGCAGCTCATAGACGAGAGCCGTGACGAAGCTTTGGGGAAGATCGTGTGCGCTGATGGAGCGATCAACCTTCAGGTTGTAATAATCGCGGGGCGTGTCGCCGACTTCCCAGCCTTGCCATTCGCTGGCATTGTCGATCGCCTTCGACCACTGATAGGTGGTTAACAGATTGAGTCCCGAGCCAATCTGCCAGTTGTAGCGAACCACCAGTGCGTTGAAGCCGGAACTTGCGCCTGGAGCGTCAGCGGAGAGGTTGACGCCATTGAATTGTGGATGGGGGCGCAAGAGCCGATTCCGCGGCACTGTAGCGCCGGAGAGCACGCCGGTTCTGAGTATGCCAAAGAACGGATTGGGCACTTGAGCATCCAGCCCAGCGCCAATACTCAGGTTTTTGGGGTCCAACTGATTTGCCTGTTGACCTGTGCCAAAGAGCAGCTTGCGGCCCTGCGAGCCGGTAAAACCAAGTTCCAAGACCATGCCTCTTTTCAGCTCATATTGAAAGTCTGCCGAGAAGTTTTGTACGTAGCTGAGCGGATGCAACCGGGAGAAGGCATTGACGCTCTCACCAGCCAGAGTGGCAAGGCCTTGTGTATTGCCGACTGGTTGTACCAATCCGGTGGGGAACGGATTGCTTAACAAGGCGCCCCGATTCGGGTTGATACCGTCGCCGCCGATCGTGGAGACCCACGAGGTGGTTGTGGAGAAGCCCTGGTTAGCGCCGCCGCCGGTTTGCGGATAGAAGATGCCGTAGCCTCCCCGGAAGACTAACTTATCAGTGAGCTTGTACGCCATGCCGAAACGGGGAGCGAGGTTCAACTTGTCGGTATCCCAAGCGCCGCGGTTCTGCGGAGTGACGAAGACCAGGCCTCCTTTGAGAGGCAAACCGGTGGCGGCTGCCAGCGGGCTGATGGCGTTGAAATCGAAGTTGTTTAAGCGGTTGTAGCGCTCTGTGCGGGCCTGTTGTACTTCCCAGCGCATTCCGAGGTGCAGGGTCAAGCGCCGGTTGACGCGCCACGAATCCTGAACATAGAGGCCATGGTACATGGCGGTAACGGCGGTGGCCGCATTGATGGGGGCCGAGCCGCTTGCTCCGACACCGAGCAGGAGAGAGGCGATACCGTCACCGCTGGTGGCGCTGGTGACTGCAGCTTGGGGCCGGAAGTGAGGCCGCGCGTAAAGTTGAAAGAGGGCGTGGCAAAGCCAGTCGCGTTGAGCCGGGCAAGTTCGCCCAACCACCCGAACTTCAAGCTATGCTTGCCGAGTTCCTTGGTGATGTTGGCCTGCAGGTTGTGCGTTTCACGCGGGACATTGGAGAAGTTCGCATTGCTGAACGAGGTGTAACCTTGGGTGGTGATCGCCGGATAGGTAAGGGTTTGGAACTGTGATACCAGCGCGGCCGGGTAGCCGAGCGCGGTGGGATTGAGGCCTTTCGAAGGTGAGTTCTGGTTTTCGCGCCAGCGGCCGGAGCCGAGCAGGACGTTCACCACCCAGGAAGGGGACGGTGTCCATGTGCTGCCAATGACAACGTGGCTGCGA
>JAYUSZ010000253.1:0-9912 GCA_043755435.1 Bryobacterales bacterium | reverse complement strand
CCACCAGTCCCTTACGGTCGCGCCAGTGCCAATACCATTGCCTAGGCCCACCTTCCCATCCATGCCATTCCCAACCCTGCAACGCAATGCCTGTAACCCAGCGGGTGCGTTGCTTCACAGAGGACCGGAAATTTCGTGGAAAATATTCACGAGTAGCAATCGGGACGCCGTCACGAAAGTTCACCGGAAGGAAAGTTTGCTTGCCCCCAGCAGCATGAATGCGAAAGCCATTTTCGTAATCCTCTGTGAGGCAAGCTGGCTCAAATACGCGATTCCCATTCTTGACGGCTAGTTGTTCCAACGCCCATCGAGAGAAGCCTGTACCCACACCGCTGGAAGGAAGAAAGCCCCCAAGAATTTCACGGACCCGCAGGTCTCGAGCTTGGAATTCCACAAATTCATCGCAATAGACTCCATGGGTAAACTCACGCGGGGAAGTGGGTAATGCCAGCACAGGAATTTGAACCATGTCCTTTTCACCATGCCAGTTCATCCAGCGGAGCTCTTCAGGATTCACCAGATCCTCAGCATCATGAAGCACCACAGTTTCAAAGTGAACGCCGTTGTTCTCCTCATGCTGCAGCATGGTTTGAAAAATCCAATTCAAGCAATCAGCTTTCGAGGTGGGTCCATCATGAGGTACCCGCGCCAGGTGTACGTTGGGGAAACGCGATTCCGATTCCTGAATTGCAGCAATGGTCGATGGATCGTTCGGATACCCGCCGATGAAGATGTTGTAACTGGAATATTGAACAGACGCGATATTGTGCTCCACCATTTGCCGGACCACCTGATGTTCCTTCCATAACGGCACGAAGATCGCAATCCGCCGCTCTGGAAGGCTGGCAAGTTGTGTGGCAGTAGGAACAGGTTTTATTTTTTGGAACTTGGAAAGAAAAAGAACGTAATAGAGAAAGAGGTCATCCAGTCCGCTGATTAAGACCCAACTGAGAATTGGCCCACTGATCGCCAGGGCGAGCAGATCCAGTTGATAGAGATGAATGGAAGGGTCCACTTGTATTAGTGCCGGAAGAGGAGATAAATTCTCTCTCGAAAATCGCCGTTTATGCTACAAATAGATCGGGCAACAGAAATATGACACAACCCACACCACCAATTCCTGGCTCCTTTGGACCCATGCAACCTCCCGATCCCAACATCAAAAAGAAGACGAACATTCTTGTTTGGATTCTTCTAGGAATTGCCGGGATTGTGGTGGCCGGTGGATTGGCGCTTGTCGGCGGTGCCTATTATGTCGTCAAATCCGTGGCCGTTCCGGGGAACGCTTTGAAGACCATAGCCAACGTCGTCACTACTATAAATCCCGATCTGGAAGTGATCTCCATGGATGGCGACACCGTCAAAGTTCGGATCAAAAGCACAGGGGAAGAAGCTGAAGTTAAACTGAGCGATTTGCAGAACGGCAAGATTGACGTGAAGACAAAAGATGGACGGGTGGTTGTCAATGGCAAGGGCAGAACCCCTGATTGGTTGCCTAAGTATCCTGCTGTGAAAGGCGAGCCAATCACTCAGATCGAGAAAAGGTCGGAAGAAAAAGGCTCGTTGGTTTTCCACACGGAAGATGACACTGAAAAAGTCCTCAGCTTCTACGAATCGGAACTGAAAAAAGCTGGTTTTGTCGTAAGCAGTAGGTCTGCGGTGGAAGAGAACCAACGCTCAGTCCGGATCAAAGCCGAGTCTGGAGCTAGGTCCCTTCAAGTTACTTCCACCTCACCCGGGGATTGGACCATTGTGACTCTGATTTATTCCTTGCCCGCGAATTAGCGCGGATAAGGATGTCCACGTAGCGTTGCCAGTGCACGGTAAATTTGCTCTGCCAGCATCACGCGAGCCAGTTCATGCGGCCAGGTCATCGCCGACAAGCTGAACAATAAATCGCCGCGATTCCGCCAGGCAGAGGGCAAACCATCATGCCCTCCTACCAGGAATACTAAATCCCGAGAATCAAGTTCCGCCTTCTGAAACCAGAGTGCGAATTGCGGGGAGTTCATGGGTTTGCCTTCTGGATCAAGTAGAACCTTAAATCCATTGGGATGCTGTTTCCAGGGGTCGAATCGCGCCGGCTGAATTTCCTTAGATTGACAAGGAATGTAGCGCGATGCCAACTTCAAATATTCCGCAGCCATTGCGTTAGCCGCTGCGTTCTTAGGTTTCCCGATGAAATAAAGATAGATCTGCAACGCGACTTCCGCCTACATCCAGTATTCCCATTTTCCGGTATAAATCACGTACAACGATAGGCACAAATTGGTGACCCCGTGGGTCACATATAAGTCGCCCAGGCACTTGGTTCGAATCATCCACCAGTTGTAAATGACCCCTGTGAGCAACCCGACTTCCCAATATGGTCCGTGCTCGGACGCAAACAAAACGGCGGTGATCCAAAACGCTTGGGTCACATAGGTGCCAAGAGGAACCTTCTCAAAATCGTCGCTGATCAACCACCGCATCAACCAACCTCGCCAGAATAGTTCTTCAAGTATGGGGACCAGAAGAGCTGCCCGGGACATTCGCAAAATCAGCTGAAAAGGATTTTGCAGGAGTCTGTCGGGCATGGAAGCCTGAAGTTTGGGCAGGAAAGAATTCTGGAAAAGCCAGTGGGTTCGGTAACCAGGAATTAATGTGTCAGGTGCTATCCACAAAAAGAAGACTGCAACTCCCAATGCGATGGAAGCTATTGGAGATTTCATGCGGAAACTAACCAGATGCCGACTAAAGAACCAGATGGAAGCAGCTACCGCCAGAAATCGGATGATCTGTTCAAGGCCCGGATCGACGGGGAGATATTTTCCTCCAGCAAGGAAAACGGCGAACACGATAAAAGGACCGATGTATGCCGCAGCGGGGTTATTAAGCAGTGTTTGTATCAGGGCTTGGTTCCTCGAATCCAATTCAGAATTGTGTTGTATTCGGGCGAGCCGACATCGAACCGGATTCCTCCGCCATGGGACAATTTGCTGGCATTGATGGTCCCTTCACTTTCGGCATCAGTGGTGGGCTTACGCAGAATCAGACTTTCTTCGGGCGCTTCTAAATTGATTACGCGTTGCGCACTGCCTACGCTGCCATCGAAAATGGCGTGGGAAGCATGGCAGTGAACGCAAGCGTAGCCATCTTTTCCCCGAGACGTCAAAATGGGTTCCACGTAGCCACGAAAGTAAGCTTCATCGGGCCGCGCCACGCTAGCCCCACCAGGGCGAGGTCCAGCGGTGCCAGGCCTTCTGGGTTCAACTGGTGCCCTTCCTGCGGCGCGAAGAATCGGCGTGGATTCCGGCATGCGCTCCTTCAGCTTGGTGAAGATCTGTTCTCGGTCTGCACCTGGCTTGCCTGCTTGCTTCACAACTTCTGAAAATGGAGCATCGCGCAACAGGATGGAAGCGTTTTCGGCAACTCGTCTGAGTTCACGGTCCGATGATTCCAAATATGGCTTCAGCGCCTTGGCCAACCGGTCGTTCGACTTGCCGAAAAACACGATCTGCTCCACATCGTTGCCAATCCGGCTGTAGACGGGTGGGAACGGTGTGGAAAGATCGGCCTTCAAATCGTAAACATCGCCACGCCTTAATTCGAACTCTGTAAGCGACGTGAGAAGCAACTTTACAGACTGAGTGTTCCCCTGATCCAGCACTGTCGCAAATTTTTCGGCCAGTCTTGACTCCAATCGCAGCCTGCCAGCGATCGCCGTATTCCGGCTGGCTTCGGTTCCAAGCAGCGGGATCCAGTTGTTGTAAAGGTAGCGAATATTTTCATCCGAAATGTTATAGATAGCCTCTTTCAAATTTCGCTCGGCCCAGGGGTGCTGCACGGTATTGAGCGAGGCCAATAGAGTGTCTTCAATTTTTTCTTTCGATGAATCGTCTGGAGCCCAGAACCAGAATTGCCACAGGCCTTTCAGCGCTTGCGCTTGAATGGCTGGAGAGGAATCGGAAGCAAGCAACGCCAAAGGCTCAGCTAAATCTGTCCGTTTCGCCAATGCGGAAAAATGTGTGGCAAAGACGCGCGTCGCTCCCCAACGGACCCGCTCCTTATTGTGAGTCATGGCAGTAATCAATGCTGTTGAAGCAAGCGCTGGATAACGGCTGTAGAGTTGGCGAATACTCCAAGCCGCCGTACGAGCGACCAGTTTACTTGGATCGCCTAGCCTTCCCGTTAGGGTAACCAAATCGTCTTGCGTCGAACCAATGCGGCCCAAAGCCTCAGTTGCTTGCTGACGAATTAGAGTGTCTTCGTTTACAATTTCCTTCAACAACGAAGTGGGAGGTGCAGTCCAAGTAGCATCCAATGCAACTAGTTTTGCATCGGCATCAACCGGGTATGACTTTGGAGCGGCTACACCCCAGCCTGCTTGACGTTTCGATTTTGGGTAATAGGAACTCAACCCCAGAATGGCCATCTGTGTCTCTCGAAAAGGAGTGCGGAAATTTTCGAATGATTGCAATGGGTCTAACCAACCGCCGAATGGTTGCTGACGGCTCAACAAGTGGTCGATTGCTTTCTTGATTTGCGGATTATCCCTGGGGATTCCAGCAGCCGATAGTGCCCACAATGCATGACCGGTTTGAAATTCAACCTCATGTTCCTTTAGGGAAAAATGCATTGACCACTGCCCCGACGGCCGTTGTAGTGCAAGAATACGAGCTGCGTTCGACTTCAACTTTTCCGCATACTTGAAGGGATCAATAGCCGCCAGTGCCAGAGTTTGATAGCAAAGATCAATCAGATTTTTGTGGTCATCCTGTTCAATCAGTGCCGCAATTTTACCATCACGGGTAGATTCCCAGGCATACCAAGCAACTTCGTAGGTGCTCACCAGCGGTGTGTTGCCGTTGGTTTCGTCGTTAGGCAGCTTCGTGCGCCCTTCGTAGTAGAGGCGAATATATTTGGCAATCCCTTCGTGATAGGCAGGCCGTGGAACTCCGGATACTTCCGTTTCAAATAACCTCAACAGGTGAGACATGCGGCTCAACACATTCACCGGAGCCGAGATCACCCGGGCCCACACAGCTCCATCTTGTTCGAACCCATAGAAAGGTCGCGGGTTATTGTAAAAGCGCTCCGCCAGAAACTGCAGCGGCTGACGGTTGTTCAACTCATAACCGTTGCGCAAAGCGTATAGCTGCGCTCGCTGCGGGAAATGAGTGGCGTGGCAGGCGACACACAATGAGGTTTCCTGATGCACGCTGGAAACACGGTTAAACACACCGCCTCGCCGTGGAGTGTTGGCATGCCAGGAATCGCCTGCGGCAACAATATAATCAACCGCCGATTGGACCGCGTCTTCAACCGCAGCGTAGGGTGGAGCTTCATACGTGCGAGTGCGCAGTTTGTATTCCGGGTGATTGGCGGCAACTCGGATGAAATAGGTCCCGGGTTTGGAAAGGGTCCGTACCGTGAACTTGTTGCCATTTAAAGCCTGAACTTCATGCGGAAGCGCGACGGGGTCCTCGCCATCGTGGAATGGCTCCACTTTGCTGGCATCTTTCGCATCCAATCGCCAAATACTAATGTCTACAGGAAGATTGTCGCGCTCGGTTAGATCAATGGCAAAATGAATCAGTTTCGGTTTGGGTTGGTTGAACTCAAAGCGGAACCAATCGGTTTTGGGATTCGACGCTGACTCCCGGGTGGTTCCGCCCTTCTCCTGGGGATAGTAACTGGATTCATCGCCAGAGGCGAAAATAGTCTTGTTGAGTGTAATAGGGTTGGAATCCTGCCAGCGGTTGTTCGGTTCAAAAGCAATGTTGGTGGCGCTGCCAAGTTCTGTGACTTTGAGTAAATAAGGAGTCGCTAGCGAGGCACCAAGTTCTGGGCGGATCGTGATTTTCTCGTTTCCATGGGCCTTGATGACGGAGTACAAATCCCCATCACCTCGATGGAGATCTTTTTCAAGAACAGCCGTTGCACCTGACAAAAGAGAAACACGCAATCGGCCATTGCCCAACTTTGCGGGTTCGTTAGCGGAAACAAGAACACCGTAGAGCTTCCCGGCGGTCAAAGGTGGCAGCGTTGGAGGATGAGAATTTAAGTTGCCGGAAATGGAGTGCAGATGTGCACCGAATGCCGAATTGAAAATGAAAAAAGGCAGGAAAAAACCTGCCCTTAAGCCTAACTTTGGCATAAAACGAGACTATCCAAGCTTCTGTAACAGCGCCTGGATATCTTTAGAGTCCTTCGCCGAAGGATTGGCTTTCATCGCATCGGCGAGTGCTTTTCTAGCGCCAACTTTATCTCCCTTTTGGGCTAGCGCCATCCCAAGGTGATATCGAAACACCGCGAGGTTTGCATGCGTCGGAGACTTACTCAACAATTCATTGAAAACGTTGATGGCGCTATCTGGCAAGTTTTTCTTGATATAAATCCAGCCGAGAGTATCGGCGATGTTGGCGTCATTTGGATTCTTCTGCTTTGCCCGTTGAGCCAAAGTCAAAGCCTGATCCAGATCACTGCCCTCTTCGGCCATCATGAAAGCTAGGTTATTCAGGGCTATTTCGTTATCGGGCTTCAACTTGAGAATTTTTTCATACAGCGGGCGGGCTTGGGATTCTTTGCCTTCCACGTGTAAAATCATGGCGAGTTCAGAATACGCTGAGGCTTCATTGGGCAATAACTCAACGGCCCGCCTTAAATATTCGATGGCGTTCTTGGAATCACCCAGTTGCCGGTAAGCAATACCCATCCGGATGTACATACTTCCATCCTTTGGATTCGCTTTGATTACATCGTCATACGCCTTTAAGGCTTCCTTAACATTGCCATTCCGAACGGCAATATTTCCGTATGCTACCTTCAGATTCGTTTTTTCAGGATGAAGGTCAATTTCCTTCTTCACAGCAGCCATTGCCTGCTCAAACTTGTTCTGAACCATGTAAGTTTCAGTAATACCCATCAGTCCCCGAATGTCTGGAGGGTTGGAATGGTAAATTTCGGAAAAAATCTTCTCTGCGTCGGGATACCTTTTTTCCTGGAAATATACGAATGCAAGTTGATATTTGGCGTCGTTTGACTCCGGATACAACTTCAAGGTACTTTCCAGCTCCTGCTTGGCCGCTTTGAAGTCTCCGGTACCCATTAGCGCACTGGAAATAATCAGCCGCCCACTCACGTTATTGGGGCTAGCTGCCAGAATCTCTTTGCCGGATGTTAGTGCGTTTGCCCATTCCTGGCGTCCTAGCTGGATTTGTGCCAGGGCCAGGCGGGGTGGAATATAGTCGGGGCGCAACTTGATTGCATCCTGAAATTGAACTCTAGCTGCCTCAATATTGTCCTGCTGCAACAACGCTCGTCCTAAATTGAAGCGCAAAACAAAATTGTCAGACATTTTCGAGACCACAGATTGCAAGTCTGCAATGGCACTAGCCTGTTGTTCTGGCTTGCCGCCATATAGTTGAAGCGTGGCCTTCATGGCGATGGTATCCGGATCTTTTGCGTCATCCTTCAACAACGCCTCCACCATAGCCATGGCTTCTGGCAGCTTGTTTTGAGCCACTTTCACTTCTACAATACGCTTGGCGAAAATCTTGTGCTTCTCACTAAATGCCTTCTCGCCCGCTTCGTACGTTTTGAGAGAGTTATCAAAATCCCGAATTCTGAAGTAGAAGTCTCCTACCAACTGAAACGCATCGGGGTGCGTTTTTGGATCCGAAGTCAGCCTATTCAAAGCGGCCTTCATCTCCGGCTCTTTGCGAGAAAGGAAATAGTGTGTCGCAAGATTGACCAGCAACGTACTGTCCTTAGGGTTGTCGTTCGCCTTTTGGTTGATGATCTTATCAGCCTCAGGAAAATTGTTTGCTCTTGCATAAGCGCCATAGAGGAAATCGTAGGCCGGATAGTATTCTTTGTTTTTCTTAATCAGTGCCTTCAGGCGCGCTTCACCTTCTTCGGGCTTACCAGTGTTGTATAAGGTTTGTGCCAAGATTAGCACCAGACCTGCTTCGCCTGGCTTCACTTTGTCCGCTTGATCAAAATAGGACAACGCAGTAGGCACATCCTTTTCGGTAAGAGCCATGTACCCATTCAAACGTAAGGCATCAAAAGATTTTGGATTCCGTTTGGTGAGCTTATTTGACAATTCCTTCAATTCGTTCAGCAATGAAATGTACTTCTTAGAATCGGAGAGGTAAATAGTCAAATAGAGATCGGCCAACTTGCTGTTGGCATCATCGTTGTCGGGTTGCAATTCCACTGCCCGCCGCAGAGAACTGATCGCTTCTCCCGGACGGCCACGCTTCAATTCAGCAAGGCCCAACCTGTACCACGCTTCACCGAAGCGTTGGTCCTCCTTCAAGGAACGCTTGTACATGATGGCTGCTTCGTTGAACTTGCCATTGTCAAAGTATTTGTTGCCGTTCGCAAGGTGCTTTTTCTTGCGGGAATCAGGGTCGGATGAACAACCAACCAAGCTGATCAATAAGGCGATTGGGAGGAGAAGGCGTAGTACTCTCATAATTATTTGTTGGGAAAACGGTACTTTCCACTAACTACTTCACCACAAAAAGTAATTGGTTGCAATCCAGTGGGAATTAGTCTACAGCGATCGTGGGAACGACAGGTCCCTTGATCGGGCTGTCCACTGCACCGGAGCGGATCATTATGGGAAGGCTGTCCCCTCTCAGATGAGCGCCAGGGATACGAAAGTTGATTTGATAGACGCCAACCAAGCCAGGGGCAAAGGTGCTGGAATCCACAATGATTTCGGCCTCCCTATAGCGGGAATCCCCAAAATAGAGTTTTATGGGGTCAGTCTTGATAACTTTGTCGGCAGGCGCTGCTGCCCCCAAGGCTAGAGTGGTGCCTTTTGGAACACCCAGGCCTACTGCATACATAACAAGTCTTTCGTCGCGCTTGGCGGGGCTCTTCTTGGATATTTTCTCCCCATTGGCCCGCAACACCAACGCCTCTGTTGATCCAGAAGCTGTGATCACTGCAGGGGCAGTCTTAGCAATCGTTACGGCTATATTTCCAGAAGCCGCCTTGCGGTCAACATTGCGGATGACAATTGTGTTCCTGCCAGCCGTTGCGTCGGCAGGAATCAAGGCGTTGATCTGGTTGGCGGAGGTCAAAACCAACGGAAGCGGAGTCTGGCCTAATGTGACGCAAAGGCCACCAAGAAACGTGGGCAAAGGATTGGTGCTGGCACTCGCCGATGCACCTAGATTTTGGCCAAAGATCGAAATTAAACCATTTTGCGATACGGCTGGCTGATAGCTGGCCAAATTCACAAGGCCATCCCGGGCCGGCAGAGGCACGTCAGCACGATTTGGAACATCAATAGGAACTACGCTGATGCCGCTGTTGGTGATTGCATAGGCAAAATTATCAGCCAAGTCGACAACCAAGGTACGTCCGTCAATGTTCACTCGTTGAGTTCCTGTGACGGTTGACAATGGACCTTCCAGCGATTGGGTCGTACGCAGAGTTTGGCCAGTCACGGGATCAAGCAATTCTATGGCTGCCACATCCAATTGGACTGCTGCACCGGCTACGGCTGCAGGTTGCGTAAACCGCGCATAGACTGCACCATTTCCGGCGGCCACAGCCGAAATCGACCGCGTTGTTGTGGTGGTGGTTACTACACCCGGAAAGCCAGGAAAGCCAGGAATGCCAGGAACTCCGCCAACTGTGGGCTGCAATCCAGTCCCGCTAATTGGTGACAAACTCTGATTCAACACCAAACCATTAGCCACAAAATACTGTCCACGAGGGCCAGCAGCCACTGGGCCGTAATAACCCTGAATCGGATTAGTAGCCACTTGGCGCGATTGGACAAAGTCATCTACACTCGCATCATATAAGTAAACGTTGCCATTACCAGCCATCAGTAAGGCGAATTCTCCGTTAGGTGTGGCCGCCAGTGAACGGGGTGCCGCGATGTTTGGGGTACCAATAATCTGG
>JAYUSZ010000252.1:0-3959 GCA_043755435.1 Bryobacterales bacterium | reverse complement strand
CATTCCGGCCGTGATTTCCGGCTGACTGATGTGGCCGGGGTTGTGGCGAAAGGTGTTATCGCCTGACGCTCTTTACAAACCAGCTAATTCACATTGATCGTTGCTGATTTCGTATCACCTGCATAGCTTGCCTGCACCGTTGCCGTTGCGGGTCCTGGGCCGGCGGTGAATCCAATATACCCGAAGTATGCGCCGGCAGGTATGTTGATTACGTTGGAACCGAACAGCACCGCAACTGGATTGCTGTTTATCAATGTCACCAAAGCTCCGCCAGGGGGAGCTGGGTGCACCAAACCAACAGAAAACTGAGAGGCTTGTCCCGGATTGACAGACGCAGTAAGAAACTCTACGACGAAGATGGCTGGCAGTACGGTCAACGTTTCCTGCGTCGCGGTACCTGCATGATTTGCAGTGATGATTGTGGATTTGTTAGTTACTACCTGCGAAGTAGCGATGGTGAAGCTTCCCCTTCCAATCCCCGCCGGAATGAATATTGACGCGGGCACTGTCGCCGCCGAAGTGTCAGAACTGGTCAACGCCACTGTGATACCACCGGCCGGTGCACTACCGTTTAGATAAACAGTTCCCGTGACGCTGGCACCTGCCGAAGTGCTGCCACGACTAAAATTCATAAAGCTTAGTAGCGGCAAGACCGCCATTGTATTCTTCAGCACAGTAGCACCAAAGGTTGCGCTAATTGAAAAAGCTGTAGTTGAGGTTACAGCGTTAGTGGTGATTGGGAATGTCGCGCTTCTTGCTCCGGCCGGAATCATCACGGATGAAGGAACCGAGGCCGCAGAAGAAACCTGACTGCTGAGTGTGACAATCGTACCGCCAACTGGTGCGGCCGTGGCCAGGGTAACTGTTCCCGTTGTCGCCGCACCACCCAACAATTCTCTTGCGGCAATTAGCAATGAGTCCGTTGGTGCTGGAGGGTTGAATGGAGCGCGTCCGGTAATTGGAAACGGGCGATAGAGCGGGTCACCGATGTTTAAGATCATCCATTTTAACCACCGTGTATTTCGCAGGAAAGCATCGCCTACATTGGCTCCTTCCAGCAAATTTCGAGCCAGTCCGCCTGCTCGGGTAAGGCCTTGCAAGTAGGGTTCATTGACAGCACCACTGCTGACGGTAACACCAGCTTGCAATCCGTTATTCACCCAGTTCGGTCCGCTTCTTGGATCGCCAGCGGAGAAGCTGTCCAAATGAAGTCCTATTGAACCCGGGGCGAAATTGAATACACCTGGCCCGTTGTAGTTGTTATAGCTGTACCAACCTGCGTAGAAAGCAACAGGGCCAGCCGGGGACGGACAGGTTAATGGTGCCGGGCTGGTTCCGAACTCGGCATCGTCTGAATCTTCCGCCACTTGGAATGCAGCTTGGCCAAGAAACGAAGCCGCCTGGTGGAGATCCCATTCACCACCCCCGAAGCCAAAATCAGAAGTGAAGTTGAGATTATTTCGTCTGTCGATACAGACCGCTCCTGTAAGATTGTTCATGGCAGAAGTAGCACGGTCTACCAAGCCATTAGCAATGGATGGCGTGGCACCATCCAAACGCCATACGGAGTAGATCAAGGTACTGCGCGGTGAAGCCCGATAGGCTTCGAAAGTTTGAAAGGGCAGGTTGTAGTTGCCCTGACTTTGGTTGTCGGCAAAGTAACGATGGGCGGCTGAAGGAAAGATATTGAAGGATTGCGTGGCATATTGATCCCAAGCATCAGCCAGGTAGGAATCAAGCGCATAATACTGGCCGTTGTTTGCATCAACGTGAAAAGGGCGGATGTAAGCCAAAACAATGTAGAGGATATTTGTCCGGCCCACGCTGGTAAGGCAATTGCGGATTGGGTTTCTGACGAAGGCATTGTAGTCTGCTTCGCTAAGCGAGGTTGCAGCCACATTGGGGAGGGTGATTGGGCATACGTTGGAAATCAAACGTGCTGCTGTGTAGTGGTCCTTAACAGCAATGGAATCGGCGGAGTTAGTTGCGTAGACAACCATCGTCTTGGCCGCCAGCGGGTCGGCTGCGTAGAGGCAACCGGTGGGCAGTGCGATCATTGTTGCAAAACAAATATTCTTCATTACACTATTGACCATATATTTACCCCGTGCCTTGTAAGTACAGGCGTGTTATTGTTTTTGTATGTTCCTGTATCAAGATAACATTCACTTGACACAAGTTGGGAAGCGTTATCATTACATTCTATTAACAATTGCAGTCTGGATTTTAATAAGTAACGGAGCTGACGCAGCACCGATGCTATCACCAACCTGCTCGACAGGATCAGGAAATATTCCTGATGCAACGGTTGACGGTCTGGGAAATATAACACCTGGAGTGCTCACCTGTGGCTTCCTAGTGAATACGGCCGGAACAATTGCAGCGGGAAATGCAGTTACAGTTTCGTTATTTGGATTCCGGCACGAATCGTCCGGAGACATTGGCGTTGCACTTACACATTACACGGACGCAACTAAAACGGTGATGCTTGGTGGACCGCAGTGGCTGTTCTACCGGATCGGGAAAGTATCTAACGATCCGAATGACTTTGGTTATACGGCGCAATTTGGCGACCCACTGGGAACGGGTGACAACTACGAGTTTGGTTCTGGGTTTTCGACCAACCTTTGGACAGTGGCGCAGAGCTTGGGGACGGCCGATTTCATTCCGGGGCAAAGCGGCGGATTCACGTCGGGTTATGCCACAACGGATCCGTTGAGTTCGACACCAAACGCATTTTCTTCCATGTTTGCCGGGCAAACTGTGTCTGGATATTGGCAACTGGAGATAATAGATTACGCGCCGGGACCTTCGTCCATTCCCATCGATGGGTCTTTACTCCAATGGGGTTTGAATGTGACAACAAGCCAGATTAACGTGCCCGAGCCGCGGTATGGGTTGGGAGTGCTTGCGGCATTGGCCATCTTACTGGGGCGAAGAAAAACATTTAGTTTTTGATCACGTTCCCAAACATTTTGCCGCCACGTTTTTTGCCAACCCAAGTTCCAGCATAACTGCCATTGAAAAATAGGATGCGAGCTTGGAACGTACCGGCACCGGGAATAGGGAAATTGTTGATGGTGACGACGGGGGTGTCGCCAGCCCATTTCACTTCAGCAGGCAGGGCAAACTTGATTTCTTTCTTGTTGTATTCGATGCGAGCGTCAAATCTCCACTGATCGTCCTTCCCCTTAGTAACACCGTCGATCACGTAGCGATCCTCGCTCATTTCAGCAATACCATCTTCGGTAAAAAGTCCGGATAGAGTCACATTCGTCATGCTCTTCTGGAAGCGCTTTTCCGCGAGATTCAGAGTTTCTGCGGCTTGGCAAATTGTAATCGCGAGGAGTACGAGAGTGACGAGAAAACGCATATGTTTTGTTGTCCAACGAATGTTCGATCAATAGGCGAATGGCCGAGTAACCAAGCATAGAGCGTGGACCAAGTTCCACCCACATGGGAAGAAATCACTCGTGCTGTTAAAAAACTGGCTAAACAATCACAGCAGGATTCGCCAGTTCTCCAAACTCTGGAACACTAATCGTACAAACATCTCCCGCTGCAAGTGCAGAAACTTCCGTCACTATAATTCCTGTGCCGGTCAAAACCACCGAACCCGCTGGTACAGGGTTCGACATCATCAAACATTCGATCAGGGTTTCAATCTTGCGCCCAAGCTTCGAAGTTGAAGCTGACCCCTCAAACGTGGTCGTGGTGCCGCGCTTTATCACCATGCTCATTTCAAGGTTGTATGGATTCTTCAATTCGTCAGCAGTAATAATCACAGGACCCAGCGCGCAACAAGCTGTATAGACCTTCGATTGCGGCAAGTACAGCGGGTTTTCCTTTTCAATGTCCCAGGCCGAAACGTCGTTGGCTAATGTGTAACCAACCACGGAACCTTTGCTGCCAAGTACTACGGCGAGCTCTGGTTCCGGTGCAGTGAATTTGGAATCGGA
>JAYUSZ010000251.1:0-9940 GCA_043755435.1 Bryobacterales bacterium | reverse complement strand
TTCTAACCGGAAAAACAGGAGGAAGAAATGACCTACATACAAAAGCAAACCAAAGTCACAAGAGAACGACTCGAAGCCAAGATTGAAACCGGACTCATGGAGGAACTTGCACTCTACTGTGAGTACCTCGAAAGCGAGCGCGATTACGTAGTCAGCCAAGCCCTTGAGATCGCCTTCCGCAAAGACAAAGGATTTGCCGAATGGAAAGACAAGCGCAGGAGGGACGTATGACCAACCGAGTCCTGTTGGCAATTCTCTCCTTCGGAATTGGTTGGTGGTTCCTCACTAAGCATCCGTTCCCGGACGAACATCCCCTTCTCCAACTTGTGTCGATGCACAAACCAGCGTTGTGCTCTTCGATCCGATACGGATACTTAGCGATGGCGGTTACAACGCCATTCATAACGTTGACCACCGCTTCGTCATTGGCCTACATTTTCCTCGTCAAAGAGCCGGGTACCGGGCAAATCAGTCTGCCACCCGGATGCCAACAGCCGAAAGGAACCGTTCCTTGTCATTGGCGAAACGCACAATCCCAAGCGCCCAGTTGCCGTGGAGAATCCAGATTGGTTAACGATACCAAGCCGGGGTCTTTATGCTGGAACAGCCATCTTCGGCGCAATCGGTTCCGGCAAGACAAGCGGATGTATGTATCCGTTTGCTGAACAACTGCTGGCATACCGGGCCTCCGATTCTAAATTCAAAATCGGCGGGATGATCCTCGAAGTGAAAGGGGATTTCTGCCACAAGGTGAAGTCGATCTTAGCGAAGCACGGGCGCGAGGATGACTACTTGGAAATCGGGTTGGATTCGTCTTACCGCTACAATCCGCTGCACAACGACCTTGACGCCTACGCCTCGGCCTACGGGATTGCCTCGCTCCTCAACAACGTCTACGGACGAGGCCGCGAGCCATTTTGGCAGCAAAGCTATACCAATCTTGTGAAATTTATCATCCTGCTTCACAAGATTCTTTACGACTATGTCACCTTGTTCGATATCTATGAGTGCGCCATCAACCCAGACCTACTCGAATCTAGAATCAAAGAAGGCGAAAGCCTTCTGCAATCGAAGTTCCTGATGATCCAGGTTGACGACTTCATGCGTCATCGCGAACTGGAGGAATTTCCGTTTGAACTGGACAAGACCCTCAATCGAATGACGTCGCCGAACTCTCCGGAACTTCGCACAATGATTGATCGGCTGAAGCTCCGATTTGAAGTTCGGATTACGCCTGGGGGAGAAAATGTCTGGTCCCAAGACAAGCGGGAAAAATTTGAAGCAGTCAAGCGTTGGTTCCAACATGACTGGTCCCGTATTGAGCCAAAACTCAGGACATCAATCGTAGAAGGTATCTCGGTATTTCTGTCCTTGTTTGATGACAATCCGGCTGTGAAGCGGGTGTTTTGCCCACCCAAGGAAACCTACGATTCGGTCGCAAATGCAGACGGTCGATTTGGTATTCCGATGCCTACCTTCAGCGAATTGATCGAAACCGGGACCGTTTGCGCGCTCAACTTTCCTGTCGCATCAAACCCAGGTCTGGCACGGGCCATAGGAACCATGATGAAGCAAGACTTTCAGCGGGCCATGCTACTGCGGATTCCAGGCATGGAAGCAGATCCGGGCAGGCATTGGCGGGATGTGCTGTTTCTATGTGATGAGTATCACGCCTTTGCCACCGTCGGCGAACACGATCCGTCCGGGGACGAAAAGTTCTTTGCCCTTTCCCGCCAAGCCAAGTGTATTCCGATTGTCGCGACCCAAAGCATCAGTTCATTGCGGTCCACACTGCCTGGGGAATCGTGGCGCACTTTGCTTCAAACTTTTCGCACCAAAATCTTTCTTTCGCTCTCGGATGATTTCAGCGCCCGCACAGCAAGCGAACTATGCGGCAAAGAGGAGCAACTCAAATTGAACTACAGTTTCGCCGAACACGGCCAAGACGCCGGCGTCAGTGTACTCACCGGTCAGGCATCGTCCCAGCGCTCAAGCATCAGTGCTTCGAAGAGCTACAACGTTCAACGCGATTTCGTTTTTGAAGCGAAGATATTTGCCGAACTGAAGAACGCGCAATCTATCGTCCTTGCCTATGACGGCCTCAATCCTCTGCCGCCATCCTATTGCTATTTGAAACCGTATTTCCTCGATCGGAATATTTCCTACTTCGAGCAACTCCGAAGGGGACAATTATGAACCCATCCGCAAACTGGCACGTCATCCGTCCATTCATTGAACCTATAATGCCGTTTATCGAAGACGAATCCGTCTCGGACATTCTTGTGAACGGCGAGACCGGTATCTTTATTGAGCGCCAAGGCCAACTGAAGAAAACCGATGCCTTCATCTCTGAGAAGTCACTCCAAGTCGCCGTACGCAATATTGCCCGAATTCTTGGGGATGAAATCAACGAAGAAAAGCCACTGCTGGACGCCCGTCTCCCTGACGGATCACGCGTGGCCGCAGTCTTTCCACCTTGCTCTGCTAATGGAACTATCTTGGCCATCCGAAAATTCAACAGCAAGGTCTACACCCCGGAGGAATTGGTCCGGACAGGAAGCCTCACGCCGGTGGCTCTAGACATCCTTAAGCTCGCAATCGAAGAAAGGCAAAACATTCTGATCTCCGGCGGCACCGGCGCTGGAAAGACGACACTGCTTAACGCACTCACTGCCTTCCTCCCTCCATCGGATCGAGTTGTGGTGATTGAGGACACCGCGGAGATGCAACTCACACAACAAAATCTTGTGCGGCTGGAAGCCCGCCGCGAACAACCAGGGCTTCCACAAATTGCCATTCGTGATCTATTGCGAACCACGCTACGGCTCCGGCCAGACCGAATCTTGTTAGGCGAGATTAGAGGCGGCGAAGCCTTTGACCTCTTGCAGGCTTTGAACACCGGCCACACTGGGACCCTTTGCACAGTCCATGCGAACTCCGCCAAGGATGCCATTTCCCGGTTCACGACTTGTGTTCTCATGTCAGGCATTGAACTTCCTTATAAGGCGATTCGGAGCAACATCGCCGAAGCGTTGAACCTCGTCGTTCAAGTCGAAAGGAAGGATGGCAAGCGATCCGTCACGGAAATCCTTCGAGTTACCAATTACTACCCCAAAGAGGATAGCTATGAACTGGAACCCGCGCTCGAACGGGATTGAGATTGATAATCGCCACCGTGCGGTAACTTCATACATTCGGGGCAACTACCATCCAGAAGATCGGGTTGCTATTGTTTTGAAAAACCCACGAACGGGTGAAGAGACGCAAAGGATGAGCCAAGCCAATGAAGTCGTGGAAGACCATTTCCAAGACTGGCTGGAACAATTGAACCGCAAAGGTTTTGATTTGTATTTGTCGGCGAACGCCTTTGGAGATGGATCACATGACGCGCACCGCGACAACATATCCACAATCCGCCACATATACGTCGACTTCGAAAGCAATGGGCATGAGGCTGTGGGGGCAGTGCTTCGGCGGCAAGACCTGCCAACACCCAGTTACATAGTTGCCTGCTCTCCCGCACATTGGTATGCAACGTGGAACACCCGAGGATTTGAAAAAGGCCAGGCAGAAGAACTTCAAAACAAATTGGTACGAAGCACTGGCGGTAATCGTGACGCCTCCGATCCATCTTCTGTACTTCGCCTGCCCTATTTCTTGAATCATTCCGAGCTCTCTCTCACTATTGTCCAAGCTGAGCCGCATTCGGCGATTGACAGCCACGTTTTCACACCGGAAGACTTTGAATACGCTCGCGTCTATAAGCAGGAGCCCATTGAATCCGGTCGCCCCCCACCAAATCCCAGGGCCAGTGAAGAAATCTGGGCATTCGATGAGGCTCGCTGACCAGGAGCCAGTCAATGCGTCCTGATCTCCCTGAAGCCTCGGCAACCCAATGGACCGCCGGGAATACGATCCGTCGCCGCCAGTCGCACAAGATCTTTCCCTTGACCGATAAGAATTTAAGACAGAAAGGAGTTTACTTCGATGCTGCAAGTTTTCGAACCAACATTGAACAGCGATCAGGCCGCAGCACTACTTCAAATTCACCCAAAAACGATTCAGAAGATGGCTCGCCAGGGCCGTCTTCCTGCCTACCGTATTGGCGACCTGTGGCGGTTTCGCGCTTCGGAATTGGACGAGTGGTTTCGAACTGGGGTATGCTCGAAATCGCCACTCGTGCCGTAACCAAACGTAAGGAGAAAAACGTTGTTTACACGCACGCGATATCAGTATGGAAGTTTGAAATTGAAGGCAAGGATGAACGGTGAAAAAATGTGGGAGTTCAGATTCTACGAGATGGACTCGCAGGGCAAGCGGCAGCGACGCGCTTGCACTGTGGGCTCGTTGAAAGAGTATCAAACGGAATCTGCCGCAAGAAAATCGCCAAATGTTCAGGCCTTGCTCCTGAGAATCAACGCCGAAGGGCAACAGTCCAGTATCACGCCAACGAGTTTTGGAGCTGTGATCGCTAGATATGAAAAGGAGGAGATGCCAGAGAGATATTCGACCAGATCGGCATACCAATCAAGCATCAATAATTACATCCGGCCACGTTGGGCCGGTACGCCAATCAGCGGGGTAAAACCCATGGTAGTTGAAGATTGGTTGAAGACGCTCAAATTAGCTCCGAAGACGAGGGGCAACATCAGAAGCCTTATGCATACTATCTTCGAGTGCGCAGAGCGATGGGAACTGGTAGAGAAAAATCCAATCAAGTTGGTTCGGGTTAGGGGCTCGTCAAGGCGTCAGGAGATACCGCGCGTTTTGACTCCTGAGCAATTCTGCCTTTTGCCTCCGCTGATTCCCGAACCGTATCGCACTCAGGTATGGATTGCAGGGTGCCTTGGTCTCCGGCCGTCGGAGATCATGCCTTTGCAGTGGGACGATTTCGATTTTGAGAATCGGACGCTTTTGATTCAGCGAAGCATTGTTCATGGCAGAGAAGGTGACGTGAAGACAGAATATTCACGGGACAGCGTTCCAATGGACGAGGCTTTGATTCAAGTCCTCCTCGATCACAAAGAGCGCTGGCCCTCAACGCCGAGAGGTTGGGTCTTCGCAAACCCAGGAACAGGGAGGCCCTACCATCAAGACACTATTCAACAGAACCATATCCGTGAGGCCGGAAAGGAGGCCGGGTTGGGCGATGGGATCGGATGGAAGACTTTTCGGCACAGCTACCGGTCGTGGATGGATGATACGCATGCTCCCATTAGTGTCCAAAAGGAGTTGATGCGGCATGCCAGCATTCAAACAACGATGAACGTCTACGGAAGGGCAATGTCAGACAGTAAGCGAGATGCCCACAGCAAGGTAGTGAACATGATCCTCAAACCCACCAAGAATGCGAATGAAGAAGTGTTTGCCCCTTCCATTTCCGCTATTGGGAGTTAATGGGAGTTTTTGCTTGGCGCGGAAAATTTGCAACTAATTGATTTGATTGGTTGCGGGGGCATGATTTGAACATGCGACCTTTGGGTTATGAGCCCAACGAGCTACCAGGCTGCTCCACCCCGCACTAATATAGTAGCGTAGTGGAGTTAACAGAATCAACGTTTCCGGCCAATTCCGTCATTTAAATTTGAAATTATTCAGTAAGCCAGCTCTTCGCTAACTTTTCTGCATTCCCTTTCAAATTCAACGGTGCTCGCTTTTGCACTTCGCCATCAACGAAATAAACCGCTTCAACGCATTTGATTGTTGGCCGCAATTCCAGCCGCTTCTCCTTGGCGTCCAGCCGCAGCACTTCCCCTAACCAAGTAAATTGCACCAAGGTTCTTTGGGCATGGCCAACTACCCGGCAGGCTGT
Organism: Bryobacterales bacterium; assembly: GCA_043755435.1. Classification (GTDB taxonomy): domain Bacteria; phylum Acidobacteriota; class Terriglobia; order Bryobacterales; family Bryobacteraceae; genus JANXSF01. Next base: position 4,128 of record JAYUSZ010000251.1, on the reverse strand, counting down.
CAATAGTTGGTCCGTGAACGGACTAGTTTTCAATGCTTCAGCAAAGGGTGCGCGCGCTAGTGCTTCCACACGGCTCTTTTCTCTGGCCGCAGCTTCCCGGCCCGCTCGCGTAGGATCATTCTCCTCGCGCGACTCCAGCGCCTTTAAATTATTTTCCAGATTGTCGAGGAAGCTCATGCAACAAGCATAGCTGCTTAATATACTCGAAAGGAATGACTCGTCGCGACTTATTTACACTAGCTTTGGCCGCAGCCGCACCCTCACAGGCCGCAGCCCGTAAATGGCAGCTTGGTATCAACACCTATTGCCTTCGTTTTCAGCAGTGGACTGACCGTCAATTGTTTGAATACTGTACAGCCGAAAAACTGGATTCCATCTTTCTTCAAGACTCCCTCGATAAAGCCGTCATGGATCCTAAACATTGGGTTGAAGTGAAAGCCTGGGTCACCGGTAGCAACATGCGCATCGAGACCGGGGGTGGTGCCATCCTACCAAAGACACTGGAAGGTATTCCGCAATCTGTCGCCGTTTTACGCAAGAATCTGGATCGAGCCGCAGCCATGGGTTCCCCCATTGTGCGCGCCCTTTTGGCGGGTGATCGTTACAGCATGCCGGATGATGGCCCAGTAGATAAGCACATGGAAACTGCCATCAAGATTCTACGTGAAGTGCGGACTCAGGCCATGGACCTTGGCTTGAAAATTGGAATTGAAAATCACAAAGAACTGAATGCGTTTCAAACCCGTCAAGTGATTGAAACCGCCGGCAAGGAATTCGTCGGTTCTTATCTTGATACCGGCAACCCCGTATTTGTTGCGGAGCATCCCTTAACAACAATTGAGGAATTGGGTCCCCTTGCCGTAACCTTTCACCTGCGGGATTCCGTAGTATATGAACAGGCCGGGGGCATTGCCGTTCAATGGGTTCCTCTTGGGGAAGGCACCTTAGATTTCAAAGTGCTGGTCGACCGCGCTGCTCAATTAATACCTGCCGGAGTCTTCATCTACTGTAAGCCAATCACTGCCCGCCCACCCGTTGTGCTGCCTGTTCATAGTGACGAGTTTTGGACAAAGTGGTTCCCAAAACACCGCTCGCGAGACTTGGGCCGATTCCTTGCATTAGCCAAACAAGGTAGCCCGTACAACAAGCCTCATGTGATGGGCGACCTGAACGGTGTTCGTGAAAAATACATGAGTGCGTTGAGACCCCAACAATTGGATCACATGCAGCGGAGTCTTGAGTATTGCCGGAAAACGCTTGACCTGGGAGTCCGTTGGCGAGCTTAGACTATGATTTTCTTCCTTGTAATCTCCCTTTTTGTTGTTGCTTGGTTCACTTTCAATGCAACGCGATTTAGCTTGCGCAGCCGACAACTTATGGCCGTCACCGCCCTCATGTTCCTCTGTTATTCTGCGGAGCCAATGTTAGAGTCCATGTTTCGTTCCGAGACTTCCATTCTCATTAATCAACTCAACGGTCGAGGATGTCAGTATCAAGGATTCCAGAAAATTCGGAATCCGAAATCCTGATTTCGCGTGCCCAATTTGGGCGGCACAACGCTTATCCACAACGCACGGCCTTTCAGATGCAGAGCGCAAGGCTGTGCTGAAGGCATTGGACGAAGCCTTGCTGCGAAAGCCTGACTCCTTGGATACTGGCGATGGGATAATCGAATACGGCAAAGATCTTCGAGCCGCCCGTGAGGCATTTCGTAAAATCCAATAACCTGCTCTTATGTCACTTCCTCGGTTGACCTTTTTACTTCTCATCCCGTTTCTAAATGCGGCGGACTTGTCGCCAATTCCCGATAGAACAGTGATTCTCACGTTCGACGATGGAGTCAGCACTCACGCCACCTACGTCGCACCGTTGCTAAAAAAGTACGGATTTCCGGCCACTTTTTTCGTCTGTGAGTTTCCGCCCGATTTCGCCAACAAACACGATTACATGACTTGGGAACAAATCGCCGAACTGCACAAAATGGGGTTCGAAGTTGCCAATCATACTTGGACCCATAAGCATGTGGATAAGCTGAAGCCCGATCAATTTGCAGAGCAGTTCGATTACATCGAACAAAAAATAATGTCGTCTGGCGCGCCGCGTCCTGTGACCTTCGCCTATCCAGGCTATGCCAACAGTCCCGCCGCAATCGCCATGCTGCGTGCCCGCGGCTATCTATTTGCCAGAGCTGGTGAGGATCGCGTTTACGATCCCCTGAAAGATGATCCAATGCTGATTCCTGGATTCACCACTCGAAAGGACAACAAGGAACTGATTCTTGCCGGCTTACAGCAAGCGAGGAACGGGAAAATTGCCGTACTCACTATTCATGGTGTGCCGGATTATGGTCATGATTGGGTCACCACGCCACCAGAGTTGTTTGAGTTTTACTTAAGTTTTCTGAAGGAAAACAAATTTAATGTCATCTCCTTTAGGGATTTAGTTAGATATGTTCAGCTATCACGAATGGTACGTTAGTAAAAGGTCCGCAGGAGGACTGAACTCTTGATTCAATTTGAGCTGGATTCCGACGAAAGACTATTTGAAGACTCATTGCAGTTTGCCCAAAAGCAAGTTCGTAAGCTGATAGAGAAGCATCCGGATTTCTATCCGATCTACACGCAAAACGGCAAATGGAAACACGATGGGCCAGCATGGACTCGCTGGTCTGATGGTTTCCTTCCCGGCATGTTGTGGATGTTTCATCGCCATGAATTGGCACATCGTGGAAAAGACGCTGCATTTTGGAAGGAGCGGGCCATCCACTATTCCACTCCGCTTGAGCCGCGGAAGAATGACAAAGAGGTCCACGATTTAGGATTTATCTTTCTTTCCACATACTACCGCTGGCACCGTCTTGATCCCAAGCCAAAGTTGGAAAAAGTGATTGTGGATGCAGGCAAAACGCTGGCTCAGCGCTACAACGAAAAGGGACAATACTTACGTTCCTTTGTTGGTGACGATTCCTTGTTCATCGACATCATGATGAACGTTCCCATCATTTTTTACGCTGCCCGTGCCACCGGCGACAAAAGACTTCGCGAAATTGCCATGCGTCACACGATGACCACACAGCGAGTTCTGGTGCGCGGCGATGGCTCCACTGCTCACGAAGGAATTTTCGACACGGAAACCGGCGAATTTCTTCGGCAAAGCACGCAGCAGGGCTATCGCGGAGATTCCTGCTGGTCTCGCGGGCTTGCTTGGGCGTTGTATGGATTTGGTACTTGCTACGAGTACAGCCGCGATCCACACTTCCTTGCTACGGCCGAAGCGTGCACTGATTACTACATTACCCACACGCCCTCCGATGGAATTCCACCGTGGGATTTCAATGCACCTCCCGGCAAGCGGAAACTGCTCGATACCTCAGCTGCGGCCATTGCCGCCAGCGGCATGCTGCGCCTTTCCCGTCTTCTGCACGATCCAATAAAAGGGCACCTTTATTGGGCCACCGGTTTGCGCATTCTACGTTCGCTTTGTGAAAAACACTTGGGCAAAGAGCGTGGGTATGAGGGAATTCTCACAGGTGGCGTTTATCATGTTCATAAGAATCTAGGTGTGGATGAATCAGTAATGTGGGGCGATCATTTCTTTGTGGAAGGCTTGGAGCATCTGCTTAGAAAGTAATTTGAAAGCTCCCTGACCCCGGATCGAATTGGTTCACGCATAGTACTCCCAGAAGCCAATGAATGGCTGAAAAAACTCTGAGGAGATAAACATGCAAAAAACAATTCTTTTGAACACGTTCGTGCTAACACTGGTAGCTTCGTCTATCGCAAACGCCACGGTGCTGACCAGTGTTGGTGGTCCAATCGCAGGCACCGGCACCTTAACAGGAGTCATAAATACACCGTTTGGTGCCAATAACGTCACTGGACTCAGCCCCAACACAATAAACCTGACGGAATCCATCACCGCGTTCGATCCAAATAGTGGTTTCCTTTCAAACTTCACCCACCAACAATACTGCATTCACCTGGACGTCCTACCGCGTGGGTGTGGGGTGTGATCCAGCTGGAACAATCCCCCGTTACACTGTGCCCTGTTTCGGTGCAGGCGCGAACAATCCCCTGCGAATGGATTACGACTTGTTGCCGACAATTTCAGGAGCCGGAACCGGCGGCG